>NZ_JBFUFI010000013.1:0-173116 GCF_056403495.1 Devosia sp. P2_G7
TCCCCGCAACGGGGGAGGGAGACAACTGCCGCATCAAAGAAAATCCGCACGAAGTAATCCCCCCACTCCCGCACCCATGCGATTCTGCCCCCGTCACCCACACGGGCGCGGTCGCGTACGGACGGTCGGTGGGGCGATTTCGGTGCTGGGGGAGCCGTCCCCTGGCGGCCGCGGCTATGGGCACCCGTCCACCGTTTCCGTGCTTAGCGCACGGCGTGCGAACGCTTCCTCGTGGTCCCCGCAAAAACTCCGAACAGTTCCGGCGTGGCGACGGCCTTCATATTGCGGACTACCCGCGTGGTCGAAGCCACGCCGGAACCGCCCGACTACCCGAGCACCCCGGAGCCGAGAGGCGGTCGGGCAATTTGTCCTGGCCGGCCCTCCCCATTGTCATCGGGCTGGTCTAGGGTCCGCGCCGACGAATTACTGGAGGGACATCATGGAATATCGGTTGCTCGGCCGCTCCGGCCTAAAGGTCTCATCGCTGTCGATCGGCACGGTGACGTTCGGCAATGACGGCTCGTGGGGCGAGACAGAACTCAAGGACGCGCAGCGCCAGATCGACCTCTGCCTCGATGACGGGATCAACCTGATCGACACCGCCAATGTCTACAACGCCGGCAAGTCCGAAAGCATGATCGGCGAAGCGCTGGTGGATGGGCGGCGCGACAAGCTGCTGATCTCCTCCAAGGTGCGCTTTCCCACCGGCAAGGGCCCGAACGACCAGGGCCTCAGCCGCTGGCATATCATCCGCGAATGCGAGAACTCGCTCAAGCGGCTGAAGACCGACGTCATCGACATCTATCACGTGCACGAATGGGACGGGCAGACGCCGCTCGAGGAGACCGTCGAGGCTCTCGATACGCTGGTGAAGCAGGGCAAGATCCGCTACGCCGCCTCGTCGAACTTTTCGGCCTGGCACCTGATGAAGGCGCTCTCCATTGCCGACGCGGCGCACTACCAGCGCTTCGTTGCCCAGCAGATTCACTACACGCTCTATTCGCGCGAGGCTGAGTTCGAACTCGTGCCGCTCGGGCTCGACCAGGGCGTCGGCATTCTCGTCTGGTCGCCGCTGGCCGGCGGTTGGCTCTCGGGCAAGTACACCCGCAACACCAAGCCGGAAAGCGGACGGCAGGTTACCGGTTTCAGGGAGCCCCCGATCTACGACGCGGATCGGCTCTGGGACATCGTCGATGTGATCAACGAGGTAGCGGCAGCCCACGGCGTCTCCGGCGCACAGGTGTCGCTGGCCTGGCTGCTGCAACGGCCGCTGGTGGCCTCGGTGATCATCGGCGGGCGCAGCACAGCGCAGTTCGAGGACAACCTGAAGTCGGTCGACCTGAAGCTCACTGCCGAGGATGTGGCCAAGCTCGACAAGGTCAGCCAGCCGAACCTGCCTTATCCCTACTGGCATCAGAGCTTCACCGCGCAGGACCGCCTCGGCGAGGCCGACCTCGCGCTGCATCGGCCATACATGGACGAATGACCAATGGTGCGGGCAGGCCGATCTCCCCTGCCCGCACAATCCTGAACTGCGGCGTCATGTTTTCTTGACTAAGTTTAGAACCGTTATAAAGTGTGAGGCAGTTCCAGACCCCATCCAGCCGGAAGACTCCTTGAAAAGCAGGGCTTCCGCGGGGAAGCAGCAAAAGTCGGCGTGACCGCCGAATCGGAGATTCGATGAGACTGACTCGCCAGTCCAACTATGCCATCCGCACCCTGATCTATTGCGCGGTGAACGACCCTGGCCTCAGCCGCGTCGCCGACATCGCCAAGGCGCACGCCATTTCAGAACTGTTCCTGTTCAAGCTGATCAAGCCCTTGGTCGAGAACGGGCTGATCGAGACGGTGCGCGGCCGCCGCGGCGGCATCAAGCTCGGCCGTCCGGCCGATGAGATCACACTGCTCGATACCATCCGCCTCACCGAGGAGAGCTTCTCGATGGCCGAGTGCTTCGAGGACGGCGACATCACGTGTCCGCTGGCCGAGAGCTGCGACGTCAATGCGGCGCTGCGCGAGGCGCTGGGGGCGTTCTTCAACGTGCTCGAGAGCTACACCATCGCCGACCTCGCCTCGAAGCGTAAGTCGCTGCGCGAGCGGCTCGGCCTCAAGTTCGAGGATATGGAACCGGTACTGATCGCCCAGGCGGCACACTGACCGCTCCGTACAAGTAGCGGATGCCGGACCGACTCCAACCGCCCGGCACCCGCCCTTTCGCTGCACACGCCCGACCCGAAGGGCGTTGCTCGTGCAGCGGAACCCAGTCTCTCTGGGATTGCCGGCAGGCGGCCAAGGGCCCGGAATAGTGGACCCTCGGAGACCTGCCAATCTGCCCCGAAGCCCGCGGCAACGCGTTTTTGCCAAGTCGCAGTTGAACGGCTTCTGACTCCGGCCGTTAGGCCCGGTTCATTCATCTTTGTGGCGGGCACGGCGTCGCGTTGATCTCGCGGCCCGCACGTGCTCTATGCCGCCCGACCCCTCTAGACCCCGGACTTCCCGATGGCCCCCGCGCCCATTCTGTTCCTGCAGCAAATTCGCCTGAGACTCGGCTCGACCGAATTGCTCGAGGGCGCCGAGCTGCAGCTGATGCCCGGCGAGAAGGTGGCGCTGGTGGGTCGCAACGGTTCGGGCAAGTCGACGCTGCTGAAGATCGCCGCCGGCGAGATCGAAGCCGACGGCGGCCGCCGCTTTCTGCAGCCGGGCGCCACCATCCGCTACCTGCCGCAGGAGCCAGACCTCTCCGGCTATGCTGATGTGCTCAGCTATGTCGAAGCGGGCATGCAGGCGGGCGACGATCACTACCGGGCGACCTACCTGCTCAACCATCTCGGCCTCACCGGCACCGAGGAACCGTCGCGGCTCTCTGGCGGGGAAGCTCGCCGGGCGGCGCTGGCCCGGGTGCTGGCGCCCGAACCCGATATCATCCTGCTGGACGAGCCCACGAACCATCTCGACCTGCCGGCCATCGAGTGGCTGGAAAACGAGCTGTCATCGATCCGCTCGGCGCTGGTGATCATCAGCCACGACCGCCGTTTCCTTGCCGATCTCACCCGCTCGACCGTCTGGCTCGATCGCGGCACCACCCGCCGCCTCGACAAGGGGTTCGGGGGCTTCGAGGAATGGCGCGACCAGGTGCTGGAGGAGGAAGAGACCGCCCGGCACAAGCTCGACCGGCAGATCGTCCGCGAGGAGCACTGGCTGACCTACGGCGTTACGGCGCGGCGCAAGCGCAACGTGCGCCGCCTCGACGGCCTGTTCGCGCTGCGCCAGGAGCGGCGCGACCTGAAGCGCTCGGTCGGTGACGTGAAGATTTCTGTCTCCGAGGGCGAGACCTCAGGCAAGATGGTGATGGAGGCCAAGGGCATCTCCAAGGCCTTCGGCGAACGCGTCATCGTCAACGATTTCACCACCAGGGTGATCCGCGGCGACCGGCTCGGCATCATCGGCGCCAACGGCGCCGGCAAGACCACGCTGATCAAGCTGCTGACCGGCGTGCTGGAACCTGATAGCGGCACGGTACGGCTCGGCGCCAATCTCGAACTCGCCAGCCTCGACCAGCGTCGCGCCTCGCTCACCGCCGACATGACGCTGAAGGAAGCGGTGACCGGCGGCGGTTCCGACACCCTGATCATCAACGGCCAGCCCAAGCACTTCATGGGCTACCTCAAGGACTTCCTGTTCGGGCCCGAGCAAGCCGGCACGGCGGTCAGCAAGCTCTCGGGTGGCGAGCGCGGCCGGCTGGTGCTGGCCCGCGTCCTGGCGCTGCCCTCCAATGTGCTGGTGCTGGACGAACCGACCAACGATCTAGATCTCGAAACGCTCGACCTGCTGCAGGAAATGCTTGCCGACTATCCGGGCACGGTGATCGTGGTCAGCCACGATCGTGACTTCCTCGACCGGGTGGCGACCTCGGTGATCGTCTCCGACGGCGGTGGCCAGTGGACCGAGTATCCGGGCGGCTATTCGGACATGGTCACCCAGCGCGGCTATGGCGTCACCGCGCCGCCCAATGCGGGCAAGACCAAGGGTGGTAAGCAGGCGGCCTTGCCGCAGACCACCTCGCATCCGGCAAAGCATAAGCTCAGCTTCAAGCAGAAGCACGCGCTGGAAACGCTGCCCAAGGAGATGGCGAAACTCGAAGCCGAGATCGCCAAGCTCAACGGCACGCTCGCCGATGGCAGCCTCTACGCCAAGAACCCGCAGAAGTTCACGGACACCGGCAAGGCGCTGGAAAAGGCCCAGGCAGCTCTCGCCAAGGCCGAGGACGAGTGGCTGACGCTGGAAGCCCTGCGCGAACAAATCGAAGGCTAGCGCGTCTTTCTATCGTCATTAGCCGATGGTCGACTCGACGGAACATCCGACGCGCGCTAGACAGCGTTGAAGCGATTCAATCCATCGAGGGAATACCATGCAATATCGTAAGCTCGGCAATGGCGGCGCCGTCGTCTCCGCCTTCACTCTTGGCACGATGACCTTCGGTGCCGAAGCCGACGAAGCCACCTCGTTCCAGCTGATGGACGATTATGTCGCTGCCGGCGGCAACTTCCTCGATACCGCCGACGTCTACTCCGCCGGCAAGTCCGAAGAGATTGTCGGCCGCTGGCTGAAGGCCCGTCCGGACGCGGCAAAGCAGGTGGTGGTGACCACCAAGGGCCGCTTCCCGATGGGCACTGGGCCGAACGATCTCGGCCTCTCGCGCCGGCATCTCGGCCAGGCGCTCGACGCGTCGCTGCGCCGTCTTGGCGCCGAGCAGGT
Organism: Devosia sp. P2_G7; assembly: GCF_056403495.1. NCBI lineage: Bacteria > Pseudomonadati > Pseudomonadota > Alphaproteobacteria > Hyphomicrobiales > Devosiaceae > Devosia > Devosia sp. P2_G7. Next base: position 4,756 of record NZ_JBFUFI010000013.1, read on the forward strand.
CGACCTCTATCAAATGCACGCCTTCGACGCGTTGACCCCGCTGGAGGAGACGCTGCGCTTCCTCGACGACTCGATCCGCAACGGCAAGATCGCCTATTACGGCTTCTCCAACTTCATCGGCTGGCAGCTGACCAAGGCGTCGTTCCTCGCCAAGATGGGCAACCTCGCGCCGCCGGTGACGCTGCAGCCGCAATACAACCTGCTGGTCCGCGACATCGAGCACGAGATCGTACCGGCGGCGCTCGACGCCCAAATCGGGCTCTTGCCGTGGTCGCCGCTGGGCGGCGGCTGGCTGTCGGGCAAGTACAAGCGCGACCAGCAGCCAACCGGCGCCACCCGGTTGGGCGAGAACCCGAACCGCGGCTCGGAATCGTATGGCCCGCGCAACGCGCAGGAGCGGACCTGGCGGATCATCGGCGCGCTGCAGGACGTATCCGAGACCCTCGGCGTGTCGATGGCGCAGGTCGCCCTCGCCTGGCTCGCCGACCGCCCGGCGGTGACCTCGGTGATTCTGGGGGCACGTACGCGGGAACAGCTGGCGGACAATCTCGCTGCCGCTGGTCTCAAGCTCGATGCCGAGAACACGCAGAAGTTGACCGAGGCCAGCGCGCCGGAGGTTGCGGACTATCCGTATGGCAAGGGCGGCGTGAACCAGCGTCACCGCAAGATCGAGGGTGGGCGCTAACTCATCACCAGCATCGGCGACCCGCTGATCGGAGGGTGCTGACCTATGACGGCAAGGACGCTCCGGTTTAGCGAGTTTTAGGCCGGAGGTGGCGGGGTTGGGAAACTGGCCACCGCTTCTCTCAGCCAGGCCACGAAATGCTCCGTCTTTCGTCGCCCAGGCCGGTCGACCCTCACGACATAGCGATAATTGCTTTCCAGAAAGCCGCGAGGCGCCAGCAGCCGACCGCGCGTCACATCCTCGGCAATGAGATGCCACGGTACGATTGCCGCACCGAGACCGTTCAACGCGGCCTCGATGGTCAGATGGTAATGATCGAACGTTCGGATCACACTGGCCTTGTCCTGCCGAGGCTCACCGGTGAGGCGCGCCCAATCTTGCCAGATCTGGCTGCGCGTCCGGGTTTCGAGGCGCGGCAACCCCGCCACAACGGCCATTGATGGCGCAACGACCATGCCGATTTTTTCGTGAAACAGCAGGCTGGCGTTTTCCGGGGTCGGCGCGTCCGGCGGCATCACCACGATCTGCGCATCGACCGGGGTGCGGACCGGCCTGTCGTCGGTGGCGAGGCGCACGTCATAGCGCGGATATTGTGCGGCGAAATGATGCAGGCGGGGAATGAGCCAGCGCATCGCGAAAGTGCTGAGGCACCCCACGTCCAGTATCGTATCATCGCTCTTGGCAATGATGCGCAGCGCGTCCTCCATCTGGTCGAAGGCGGCGGTGAGCGCGAAGCCAAAGACGCGGCCTTCCGCTGTCAACGTCGGACGATTGCGGGCCCCCTCGAAAAGCGGCGTTCCAATAAGCACCTCGAGATGGCTGACATGGCGGCTGACCGCCCCATGCGTTACTGCGAGCTCCTCGGCTGCGGCGGTCAGCTGGCCGTGGCGCGCGGCGGCTTCAAAGGCACGAAGGGCCGCGAGGGGTAGGTTTCTCTGAAGTTTCATTGTGACTAGAGATCACAATGAAACGGCCAAGGTGTCAATATGTACAGCGGCTTCACTGTGATAATTCAGCTGACATTGCAACATGTCAGGTTGAGCCATGCCCTTCGTCAGAACCGCCGTGCCCTTCGGAATGGATCCCGCGCGCAAGCGTCATATCGTCGAGGGCATTCATGACGCCCTGGTCGACAGCATCGGCATGCCCAGGGACGAGTTGTTCAACCTCGTCAACGAATACCGCGATCAGGACTTCTTCTTCGACCGTGGCTTTAATGGCATTGCCCGTTCCGACGCGCTGATCGTGGTCGAGATCACCATGCGGCGGGGCAGGAGCGACGCGATGAAGCGGGCGCTCTATGCCGCAATTGCGCAAAATCTCGAAGCCCGGGCGGCCGTCTCCCCGAAGGACGTCTTCATCTTCGCCCATGAGAACGACTACTCGGACTGGAGTGTGGGCAACGGCGTTTTCGCCATGGCCCTGGCGCAGCAGCGCGGAGCCGACGGCTAAGCGTCAATGCAGTGCAGCACCGCTCTATCAACACCCTCGATGCCACGCCGGCCTTGTGCCGGGGCCCATCTCGAGATCAGGCCGCCGCCCTCAGAACCAGATCTCCGGTTCGTGCAAAATCTGCAGATTCTCCGCTGCTTCGCCATTAATCCGTCGGAGCAGCAGTTCACCCATCTGCTTGCCGGCGAGCGCGGTGTCCTCGAAGATCGCGTCGACCTTGGGCCGCACCTGGCTGAAGATGCCGGAAGTCTGCTTCACCACCATCTGCACGTCCTTGCCGATCTGCCGGCCGGCATCGGTGATGCCCGCCATGATCGACAGGGCGGCGGCGTCGCCGGTGCAGATGAAGCCGTCCGGCGCGTCGGGCTCGGCGATCCGCCGCATAATGGCAAGGCGGATTTCGTCGGCGGCGTTGTCGAGCGTGGCGCCGTCGATGATCTCGTAAGCGAGCCCGGTCTCGTTGATCGCCGCCATGAAGCCGTCGCGTAGGTGATAGCCGAAGCTGAAACGGTCGGGCGGCAGGATGATCGTCACCTTGCGGCAGCCCTTGGCCTTGAGCCGCATCACCGCGTGATGGGCGAAGGCATAGTTGTCGTAGTCGACATAGGGGTGCGGTGACGGGAACGCCGTGCGCCCGTGCGAGACGAATGGAAAGTTCTCCTCCATCAGCAGCTTCACCCGGTCGTCGTCCGGCTCGGTGCGCGAGAAGATCACCCCATCAGCCGCCTTGTTGCGAAGGATGTAGAGGATCGGGTCGAGCGGCGAGGCATTGGCGTAGGTCGGCGTGATGACGAGGTGGTAGGGCGTGCCGCGCAGCGCCGCCGTCAGCCCCGAGACCATCGACTGGCCGAAGCCGAGGATTTCGTCGTGCGGATCGAGGATCAGGCCAATGACGTGGGTGCGCCCGGTCTTCAGCCGCAGGGCCGTGCGGTCGGGGACGTAGCCGATTTCGGCCGCGATCTTCTGCACCCGGACGCGGGTTTCCTCCGACAGTTCCGGCGCATTGTTGAGCGCACGCGAAATCGTGGTGATCGCGAGGCCGGTCATCTCTGCAATGGTGCGCAAGGTGGGCTTGCCGCCCGGCTTGATGGCGCCGCCAACGCCAAGAGGGCGACGACCTTTGGCGCGCTTCTTGTCGCGCGTTTCCGTATCGGCCAACGATGTCCTCCCTCGAGCGGATGATGCCTTCTTGCGAGGCATATTGGGTGAGCGGCGATGCTCCCCAGATCCGCTCAGGCGTAGCTCAACAGATTATGCAATCGATTTCAAGGCAGGAAGCCCAAGGCTTCCATCACGCTGGCATACTTTGGTAGCAACCGTTGCGGCGGCCATGACGACGCGCCGAGCTTTTCGTCCGATCAAATCTAATGGGCAGGAAATTTCACTTTGATGCTAGCGGTTTGGAACGCGCCGGGCTGGCGAAGCGGCCGTGGCCCGCCTATGTTTGCGAGATCGACGACGAAAGCCGGATAGACCTGCGGCAGCCGACGCCGTATAACCACCAGATGGCGGACTCAGGTTCGCCACAGAAAAGCTGCGGGCGACGAGCTATTCTCGCCCTCATTGGAATCACCCAGGCCGATGGCCGCCGGAAGGAGACGAACATGCACATCGCAATTCGCACCACTCTCCAAACCGGGCTTATTGGTAAATGGGTAGATCGCTCCAACGGGTGTTACCGACCCCAACGAATGTGACCTCTGTCACCCATTCGTCTCACAGTTCAGGTAACACCCCGGCCGTCCCCAGAGACGTGCCGATGGAGGTCATTCCATGCAGCATGCCCCGTTCGAAAAGCCGCATAGCGCCAAGCCCATAGCCGTCGATGTCGATGGCGAGCCGAAGGGTGTCTTGGTTGCGCTCGATGCCGGTTTCCGCTTCCTCGCCGTCAAGTTCGACGCGTTCGGAGTGGATGGCCAGATATTCGAGACCATCGAAGCCGCCGAGGCGGCAGTCCGCGACGCACTGCGTCCCGGAGTATGACAAGGGTCCCCGTTAGGGGGCCCTTTAGGTCCGGCTAGCGGACCGTTACGTCATGAACTTCCGCCAGTCCGACGCATAAGCGGCGGCGGCAGGACCGCTCTCCACCAGAACCGGCGCATGGCCATCGGCAAGCGGCCGATCCATCCGCGCCAGCAAGCCAGCACCGATCGACGTGCCTGTGGCGCTGCGCTTCACCGGCTCCACGGGACGCCCGGTCGCCGCTGCCAGCATTCGCAGGAACAGCGCGTTACCGGCAAAGGGGCCCTCGACCACAGTGTGGTTCTCGGCGCCGGTCAGCGTCAGGCACTCGGCCGTCATCATCGCCAGGTAGAACGAGGTGACGACATAGACCTCGTCATCGCTCAGTTGGTCGCGCGGCTTGCTCCACTGCGCCTGCCGGCCGGGGAACGGGCCGGAGCCCTGCACCACCGACGGGGTCAGCATGATGCGGTCGCGGAGCACCCGCTCGATCGCTTCGGCCGATGGCTCGCGCGGCGTCGTCAGCATCTCGAACTCGCGGCCGCCCATGAAGCGCGATGAGGGCACTGGTCGTCCCATTGCATCTATGTTGGCAAGGCAGTCGCGGTCCGGATCGAGATTGTCGATATCGCCACCGGGCGAGGCGACGATTACCCAGGTACCGGTGGAGACGAGGCCAAAGGGCGGGTCGCGCTCGAGCAGGTGCGGCAGCAGCGAGGCGTTGGAATCGTGGATGCCGGAATAGACCGGCAGCGGGCGCTTCAGGCCCAGCGCGGCGGTAACCGCGGGGAGGGTGACGCCGAGGATGTCGGAGGCGGGTCGGACTTCGGGGAACTTGTCGAGCCAGCCCTGTTTCATCACCAGCGAGGAGTAGAGGTCGGTGGTGAAATCCCACAGGTCCGTATGGCAGCCGAGCGAGGTGATCTCCTCCGCGACAACGCCGGTCAGCCGGAACGACCAGTACTGCGGGTAGGTGAGGATCCACCGGGTGCGGGCGAAGTCGGCCGGAAACGCATGGGCCTGCCAGAACAGCTGGGCCCCGAGATTGAGCCCGCCGGGCAGCCGCGGGGTGAAGCTTTCGGAGAAATCCGGGCGGGCGCGATCGTACTCGGCCCAGAGCTGGTCGGGGCCGGCGAACTCGTAATCCAGCACCGGCAAGGCCAGCTCGCCATCGGCGTCGATCAGCGCGGCGGAGGCGCCGTGGGTGGTGACGCTGAGGGCGTCGAAGGGGATTTCGGCGTTCAGCTCACGCAGCGCATCGGTGACGAAGTTCCAGAGCCCGTCGATGTCGAAATGCGGATACTTCCCATCGCGGAGCACAGAATTTGGCCGCTTGCGCACGGCGATCTCGGTGCGTGTGTCGAGATCGACGACAGCCACTTTCGCATTGGACTTGCCAATGTCGATGACCCCGACCTTCGAGACGGTCACTTGCGGATCATCCGGTAGACGATGGGGAGGGCGATCACCACGATGAGCAGTAGTCCGATGAAAATCGACATGACGATTCCAGGGACATTCAAGAGCCCAAGGCCGAACGTTACAAGCCCCATGATGAAGGCGGCGATCACCACGCCGATGATCGAGCCGGCGCCGCCGAGGATGGAGACGCCACCGAGCACCACCATGGTGATGACCTCGAGCTCCCAGCCCTGGGCGATCGACGGACGGGTCGAGCCGAGCCGGCTGGTCAAGAGCACCGAGGCGATGCCGGCCATCAGCCCGGTGAGGCAGAACAGCACGAACTTCACCCGCTCGACGCGGACGCCGGAGAACTGTGCGGCGGTTGAATTGTTGCCGATGACGAAGATGCGGCGCCCGAAGCTCGTCCGGTGCAGCACCACGTAGTAGATGGCGGCCGCGGCGAGGAAGAGCACGAACTCGAACGACACCACCCACCAGACATAGCCCTGGCCGAAGACGGCGAAGCTTGCGGGGTAGCCCTTGAAGGCCTGGTCGCCCAGGACGATGAAGCTGATGCCGCGGAACAGACTCATCGTGCCGATGGTGACGACGATCGAGGGCAGCCCTAGGCGGGTAACGAGGAAGCCGTTGAAGGCGCCGCAGATCAGCCCCGTGCCGATGCCGATGGCGACCAGCCCCGGCGTATCGACGCCGAACTGCAGCGCGAAGCCCATGGCGGTCGAGGCCAGCGCGATGATCGCAGCGACCGAAAGATCGATCTCGCCCGAGATGATCAGCAGCGCCATGGCGAGCGCGATCAGCGCCTTCTCGGTGAAGTTGAAGGTCGCGTCGCTGAGCGACCAGGGCGAGAGGAAATAGGGCGAGGCCAGCGAGTTGGCGATGAAGATCGCTAGGGCGACCACCAGCAGCAGGCTCGGCCAGCTGAACAGCGCCGAACGCAGCGGCTTATCGAGCCGGTCGGGGATGTGGCGCGTGGCCGGGGTCTGGTCGTTCATGGTGCGACGGCCTCCGCCCGCTTGAGGATGATGCGGCCGGTCTTGCGGCCGGCGCGGGCGTTGAGGACGACGGCGAGGATGATCGCGGTGCCAGAGATGGCCATCTGCCAGAACGGCGATACGCCGATCACCGGCAAAGCCGAACTGATGACGCCGAGGAACACCGCGCCCAGCAGGGCGCTGCCGACTGTGCCGACGCCGCCGGCGATCGAGACGCCGCCGATGACGCAGGCGGCGATCACCTGGAGCTCATAGCCCACCGCCGTCTCGGAGGAGGCGATGACGTAGCGCGACACCCAGAGGTAACCGCAGAGCCCGGCGACGAGCCCGGAAATGCAGAAGGCGATGAACTTGGTGCGGCCGACATTGATGCCGGCATAGACCGAGGCCGTCGGGTTGACGCCGATGGCGTAGATCGAGCGGCCGATCGGGGTGCGGGTCATCACCACATAGAACGCGGCGGCGATGACGACGGCGGACCAGCTGAGGAGCGGCAGGCCGAACAGCTCGATGCGGGTGATTGAAATGAAGTCGGGCGTCATCTCGGCGGCGTTCACCCACTGCCCGCCGGCGACGAGGAAGGTGGTGCCGCGATAGATGGTGAGGGTGCCGAGCGTCACGACGATCGCCGGGATATCGAGCTTCCAGACGAGGAAACCGTTGATGGCCCCGAGCGCCAGCCCGATCAGCGGCGCGGCGAGGATCAACAGCGGGACCGGGATCCACGGCATGGTGGAGTTGAGCAGCGCGATGACCATGCCCGAGAGCGCCACGTTGGCGGCGATCGACAGGTCGATCGAGCGGGTGAGGATCACCACCATCTGGCCGAGCGCCAGGATCATCAGGATGGCGGTGTTGTTGAAGATGTCGGCGAGATTGGCCGGGGCGGCGAAGCTCGGCGCCCGGGTGGCGATGGCGCCGATCATTGCGGCGATACCGATGGCGAGCCAGAACTCGCGCAGCTTGAACAGCCTTAGTGGCGCGAGCGTAGAGAGATTCCGGGTCATGCCGCCACCTCGTGGGCGCCGATGGCGCGCTTGACCAGCGCGTCGGCGGTCAGTCCCTGGTTGTCGAGGATGGCGTCGATCCGGCCGGCGCGCATCACCACGATGCGGTCGGACATGCCCATGACTTCGGGCAGTTCGGACGAGACCATGATCACTGCCAGCCCCTCGGCCACCAGTTCGGCCATGAAGGCGTGCACAGCGGCCTTGGAGCCGATGTCGATGCCCTTGGTCGGCTCGTCGAGGATGATCACCTTGGGCTGGGTGGCGAGCCACTTGGCGATCACCACCTTCTGCTGGTTGCCGCCTGAGAGGGTGCCGGCATTCTGGCTGAGCGAGGCGGCACGCAAGTCGAGCCGCTCGGTGTATTTGCGGGTCAGCGCGAACTCCTCGGCCATCTGCAGGAAACCCTGGCGTGAGGTCTTTTTCAGCGACGGCAGCGAGACGTTCTGGACGATCGGCAGATCGACCACCACGCCCTGCTTGCCGCGCTCCTCGGGCACATAGACGATGCCGGCTTCGATGGCGTCCGCCGGCGAGTGAGGATGGAACGGGGTGCCGTCGAGGGTCATGGCGCCGCGCGAGGTGCGCGTCAGCCCGAAGATTGCCTGCATCACCTCGGAGCGGCCGGCGCCCACGAGGCCGTAAAAGCCGAGGATTTCGCCGCGGCGGAGCTCGAAGCCAATGTCGTCGAATTCGGTCGGATGGCTCAGGCCCTCGAGCTTCAGCACGGTCTCGCCGATGGTTGGCGCCCGCTCCGGGAAGATGTGATCGACCGAGCGGCCGACCATCATGCGGATGATGTCGTTCTGCGGCGTCTCGTCGATCAGCCCCTTGCCGATCATCTCGCCATCGCGGAACACGGCGAAGCGATCGGCGATGCGGTAGATCTCGTCGAACTTGTGGCTGATGAACAGCACCGCTTTGCCGTCCTCCTTCAGCAGTTCAATCAGGACGAACAGGTCCTCGATCTCCTTGTGGGAGAGCGCCGCGGTCGGCTCGTCCATGATCACCACTTCGGCGTCGATCGACATGGCGCGGGCGACGGCGACGAGGTGCTTGTTGGCAATCGACAGGTCGCGCAACCGCGTCTCGGCATTGATGTGCCCGGCGCCCATGTCATCAAGCACCTGGCGGGCGTTCTTCCGCATCAGCGTCCAGTCGATGGTGCCGAAGCGGGTCTTGGGCGCGTGGCCCAGATAGATGTTCTCGGCGACGCTGAGATCGTCGAACAGCACGGTTTCCTGGTGGATGGCGGTGATGCCGAGCTCGAACGCCTTGTGGGCGGAGCTGAGGGTCACGGGCTTCCCGTCGAGCACGATCTCGCCGGCGTCGGGCTGGTAGATGCCGGTGAGGACCTTCACCAGGGTGGACTTGCCGGCGCCGTTCTCGCCGATCAGCGCGGTAACCTGGCCGGGATAGAGCTCGAGGCTAACCTCGTGCAGCGCCCGCACGCCGGGGAAGGACTTGGTGACGCCGGAGAGGGTGAGCTTGGGTTCGGGCATGCTGGGCATTGTACTCTTTGCCAACCCATTCACCGATGTCATCCCGGCGCAGGCCGGGATCCAGCCTGAGATATGGCTGTCGGCGTGGGTGGTGAGACCTCAGGATGGCCCCCGGCCTGCGCCGGGGTGACACCGTGGGTGTGGAAACAGAAGCCCGGCAGCGCGAGCGCCGCCGGGCCGGGTCAGCGACCTCAGTAGATCTTCGAGAACTCTTCGATGTTCGACTTGTTGAACTCGAACGGTGCGGCCATGGCGGCCGAGTTGGTGTCGTCCAGCGTGATCGAGCCGACGCGGCCGATCGAGATAGTGGCGCCCGGCTTGGCTTCGACCTTCTTGGTCGCGAGCTGGTAGGCGATCTGCACGGCCGAGTAGCCGAGGTCGATCGGGTTCCACAGCGCCACGGCCTGCGAAGCGCCGTTGTCGATGAACTGCTTGAACTCGGACGGCAGCGCGAGGCCGGTGACGTTGATCTTGCCGATCAGGTTGTCATCGGTCACCACCTGCGCGGCGGCAACGACGCCGACGGTGGTCGGTGCGATGATCGCCTTGAGGTTCGGGTAGGAGGCGATCAGGCCCTTGGCTTCGTTGGTGGATTTCACCGAGTCGTCATCGCCGTAGACCGTGGCGACGATGTTGAGCTTGGGGAACTTCTCGGGCTGCACCTTCTTGGCCGCTTCGATCCAGGCGTTCTGGTTCGTGGCAGTCGAGGAGGCCGAGAGGATCGCGACGTCGCCGCCATCCGGTAGGTAGTCGGCAGCGAGCTTCAGGATGGTCTCGCCGATCAGGTTGGTGTCGGACGGGTTGAGGTGAACCTGGCGGCCTTCGGCGGCAACGCCCGAGTCCCAGCTGATCACGGTGATGCCGCGTTCCATCGCCTTCTTCAGGGCGGGAACCAGCGCATCCGGATCGTTGGCCGAAATCGCGATGGCGTTGACGTTCTGGGCGATCAGCGAGTTGATGATTTCGATCTGGCCTTCGGCGGTTGCCGTGGTCGGGCCGGTATAGATCACCTCGACGTCGCCGAGTTCCTTGGCGGCTTCCTGCGCGCCCTTGTTGGCGGCATCGAAGAAGCCGTTGCCGAGCGACTTGACGACCAGCGCAATCTTGGTCTGGGCGAGCGCGGCGGGGGCCGACAGCATCACTGCGGTCAGCGCCGTGGCGACGGCCAGTTTCTTCAATAGGCTCATGATTTCCTCCCTGAGCGGTTGTTAGTCGTTATTGCCAGCCGGTCAGGCGACCGATTGGGATTTGTTGATCTCGGCGGTTTCCACGGCAGCATCGACCACAGTAAGGCCGACGCCGGCTTTCTCCAGCATGGTGCGATCCTCGTCGCGGATGCCGCCATCGGTGATGACCATGGTGATGCGATCGAGCCCGCAAAGGATCAGGCTGGAGCGCCCCTCGAACTTCGAGGAGTCCGCCAGAACGATCAGCTCTTCGGCCTGCCCGATCAGCGCCAGTTCGGACTGCACCACCATCGGGTCGGCTTCCATCAGGCCGTGCTGGCCGAGGCCCTGGCAGCCGATGAACATGCGCTTGGCGTAAAAGTGCGAGGCCACCACGCCGCCGAACGGCGAGAGGATGACGTTCTGCTCGCGATAGACGGTGCCGCCCGGAATGACGACGCTGTTGCGCGAATTGTGCAGCAGGTGCTCGGCGATACCGAAGCTGTTGGTGAACACCGAAAGCCGGCGGCCCGTCAGGTAGTGCACCATCTGATAGGTGGTGGTGCCGCCATTGATGATAATCGGCTCGCCGTCCTTGCAGAGGTCGGCGGCGGCGCGGGCGATGGCGCGCTTGGCGCCGATGTTGATCGTCTCATTGACCGAGAACGGCCGGCCCATCAGGCTGCCCTGCTCGGGCGGGTTGATGGCCTCGGCGCCGCCACGCACACGGCGCAGCCGACCCTGCACGTGCAGCGCTGCGATATCGCGGCGAATGGTGGCTTCCGACGTGCCGGTGATATCCACCAGATCGGCCACCGTCGCCAGCGGGCGCGCCTGGACCGCGGCCAGAATGACCCTGTGTCGCTCGGTTTCGTGCAAAGTCTTCTCCCTTACTGCCTCAATTTCACCAAAACCCGTCAGTGTCAATCATTGTGCCGCAGAGAGTGCGACTTTCGGCCCAACTCTGATTGTTATTGAGTGTTTCTGATTGACATGCTCGGGCCTTCGGAGGCATGTCCGATACCAAATCAGGACCAATGCCTACGGGAGGAATATCATGTCGGGGACCGCGCCAGCGCGCCTGCAAAACCTTTGGGACGATGCCAAGGCGGCAGGAATGACCGAGCCGGAACGGCTGGTCTACCGCTCCAACATCCTGGGCTCGGACAAGCGCGTCACCAACTATGGCGGCGGCAACACCTCGTCGAAGATCTTCCAGAAGGACCCGCTGAGCGGCCAGGACGTCGAAGTGCTGTGGGTGAAGGGCTCGGGCGGCGACTCGGCCTCGATCAAGCTCGACGGCTTCTCGACGCTCTATATGGACAAGCTCCGCGCGCTGAAGGGGCTCTATCGCGGGCCCGCGCACGAAGACGAGATGGTCGGCTACCTGCCGCACGCGACCTTCAACCTCAACCCGCGCGCTGCCTCGATCGATACGCCACTGCACGCCTACGTGCCGCACGCCTTCGTCGACCACATGCACCCCGACGCGATCATCGCGATCGCGGCGAGCAAGGATAGCAAGGCGCTGACCAAGGAGATTTTCGGCGACGAGATCGGCTGGCTGCCGTGGAAGCGGCCGGGCTTCGAGCTCGGGCTGTGGCTGGAAAAGTTCTGCCTCGAGAACCCCGGCGCAAAGGGCGTGATCCTCGAGAGCCACGGGCTGTTCACCTGGGGCGATACGCCCAAAGAGTGCTACGAGCAGACCATCAACACTATCAACAAGGCAATCGCCTGGTTTGAGGGCAAGACCGCGGGCAAGGCGGCCTTCGGCGGCCAGGTGGTGGCCCCGCTGCCGGCGGCGGAACGCCGGGCCATCGCGGCGCGGCTGATGCCGAAGATCCGCGGGCTGATCTCCAACGAGTTCAAGATGCTCGGCCATTTCGACGACAGCGCCGCGGTGCTGGAGTTTGTCGGCTCGCGGGACCTGAAGCCGCTGGCGGCGCTCGGCACCTCGTGTCCCGACCACTTCCTCCGCACCAAGATCCGGCCGCTGGTGATCGCGTTCGATCCGGCCAAGCCCGATATCGATGCGGTGGTGGCCGGGCTCGAGAAGGCGACGGCGGATTACCGCGCCGACTACGAGGGCTACTACAACCGCTGCAAGCACCCGGACAGCCCGGCGATCCGCGACGCCAACGCCGTGGTCTACCTGATGCCGGGCGTCGGCATGTTCACCTTCGCCAAGGACAAGGCGACGGCCCGCATTTCGGGTGAGTTCTACGTCAATGCCATCAATGTGATGCGGGGAGCATCTGCGGTTTCGACCTATCAGGGGCTAGCAGAACAGGAAGCGTTCGACATCGAGTATTGGCTGCTCGAGGAAGCCAAGCTCTCCCGCATGCCGAAGCCGAAGTCGCTGGCCGGGCACATTGCGCTGGTCACCGGCGGCGCCGGCGGCATCGGCAAGGCAACCGCGGTGCGGCTGTTGCGCGAGGGTGCGTGCGTGGTGCTCGCCGATATCGACGAGACGGCGCTGGCCGCGGCGAACGAGGAACTGGGCAAGGTGTTCGGCAAGGACTTCGTCCGGCCGGTGAACCTCAACGTCACCAGGGAAGAGGCTGTCATCTCGGGCTTTGCCGAGACCGCGGTGGAGTTCGGCGGTATCGACATCCTCGTCTCCAATGCCGGGCTGGCGTCGTCGGCGCCGATCGAGGAGACGACGCTGGAGCTCTGGAACAAGAACATGGACATCCTGTCGACGGGTTACTTCCTCGTCAGCCGGGAAGCCTTCCGCATGTTCCGGGCGCAGAAGCTCGGCGGCAACGTGGTGTTCGTGGCCAGCAAGAACGGGCTCGCCGCGTCGCCGAATGCCGCGGCCTATTGCACTGCCAAGGCGGCCGAAATCCACCTTGCCCGCTGCCTCGCGCTGGAAGGCGCGTCCGAGCAGATCCGCGTCAATGTGGTGAACCCGGACGCGGTGCTGCGTGGCTCCAAGATCTGGGCTGGCGAGTGGCTCGAACAGCGCGCCTCGACCTACAAGACCGACAAGGAGGGGCTCGAGGAAATGTATCGCCAGCGCTCCATGCTCAAGCTGAGCGTGTTCCCCGAGGATATCGCGGAGGCGATCTACTTCCTCGCTTCGGACATGTCGGCCAAATCCACCGGCAACATCATCAACGTCGACGCGGGCAACGCGCAGAGCTTTACGCGGTAAGCGAGAAAGGCCCCCTCACCCGGCGCTGACGCGCCGACCTCTCCCCTAAAGGGAGAGGTGTGATGGGGCGAGATCGTGCCTTCGCATCACCTCTCTCCCTCTGCGGGAGAGGTCGCCGCAAAGCGGCGGGTGAGGGGGCCTTTTGAACTGAGGGGAGAGAACATGACCGACCAACTCATCGACCAGTCCGTGGTCGACCAGACCAATGATGCCAACCGTAAGGCATTGGACTCGGACTACGCGCATCTCGGCGAGCAACTCAGCCGGCGTGGCATCGATATCGACGCGATCCTCAAGAAGGTCTCGGCCTACACCGTCGCCGTTCCCTCCTGGGGCGTCGGCACCGGCGGCACGCGCTTTGCAAAATTCCCCGGCGAGGGCGAGCCGCGCGACATCTTCGACAAGCTCGAGGACTGCTCGGTGATCAACCAGCTGACGCGCGCCACGCCGAATGTCTCGCTGCACATTCCGTGGGACAAGGCCGATGCGAACCGACTGAAGCAGGCGGCAAGCCGTTTCGGGCTGGGGTTCGATGCGATGAACTCCAACACCTTCTCGGATGCGCCGGGCCAGAAGCACTCGTACCGCTACGGCTCGCTCGCCAACTACGCCAAGGAAACGCGGCAGCAGGCGATCGAGCACAATCTCGAGTGCATCGAAATCGGCAAGACCATTGGGTCGAAGGCGCTGACGGTGTGGATCGGCGACGGCTCGAACTTCCCCGGCCAGGTGAACTTCACCAGGGTGTTCGAGTACTATCTCGACGCCATGAAGGCGATCTACGCCGACCTGCCGGCTGACTGGAAGCTCTTCACCGAGCACAAGATGTACGAGCCGGCGTTCTACTCGACCGTGGTGCAGGACTGGGGCACCAACTACCTGATCGCCACTGAACTCGGCGACCAGGCGCAGTGCCTCGTCGACCTCGGGCACCATGCGCCGAACGTCAACATCGAGATGATCGTCGCCCGGCTGATCCAGTTCAAGAAGCTCGGCGGCTTCCACTTCAACGATAGCAAATACGGTGACGACGACCTCGATACCGGCTCGATCGACCCGTACCGGCTGTTCCTGGTGTTCAACGAGCTGGTCGACGCGGAACTCCGCAAGGCCGACGGCTTCGAGCCGGCCCACATGCTGGACCAGAGCCACAACGTCACCGACCCAATCGAGTCGCTGATCCGCTCGGCCAACGAAGTGCGGCGTTCCTATGCGCTGGCGCTGCTGGTCGACCGCAAGGCGCTTGAGGGATACCAGCAGAGCGACGACGCGCTGATGGCGTCGGAGACGCTGAAGACGGCGTTCCGCACCGATGTCGAGCCGATCCTTGCCAAGGCACGGCTCGATGCGAATGGGGCGATTGATCCGATCGCGGCTTATCGCAGGGCTGGGTATCGCCAGCGCGTCGCGGCCGTCCGCCCGGCGGTTGCTGCGGGTGGCGGCGGCATCGTCTAGTTCGACCACCTCGAAAAGCAAAGGCCCGCCGGTTGGCGGGCCTTTTTCGTTGCAGCGCGGGACCGGATCAGTCCCGCGCGTACATCAACATGCCCGCGTGATAGAGCACGCCGCCGATGAAATCGCCATCGGCCGAGAAGCCGGTGTCGTCGCGATACTCGATGTGGTCGCCCTCGATACGATAGTCGCCCTGATAGGCGACCTCGAGATGGCCGCGGGCTTCGATGTAGCGGCCATTGGGCAGGAGCGCCTGGCGGATCTCGCCGTCCTCGGTGACCCACAGCCCGATGTAGTCGTGCTTGGTGTGCATCTGTGAAACTCCATAAGCGGTGGCGGTGTGCCGGCCTGCCTGTGGCAGGCCGAAGGTGATACCCGCGACCAGCGCAAGCGCGGCGATCAGCACCGCGCCGGCGAACGTCGCGACGATCCGGCGCCTAGCCATTCATGCTCCGCCGCTCGCGGCGGGGCCGCCGCGGCGTCGCGTTCACCTGCTTCAGAAGCTTGTTGGTGATGGCGAGGATGGCCGCGGGCTGCAGGGTCCGGGCGATGTTGGAAAGATCGATGTTCATTTGGGGTCCTCGCTTTCTGCCGCTGATGTTCGTCCATCCGCGGTGACAGCTATATCGCTCACGGGAGCCTCGGAGCGGTAGACCGATCCTCCAGAGTGATTGCACAATCCTCCAAAACATCGTGATCGGTGGTGACTCGTGCACGCGAAGTGCTATGTATCTAGCACGCAGAATGAAGGAATTGGCCATGGATCGCATGGACGAACTCAAAGCGGCGATTGCACAGTTCGCAACGTCCGATGGTATTCAGGCAACGCCGATCGAAGGCATGTCGCTGGTGCGGATCTCGCATCCGTCCGAGCCGATGCATGCCGTGCACCACCCGGCGCTGTGCATCGTGGCGCAGGGGCGAAAGCGCGTCATCGCCGGTGATCGGGTGATGAATTACGACGCGTCGAACTTCCTCGTCGTCTCGGTCGATACGCCGGTGATCGGCCAGGTGGTCGAAGCGACGCCGGAGGAGCCGTACCTCTGCGTGAAGCTGGAACTCGATGCCGCCGAGATCGGCGCGCTGCTGATCGAGGTCGGCGGCGTGACCGCAGCCGCGGCAGCCGACGCCGAGCCGAGCGTCACGGTCAGCCCGATCATGCCCGAACTGCTCGATGCCGCCATCCGGCTGGTGAAGCTGCTCGAGCGGCCGCAGGACCTCGCGGTGCTCGGCCCGATGATCAAGCGCGAGATCCTCTACCGGCTGCTGCGCTCCGACCAGGCGACCAAGCTGCAGCAGATCGCGCTGGCCGAGAGCCGGCTGCAGCAGGTCAATCGCGCCATCGGCTGGATCAAGTCCAACTTCCGCGACAGCTTTGCCATCGAGACGGTGGCCATCGAGGCGCGGATGAGCCCCTCGGCGCTGCATTTCCATTTCAAGGCGGTGACGGCCATGAGCCCGCTGCAGTACCAGAAGCAGCTGCGGCTGCAGGAAGCGCGTCGGCTGATGCTGTCGGAAGCGCTCGACGCAGCGACCGCCGGCCACCGCGTCGGCTATGACAGCCCCAGCCAGTTCAGCCGCGAGTACGCCCGCACCTTCGGCGCGCCACCGCTGCGGGATGTGGCGCGCCTGAAGGCCGGCGACCTACTCTCGGCCGGCTGACCGTCTAGCCGGCGAGTGCCACCCTCCGCTTGAGGCCGAACCCCGAAAGGAGCAGCGCCAGCAACGTTGCGCCGACCGGCACCGCCAGCGCCAGCCGGATCGCCTCGAGTTCGGCGGCGGGTCCTTAACTGCTGCGCGCCCTCGACGGCATCAGCCATCGCATGCTGGCAGCCACGCTGCGGCAGCTCGAGCGCGACGCTGTTCCAGACGCTATTGAAGCTCGCCGAACGGACCGAGGCCAACCAGTCGGTCATCGAGCACTCGCGCGCCCGTTTCGACGCGGTCGCCGCCGAGCGGTGAATGTGGTCGGCCTCGATGACCTCATGTCCTGCGAGTTGTCACCGCGCCGCAACACAGCTTAAGCGGCCTGCTTAAGCCCACATAAACCGGCCACATTTAACTTGGATAGCCAAGGGGACCGCGCTGGCCGAAGACCCGGAATTTCGGGTTGGCTTGGGCTTGGCGAGACGGTCGGATCGCCCCATGGCGTCCGCATGCTGTCCCTCGACAGGGAACCGGCTGCCGGACACTCGCCATGCGCAAAAAGAATGCCGGGGCCCTGTACATGGATTTCCACGTTTCGCCTGATGATCGCGTCGGCGCCACGCCCAAGAAGGGCACGCGTTCGGAGCGAACTGCACCGGCGAAGAAAGCCGCACGCGGCGCCCGGATCGAACCCGGCTTTGGCGACGGCGACATTCGCGTCGACGACGAGCGCCAGGAGCGCGCTCCGCGCGGCAAGGCCCCGCGCGGACGTGCGCCGAAGGCCAAGAAGACCCGTGGCGGCCGGCGCGAGCGGCGGCCGCTTACGCTGTTCGGCGTCATCTGGAAGCTCATCTCCTGGCTCTTCATCCTCGGCATCTGGGGCGCCCTCGCCCTGGGCGCAGTGGTGGTCTACTACGCGGTGCAGCTGCCCTCGTCCGACACCTGGAAGGTGCCCGACCGCGCCGCCAATATCCGCATCGTCGCGGCCAACGGCCAGCTGATCTCGAATCGCGGCAAGACCGGCGGCGAAGCGGTGTCGCTGCGCGAGCTGCCCTATTATGTGCCGGCGGCGTTCGTCGCCATCGAAGACCGGCGCTTCTACGACCATTTCGGCATCGACGTGGTCGGCCTTGTCTCCGTGGCGCTCGAAAGCGTCCAGGCCGGTGAAGTCACCCGCGGCGCCTCCACCATCACCCAGCAGGTGGCCAAGAACCTCTTTCTCACCCCCGACCAGACGCTGGGCCGCAAGGTGCAGGAAGCGCTGCTCGCCGTCTGGCTTGAGCAGAACTACTCCAAGGACGACATCCTCGAGCTCTACCTCAACCGCATGTTCTTCGGCCACGAGTCCTACGGCATCGAGGCGGCGTCGCAGCGCTATTTCGGCAAATCGGCGCGCAACCTGTCGCTCGGCGAAGCGGCGATACTCGCCGGCTCGCTGCAGGCGCCGTCGCGACTCAACCCGCAGGGCAATTCCGACGCGGTGAAGACCCGCCAGGGCCTGGTGCTCGCCGCCATGGCCAAGGAAGGCTACATCACGCCGGCCGAGAGCAAGGCCGCCGCGATCGACCCCAACCAGACTGTGCGCACCAAGGTGGTGGGCGGCGAATCCTACGTCGCCGACTGGGTCGAGAGCCTTATGACCGCGTATCTCGGCGAAGTGAAACAGGACGTGATCGTTCACACCACGATCAACTGGGACCTGCAGAAGGAAGCAGAATTCGTGGTGAAGGAAGCCGTGGCCAACCACGGCGCCGAGATGAAGTTCACCCAGGGCGCCCTGGTGGCCATGGACGTCGATGGCTCGGTGCGTGCGCTGGTCGGCGGCGTCGACTACCAGCAGAGCCAGTTCAACCGCGCCGTCACCGCGCGCCGCCAGCCGGGCTCAACCTTCAAGCCGTTCGTCTACCTGGCCGGCATGGAGAAGGGCTATACGCCCGACACCATCGCCACCGACGGCCCGGTCGATATCGGCGGGTGGAAGCCGGAGAATGCCGACGGCAAGTATGGCGGCGACATGACCCTGCGCCAGGCGCTGGCGCTGTCGCGCAATACCGTCTCGGCGCTGCTCGCCAACGATGTCGGCCCCGACAAGGTGGTTGAAGCCGCCATGCGCATGGGCATTTCCTCGCCGCTGCAGGCCGTGCCCTCGATTGCGCTCGGCACGCAGGAAGTCTCGCTGCTCGAACTCACGGCGGCCTATGCGCCGTTCGCCAATGGTGGCATCGGCGTCATCGCCAACGTCATCACCCGCATCGAAACGGCGGACGGCAAGGTGCTGTATGACGCTGTCGCCGCCGGTCCGGGACGGGTGATCGAGCCCAACATCGTCGCCGAAATGAACGACATGCTGCATGCGGCGGTCGAAATCGGTACCGGCAAGCGGGCCCAGCTCAACGGCTGGCCGATGGCCGGCAAGACCGGCACGTCGCAGAAAGCCCGCGACGCGCTGTTCGTCGGCTACACCTCGCGCATGGTGGCAGGCGTCTGGCTCGGCAACGACGACGACGTGGGCACCAAGCTCTCTGGCGGCAACGTGCCGGTGGAGATCTGGAGCCAGTTCATGACCAAGGCCCACGAGGGCATTCCGGTTGCCGAACTGCCGGGCGCCATGACCCAGCCTGGCACGGAACAGCAGCAGCTGCAGCCCATGGAACAGCAGCAGACCGAACGGCCAAGGCGGACGCTGGTGGATCTCCTGGGCGATATCTTCGGGGGCTGAGTCGCTCCTCGCTGACGCTCGAAGCGGCGATGCTGGCGCATCGCGTACCATCGCTCGCGATGCGCGCTTGGAGCGTTTGCGACGAGCGGCAGCTACTCCAGCCCATACCCCATCAGCACCTTGCCGTGGGCCTTGAGCCAGGCCTTGCCCTTGGTCATGTCGGGCAGCGCCTTCTCGACGGTTTTCCAGAAACTCGGCGAGTGGTTCATGTGGACGAGGTGGGCCACCTCGTGGGCGGCGACGTAGTCGAGCACGAATGGCGGGGCGAGAATCAGCCGCCAGTTGTAGTTGAGCTTGCCCGATGAGGAGCAAGAGCCCCAGCGGGTGGCCTGGCTGCGCATCGCTACCGATTTGACCTCTACCCCGAGCGCCGCCGCATGCACGTCGGAGCGCACCGCTAGGTCGCGCTGGGCCTCGGCCTTCAGCCATTCGGTCAGCCGGCGCGGGATATGTGCCGCTTCGCCCGGCACCAGCAGCGACAGCTCGCCATCGATTTCGGACACTTCCACCCGCCCACGCAGCCGGCCGGTGGCATGGATGCGGTGGGGGATGCCGCGCAGCGGCACCACCTCGCCATCGGCAAAGGCGGTGCGGGGTGCGCTGCGCTTCAGCCGCGCGGCGAGCCAGCCGCGATGGCGGTTGAGAAAGCCTTCGGCTTCGGGCCAGCGTCCGGTCTTGGGCAGCGTCAGCACCGGGTTGCCGTGATGCGGCACGGTGAGGCGATAGCTCCGCGCCCGCGGGCTCACCTTCACCGTGATCTCGACCGGCTCATCGTCGATGAGGAGCGTGGTCGCGGCCGGCACCTTCGGCGCCTTGGCGGGGAACAGGAAGTTCATGGGCCGATCATCGCTGATTCGAACTGATCCCCGACGACAAAAAAGCGCCCCGCAAGGGGGCGCCAGTCGTCAGGAGGACAATAAGCGGGAGGGAACTAGACGTTCGTCCCGTTGTTCTGGTCGCCGCCGTAGTTCGGGCGGTTACCGTTCTTTTCGCGCATGAAGCGGTCGAACTCTTCGCGATCCTTGGCCATGCGGAGGTTGCGCATGTACTCGTGGAAGGCGTTGACCTCTTCGTCGAGCCGGCGGCGTTCCTCGTCGAGGCCCTTGAGCTGCTCGGTGCGATAGTCGTCGAACGCGGCGTTGCCGCTCGAATTGCGGAAGCCGTGGTGACGGTACCCGTTGGCGCGGGGACCGCAGTTTTCGGCCCAGGCCCGGGATCGATTGACGAACCCCTGAGCCTTGTCCGCCGAGCCGCCGAACATTTCGCCCCACAGGATGTAGGCGAGAACAGCGAGGCCGAGCGGCCACCAGATGACGAAGCCCAGGACCATCAAAGCTATGGTCAGCGGGCCCCATTGCGGTTTGATAATCGCAGTGTGCATTGGACTTTCTCCCAGTCACGAACAGCTCCGATGTGGTCCCACCGGACTGGGGGTCAAGCGTTTCGCTCGCGCATTTTTGCCCTTGAAATGCCATGCTAGACTTCCCATGCGGGCGGAAACGACATGCCCGGAAAGGATGATTTCATGGCATTGGCGGACTCCTCGGCGGCGATCCTGCCGGGTAACTGGCGCCCTCTCAGGCTCGCGACGCTGGTCGGGCTGCGCTGGCTGGCAATCGCCGGGCAGACCATCGGCGTGCTGTTCGTCGCCTTCGGGCTCAGCTTTCCGCTGCCGCTGACCCAGTGCCTGATGCTCATCGGGCTATCGGTGCTGCTCAACCTGTGGCTGGTGTTCCGGCTGGGCGAGGGCTACCGGCCGTCGCCCACCGTCGCGACGGTGCATCTTGGCTGGGACCTGTTTCAGCTGGCCGCCTTGCTGGCGTTGACCGGCGGGCTGCAGAACCCGTTCTCGCTGCTGCTGCTGGCTCCCGTATCGGTATCGGCGACGACGCTGCCGCAGCGCTCGACGGTGATCCTTGCGACGCTGGCCATCGTCCTTGCCTCCCTCCTCTCGGTGTTCCACTTCGACCTCCCCTGGGATCCCGACTCGCGCATCGTCTTCGACCGCGTCTATGTCATCGGCATCTGGGTCTCGATCATCTGCGGCACCATCTTCATCGCCGGCTATACCAACCGCGTGGCGCACGAGGCACGCCAGCTCGCCGACGCGCTCGCCGCCACCGAGCTGGCGCTGTCACGGCATGAGCAGTTGAGCGCGCTGGATGGGCTGGCGGCAGCCGCCGCGCACGAGCTCGGCACGCCACTCTCCACCATCGCGCTCGCCGCGCGCGAAATCCGCGACGAGGTACCGGCCGGCCCGGTGCGCGAGGATATCGAACTGATCATGTCGCAGGCGGCGCGCTGTCGAGAAATCCTCGGCAAGCTCAGGAGCCTGCGCGAAACGCCGGGCGACCCGTTCGCCGCGGTGCCGGTCTCGGCGCTGCTGGCCGAGGTGATCAAACCGCTCGAAGGCGGCGGCAAGGTGATCTCGGTGCGCACCGGCAAGGGTGCCGGCGCCGAGCCGGTGATCCGCCGCAACGCGGGACTGCTCTACGGTCTCGGCAACCTGATCGACAACGCGGCGCAGTTCGCGCAGCGCGCCGTGCTGGTCGAAGCCAGCTGGGATAAGCAGGCGGTCACCGTCACCATCACCGATGATGGCCCAGGCTTTCCGACGGACCTGATCACCCGGCTGGGAGAGCCGTATCTCACCACGCGGCCGCGCAACGCCGACAGCGGAGAGCCAGGCGGACTGGGGTTGGGCATCTTCATTTCCAAGACTCTATTGGAGCGCACCGGCGCCAAGCTCAGCTTCGAGAACGAGGCTGCGGACGGCCATGCGCAGGTGCGGCTGATCTGGCCGCGCGCGGCAATCGAGCAGGTGTGAGTGTGGCGCGAATGCTTGCGTTCCCCACCGGCGTCATTCCCGCGCAGGCGGGTAGATACCGATTGTGCGTCCCTCCGTATTTTTGACCTTTTCACCAAAAGACCCTACATGAGGCGGCGATGAGCACAGTCGATGAACTCCTTGCGGCCGACCGTACCTTGCTGCTGGTCGATGACGACAAGACCTTCCTCACCCGCCTCGAGCGGGCGATGCAGAAACGCGGCTTCGATGTCCGGATCGCCGACACCGTAGCCGGCGGCCTCGCCGCCGTATCCGAGGCACCCCCGGCCTACGCCGTGGTGGACTTGCGACTCGAGGACGGCAACGGCCTCGATGTGGTCGCGGCGCTGCACCAGAAGCGCGAGGATGCCCGCGCGGTGGTCCTCACCGGCTATGGCAACATTGCCACTGCTGTCACAGCGGTGAAGCTGGGCGCGGTGGACTATCTCAGCAAACCCGCCGACGCCGAGGACGTGATCAACGCGCTGCTCGCCACCGGCAACAAGCCGCCCGAGCCGCCCGAGAACCCGATGTCGGCCGACCGGGTGCGCTGGGAGCACATCCAGCGCGTCTACGAGCTCTGCGATCGCAACGTCTCGGAGACGGCACGCCGGCTCAACATGCATCGCCGCACGCTGCAGCGCATCCTCGCCAAGCGCGCGCCGAAATAAACCTGTCACACTGAGATCAGATAGTTCGCCCGGGAGGCCACGATGACCGTCACGCTACATTTCCACGGGGCGTCGGGCACCGTTACGGGTTCCTGCTACCGGGTGGTGCACCCCAAAGGCCAGTTCCTCGTCGATTGCGGCATGTTCCAGGGCAACAAGACCGTCCGCGATCTCAACTACAAGCCATTCCCGTTCGATCCCAAGGCGATCGACTTCCTGCTGCTGACGCACGCCCATATCGACCATGCCGGGCTGCTGCCGCGGCTGACGCATATGGGTTATCGGAAGCCCATCTGGGCCACGGAGCCGACCAACGGCCTGCTTGAATATCTCCTCCCCGACGCCGCCGGTATCCAGGAGAGCGAGGCGGATCGCGAGACCAGGAAGCGCACCCGCCGCGCCGAGGAACCGTTCCAGCCGCTCTACATCATGGAAGACGCCAACGAGGCGCTGAAGCTGCGCAAGGGCGTCAAATACGAAGAGTGGATCACCCCGGGCCCGGGCGTTCGCGCCCGCTATTGGAACGCTGGCCACATCCTCGGCTCCGCCTCCATCGAAGTCGAGGTGCAGGACAGCGACGGCAAGGCCATCCGCATCCTGTTCTCGGGCGATCTGGGCCCCGACGTAAAAGTGTTCTGGGAGGCGCCCGACGCGCCGGCCGGCTACGACTACATCCTCAGCGAATCCACCTATGGCGGCCGCGAGCGCGAGGATTACACCCTCAAGCAGCGCCAGGAATCGCTGAAGAAGGAAATCAACGAGGCGCTAGCCCGTGGCGGCAACCTCGTGATCCCGACCTTCGCGGTGGAGCGCAGCCAGGAGCTACTGCATGACATCGGCTACCTGATCAAGACCGGCGAGATCAGCCCGAGCCTCGTCTTCCTCGATAGCCCGCTGGCCTCAAAGGTCACCGCCGTCTATCGCAAGTACGCCGCCATGTTCGACGACGTCGAGCTGAGCGCCGACGAGCTGTTCAACGATTCCCGCTTCCGCATCGTCGAGAGCGTCGACGAGAGCAAGGCGATCAACTCGATCCGTGGCGGCGCCATCATCATGTCGGCCTCCGGCATGGCGGACGCCGGGCGGATCAAGCACCACCTGCGCAACAACCTGCCGCGCTCCAACGCCACCGTGCTGTTCGTCGGCTACCAGGCGCCGGGCACGCTCGGCCAGATCATCCAGTCCGGCGCCAAGGAGGTGCGGATCCATTCCGAGCTGGTGCCGGTGCGCGCCCATGTCCGCAGCCTCGGCAACTACTCGGCACACGCCGATCACTCCGAACTCGTCGCCTGGGTGACCAAGCGCCTGCCGGCACATGGCGCGATCTTCTTGACCCACGGCGAGGACGAGGAGCGCGCCGCGCTCAAGGCGGCGCTGATGCATGATGACGGGCTGGCGAGCGACCAGGTGCTGATGCCGTTGCTCGACGATGCGTTCGAGCTGCGGGCCGAGGGGATCGCCGGTGTGGAGCGTCCCGCCGAACGCCGCGTGGACATGACGCAAATCACTGCGGATTGGCACAATGCCTATGCGAGCTTCATCATCGATTTGAGCCACCAGCTACAGGACGCGCCTAGCGATGCATGGCGCATCGCCGTGATGGACTCGCTGAAGGCGACGCTCGCCGGCACCGGCCCGGTGACCCCGCCACTGCCGATGAAGACCCAGGCGGGCAACGCCCCCGTGGTGCACGGGGAGCCGAGCGGGGAGTAGCCGTCAGCCCTTCCGCGGCGCCAGATACCGGGCCAGGTAGAATGCCAGCAGCAGTGGTGGCAGCAGCACGGCGAATGTCACCCGGATCGACGCCACGGTGGCGATCCACCCCATGATCGCCGGCGTGAAGAGCAGCAGCATCTGCTGGCTCATGGTCAGCGCCGCGACATTCTCCGAGGCCGGGCGGTCGCCCAGCCGCGCCGCCGCCGAGGTGGAGAGCGGAAACGACACGCAAACGCCGAAGCCGATCAGCGTGAAGCCAACGAGCGCCACGATCAGGTTAGGCGAGAACACCACCAGCAACAGCCCTACCAGCGCCGTCAGCGTCAGCGTCCGCGCCAGCCGCACCGGACCCCAGCGCGTGACCCCGCGATCGCCCAGCAGCCGGCCGATCGACTGCGCCGTCATGAAGGCCGGGAGTGTCAGCGTATCGACCCAGTCCGGCGCGACGAAGCTGTCGCGCATGAAGATCACCGACCAGTTGCGCAGGCCGCCCTCGAGCAGCGATGCCGCCACCGCATAGCCGAGCAACAGCAGCGTCATCGTCGTCGGCAACGCGATACGGAAGCCCTTGGCGGTTGGGGCATGCGGCCGCGCCGGGGCCGCCTGCATCGGCCAGGCGAACAGCGCCAGCCCGACCAGCACCGGCACCAGGATGATGGCAAAGTGCACGGCCGGTGCCACATTGGCGCCGCGCATCGCCGTGCCGATCAGCGACGACGTCAGCAGGCCGACGCTCCAGATGCCGTGGCAGGTGTTCATCAGCCGCCGGCCCGCCGCCGCCTCCACCCGGTCGGCCTCGACATTGATCGAGATATTGCTGAGCGCGAACACCGCGCCGAACACCACGAAGCCGAGCCACATGACCAGCAGGTTCGGCGCCAGTGCGATACCGACAAGCACCAGCGCCAGCAGCGGGATGGTGGTGAGGATAATGGCCCGGGTGCCGAGCTTTTCGACCACGAGGCTGGCGAACAGGAAGGTCACGATCGCGCCGGCCGGCTGACCCAGGAGCGCGATGCCGAGTTCTGCTTCGTTGAGCCCGAGCGCCAGCTGCATGTCGGGGATGCGGCTGAACATGCCGCCCTGCGCCAGCGCATGGAGGAAGAACACGATGACGATCGGCTGAGGCAGTTTCACCGGGGCGCTTTCAGCAAGTCCGTGGCCACCGGCCGTCAGAGGTCATTGGGATCCATCAGGACGTGGATGCGGTCGGCGCCGAGCCGCGTCAGCTTCAGCAGCATGGCCTTGCGGCGGGCTGGCGGCAGCGGCGTCTCCTCGGACATGCGGAGGATCGCCGCGTCGTGCCCGTCACCCACCATCAGCCCCTCGCCCGCCGGGAAGATGTCGGGGTCGAGTTCCGGCGGCTTGGCGAAGAAGAAGCGGTCGCAGAATTCCTTGTAGTCCGGCCACTTGCGATCGACCTGGAAGTCGATCAGCGACGACTTGATCTCGACGATCCAGATCTCGCCCTTCGGCCCCACCGCCAGCACGTCGGCGCGCCGGCCATTGGCCAGCGGCACCTCGGCGTAGCAGCAGAAATCATGCGCGTTGCGCAGGAACCGCATCACCCCGCGTTGCACCCTGAGCGCCGTCGGCGATTGCCTGAGATCGA
Organism: Devosia sp. P2_G7; assembly: GCF_056403495.1. Classification (NCBI taxonomy): domain Bacteria; kingdom Pseudomonadati; phylum Pseudomonadota; class Alphaproteobacteria; order Hyphomicrobiales; family Devosiaceae; genus Devosia; species Devosia sp. P2_G7. The sequence goes on from NZ_JBFUFI010000013.1 coordinate 30,751, forward strand.
CGATCGGCGGCAGCTCAGCCATGGGGCGTGGCTGGCTCCGGTTCGGCCAGCAGCGGCGTCGGCTTGGGCGACAGCGCCCGGATCACCAGCAGCGCCGCGATGATCAGTGGCACGCAGACGAAATACGAGATCCGGATGCCGAAGCTCTGGGCGACGAAGCCGAGCAGCGGCGGCCCGAGGAAGAACACCACGAACGTCATCTGCCCGAGCGAGGCCACATTGACCGACGCCGGCCGGTCGGTGCGCTGCGCCGCCGCCGAAACCGCCAGCGGATAGACCGACGAGCAGCCGAGGCCCATCAGCATGAAGCCGAACAGCGCCACATAGGGGTGCGGCGCGACGCCGACGGTGATCAGCCCGATGGCGGCGATGCCGAGCAACGCACCGGCGACGACCCGCGGGCTGTAGCGCTCGACCACCGGATCCATGAACAGGCGCGCCAGCGCCATGAACAGCGAGAAGATGGTGATCGACAGCCCGCCGACGAATGGCGGCACGTCGAACACATCGCGCATATAGATCGCCGACCAGTCGATACCGGCGCCCTCGACCAGCAGCGGCGCTGCGCCGATCAGGCACAGCGGGAGGAGGCCAACGGTCGGGAAGGCAACGAGCGGCATCTTGCCATCGTGGCTATCGGCGCGCGCCGGAGCGTTCTCGATCTTCGAGAATACGAAGACACCGGCGATCACCACCACCACCAGCGCGAGGAAGGTGTGCATGTGCACGGACACGCCGGCCTGGCGCACGCCGGCCGAGATGAACGCGGTGACGAAGAAGCCGAGGCTCCACATACCGTGCGCGCGGCTCATGATGCGGGTGCCGAGCTGCGCCTCGTGCCGGTCGGTCTCGAGGTTGACGTTGATCTCCAGCGCCCCGGCGAACAGCCCGGCGATGAAGAATATCGGGATCAAGAAGATCGCCGAGGGGATCCACGGCACGATCGCATACATCAGCGAGGCGCCGAAAACCGTGACGAAGGCCGTGGCGCGGGCGCCGTATTTCTCGATCAGCGGGCTTGAAAAGGTCAGCCCGCAGAGCGCGCCGACCGACATGGCGATCAGCGTCAGGCCGAGCTGGCCCTCGGTGAGCTTCAGCGAGCGCTGCAGATCGGGCAGGCGCGACAGCAGCGCCCCCATCGACAACGCGAAGACGAAGAAAATCCCATAGACCCGCTGATGCGGCTTCAAACTAAACATCAATCAACCTCATGCCGGATCGGCTTGGCGCCCAGCGCCCCGGCGAAAACCAGACTTAGAATAACCAAAGGAACGCCGATACCGAAGGACCAGCGGATACCAAAATGCTCGGCAACATAGCCCAGAAGCGGCGGCCCGAAGAGAAAGGCAACGAACGAAATCTGCGCCAGCGACGCGACATTGCTCGCCGCCGGCCGGTCGGTCCGCTGCGCCGCCGCCGACATGGCGAGCGGGAAGATCACCGAGGTGCCGACGCCCATCAGCCCGAAGCCGATCAACGATAGCCAGTCGACGGGCGAGAAGAACACGATCACTGCGCCGAGGCCGAGCACGCTGAGCAGCACGCGCGAGACGATGGTCGGGCTGTAACGCTCGACGAACGGATCGGCGAAGAAGCGCGTCACCGCCTGGGTGAAGGCGCCGAGCGCCACGGCGAACCCGGCGAGGAACGGCGACACCTGGAACTCGTCCCGCATGTAGATCGCCGACCAGTCGATGCCAGCGCCCTCCATGATCATGGCCGAGAGCGTCACCGCCACGAGGATCATGATGGCGAGCGTCGGCGCGGCAAAGCGTGGCGCCTCATCGGTCGAACCGCCGGTGCGGTGCGGCGCCGGGGTGAAGCGGCCGAGCAGCAGCGCGACGCCAGCGATCACCACGGGCACCATCAGCAGCAGGTGCAACTGCACGCTCAGCCCGGTCTGCGCGATCGCCGCGCTGACGATGCCGGCCGAGAAGAAGCCAAAGCTCCAGAATGCGTGCGAGCGGTTCATGATGCGCCGCCCGATCATGTGCTCGGTGCGGTCCGCCTCGAGGTTGAGGATGATCTCGATGCCGCCGATGACCAGCCCGACCGGTACCAGGAGCAGGAAAAAGGCGATCGGCCCGGTGGCGAACGACGCCAGGGCATAGCCCAGCGCCAGCAGCGGGATCAGCGTCAGGATGGCGCGGCGATAACCGAAACGGTCGAGCAGCGGTCCGGCAAAGCTCAGCGAAATGAGCGTGCCGAGCGCCGCGCCGATCAGCCCGAGGCCAAGCGCCCCCTCCTCGATGCCCATGGCGCGCTGGATATCCGGCAGGCGCGGCGGCAGGCTCCCCATGCAGAACGAATAGATGAAGAAGCCGCCATACACCCGCTGCTGCGGCGGCAACTCGATACCGAATCTCATGGTGGGGAACTCGCGGAAAGAAACGCGGGCGACCCTAGTTAAATCGGTTCAATTGGGCAAGTTAGGCTTTGTGATGGGGAGTATTGGTGCCGGACGACTACCCGCTGGCGCCCAGCCACCGGCGTCATCCGCGCGAAGGCGGGAACCCAGTGCGATCTCTCGACATCTGCTGGCGATGCAGCATCCCACTAGGTTCCCGCCTTCGCGGGAATGACGTCGGTGGGTGTGAGATCGCCCGGATAAACTAAATCGCCACCTGCATCTCATCGCGCATCACGCTCACGCCGCGCGATGGGGAGCGGATGATCTCGAGCCTGCGGTATTGGCTGCCGGACCGGCTGTGGGTCCGCTGCGCCCCGCGGTCGGGGCCGAGATAGTCGGCGGTCTCGAAGTACACCTGGGTGTGCTCGACCAGCCGCTCGAGCCGTGCCGTCACCCGCTGTTGCGTGAACGGCAGGGTCAGCACGTCGTCGAAGCCCATCTCGACGCAGGTCTTGATCGCCTCGACCAGCGGGCTCTCTGAGAAATACACCATCGGCGAGAAGCGGATGCGCCGGCTGGGCGAGAAGCGGATGGCATCCGCCACGGCCTTCAGCCCGGCGACGTCATCGACCGCGGCGAAGAGGAAGAACAGCAGTGGCGTCTGCTGCGCCTGGGTTTCGGCCGCGGCCAGGCCGGCATAGGTTTGCACGATCGGAAAACCCAGTCCGCGCGCCAGATCCGCCAGCGCTGCGCCGGGGCCATCCGGCGGGCCGACCACATAGGCACAGGCCCGCATCCTCAGGCACTCCACGATTGCATTCCCGCGCGGAGTATCGGCCCGCGCCGCTTGCCGCGAGGTTAAGACGGCGGGAGGCGCCGCTCGCCCTTGAACAGCGGGCCATGCTCGCGCATCAGCTTGGCGATCCGGTCGGCGACCAGCCGCACTTCCGGCCGGTGGCGGTCCTCGTGGTGCGACACCAGCCATTGCTCGGTCTCGAGTTCGGCGATCGGCGTCGCCACCCGCACCAGCCGAGGATCACTGTCGCCCACGAAGCAGGGAAAGACACTGAGCCCGGCGCCGGCTGCCACCAGTTCGCGCACGCTCTGCACATCGTTGCCGCGCACCCCGATCCGGTCGCCGTGGTGGGCCATCAGCCAGCGGGCCGAAGCGACGTTTGCCGCCTCGCCGGTGATGCCGACAAACAGTCCCGCCTTTATGCCGTTGATCAGATTGAGGCCGGAATAGATCGCATGCGCTACGCGGCCGATCTGCCGGCCGGCGAGATTGGGCTCCACCGGCCGCTCCGACCGTAGCCCCAGGTCGGCGGCGCGGCGCCCGATGTCGAGCTTGCCGTAGGCGGTGGCGAGTTCGACCCGGATGTTGTCGTCTACGTGCCAGAGCTCACCGATATGCCGGGAGAGAAACGCCGAGGTCCAGGTCCCGGCCGAGATGCGGACGATCTTCTCGCCCAGCGTGCCGTCGCGCCAGCGCTTCAGCTCCTGCATAGCGGCTTCGACATCCTGGGCGCGAGCCAGCAGCTCCTCGCCGGCCAGGGTCAGCTGGTAGCCGGTCTGTCGGCGCACGAAGAGCGGCTCGCCGATCTGCTGCTCGAGGGCGGTGACCCGGCGCCCGAGGGTGGCGGCGCTGAGCCCGGTGGTGGCGGTCGCGGCACTCAGTCCGCCCAGCCGCGCCACATCGAGAAACAGCCGCAGGTCGTCCCAGGAGATTGCTTCACCGACGCTCATTTTTCATTCCTGAAAAGCTCGTTGCGAAGCTGATTGTATCGCTTCAAGCCCAGAATGAGCAAGTATGGGTCTCAGGAAAGCACTGAAGCAACAGCGACTTTCCAGCAAGCCGCAAAGCGACAGTCTGGTTACGGCAGCTCAGCTGAGTTGCCGCGAGACGAGATGTTTTGCGCTGATGAAGGAGAAGGAAAATGCTCGGAACACTGTCACGCCGCCTGATCGAATGGTCACGCATCCGCCGCGACATCCGGCGGCTCAAGCAGCTGGACGATGTCTTGCTGGCCGATCTCGGCATCGAACGCGGCTGCATCGCCCACAGCGTACGGACGGGTGAGAAATGAGCCCGACGACGCTACGCATCTGGAACGGGCTCGAGGTCCCGCGCATCGGCATCGGCTGCTGGGCCATTGGCGGCCCGTTCAAGATGGACGGTCGCAACGATGGCTGGGGCGAGATCGACGACAACCAGTCGCTGAGGGCCTTGACGCTGGCCCACGAGCTCGGCGCCCGTCTGTTCGACACAGCCGATGCATATGGCACCGGCCACAGCGAGGAGGTGCTGGGCGAAGCGTTCGGCAACCGTCCGGACGTGGTGATCGCCACCAAGTTCGGCTTCACCCATGACCGGGCGAAGCGCGAGCTAACGGGCACAGACGTCACGCCTGTTTACATGGAGCTGGCGCTCGATGCCTCGCTCAAGCGGTTGAAGCGCGATCGCATCGACCTCTACCAGCTGCATGTTGGCGATGCCTCGGCCGAAGCGATGGACCGCCTGGCACCGGCCCTCGAGCGCCGCGCCGAGTCCGGCGACATCGCCGCCTGGGGCTGGAGTACCGATGACGCGAAAGCCGTGTCGAGGGTGCTGCACTTCCCGCACTTCAAGGCGGTGCAGCAGGGATTGGATGTGTTCCGCGACGGCCCGGAAATGGTGGCGCTGTGCGACAAGCATGGGCTGCCGAACCTGATCCGGTCGCCGCTTGCCATGGGGTTCCTCACCGGCAAGTTCACGGCGCAGTCGCGCGTGTCGACGGACGATGTGCGGGGCGCCGGGCATAGCTGGGTGCGCGACTTCAAGGATGGGCGGCCGTCGGCGGAGTCCTTGCGGAAGCTCGATGCCATTCGCGACGTGCTCACCAGCGGCGGCCGCACGATCGCGCAGGGCGCCCTCGGCTGGGTGCTGGCGCGTTCGCCGCAGACCATCCCAATCCCCGGGTTCAAGACCGAGGCACAGATCCGCGACAACCTGGGCGCGCTCGACAAGGGCCCGCTCTCCCCGGCCGCGATGGCCGAAATCAGTGCCCTGCTTTCGCGGGAACTGGCCTGACGCGAGACGATCAGCAACGACCGCCCCTCGCGTCGATGAAGGAGAACCAAATGTTCGACACTCTCATTGAGCGCATAATGTCCTGGGCACGTATCCAGTCCGGCATCGAACGGCTGCAAGGGCTCGATGACCGCCTGCTGGCCGATATGGGCATCGAGCGGGAACTGATCCCGCAGATTTCCCGGACCGGGATCGTCGTTGCCCATGCGACGCTGGTGGACGAGGCCAGTCGGCCGGCTGTGGTAGCCGCGAGCACGGCACGACCGCCATCGCTCGGCCGAAAGGGCAGCGAATGTAGCACCGTGCCGAGCATGAGCTGAACCAGAGTGGAGCGACGGCCCGAGGGGCCGTCGCTTCCTAGTCAAAGGAACACACAATGAAAAAGCACCAGTTCGGCATGATCGGCGAGGTTAGTCGCCTGACCCTGGGCGGCGGCGGCATCGGCCAGGTCTGGGGTCCGACCAGCCGCGAGGAGGGTATCGCCACACTGCGAATGGCGGTCGACGAGGGGATCGACGTGATCGACGCGGCGCCCGGCTACAAGATCTGCGAGGCGCTGATCGGCGAAGCCTTCGAGGGGCGGGTGCCCGAGGGGGTAAAGGTCACCACCAAATGCGGCATCGGCACCATCCCGGATGACCAGGTCTATCCACGTTTCCGTGCGTCGTTGGAGGCGAGCCTCAAGGCCATGCTGCTCGAACGGGTCGACCTGTTCTTCCTCCACAACCAGATCTGCGCCGACGACTTTGTCTACCCGGCGGAGAACGAGCGTCGCGCCGAAATCGCCACCAGCTGGTCGAGCTATCGCGATGCCGTAGTGCCGGCCTTCGAACGCCTGAAGCGCGAGGGGCTGATCGGCGGCTGGGGCATCACCGGGGTCAGCGTTCCCGAGACCATCCTCGATGCGCTCGTGCACACGCCGCGTCCGGATGCCGTGCAGGCGGTGGCCAATCTGATGGACAGCCCGGGCGGCCTCACCGGGCTCAGGACACCATCGCGATCGCGCGAGATCATCGCCTCGGCACAGACCAACGGAGTGGGTGTAATGGCGATCCGCGCGGTACAGGCGGGCGCCCTCACCAACAGCTTCGACCGTGAGTTGCGGGCCGACGATCGCGACATGGAGGATTTTCGCCGCGCCGCGCCCTTCCGCGACCTCTGTGCAAGATGGGGCGCCGACCCAGCCATCATCGCACATCGCTACGCGCTTGGCATGGCCGGGGTCGAAACACTGGTGCTCGGGGTCAAGAACCGCGACGAACTGGCGGACGCGCTGGGTGCCGAACGCGAGGGCCCGCTCGAGCCGGCACAGATCGCTGCGATTGACGGTCTCGGGTTGGCCGGGTTGCCGGCCTGAGGCGAACGTCGGGCGTGTCGGCGGATTGTCCAACCCGACACGCGAAACTGCGCACGTAGTAACCCTCACCTCAAGTTCCGCCCTCGCGGGTAGTGTTCCGCCAAGGGGAGGGCCAGCCATGGCACAGGACTTGGAAGCAGGCGATGTACAGGGTTTCGCGCGGTTGCAGGGCCGCCAGCAGCTGTTTGTGCTGGCGGCACTGATCACCGTCTACGCCGCCTTGCCGGTGGTGCTGGTGACGGACTTCATCCTGCAGCTTGCATCGGGGCCCGCCGGGGCGAAGCCGGTGATCGACACGAACGCATTGATCGAGTTCGTCAACCCGCTGGCCAGCGCCAAGGGTAGCGTGCTGGAGGTCTTGCACAAGCTGGTGCTGCCGCTGGCCGCGCTGTTCCTCGGCGCGAACTTCAGCATGCTGCGCAACGGACGGGTGGCCGCCTGGCTGTTTCTCGTGCCGCTGCTGGGCACCATCGCCGCATTGCTCGCCGCCAGCCTGCTGGATGCGTTCCAATCGGTCGAGATCAAGGCACGGTACGCCGGGCTGCCGACGCTGTTCCGGGATGTCGCCAGCAACCTGGGCATCGTGATGATGCTGCTGATCGGCCAGACGCTGGGGAAACAACCATGAGGTCACTTGCGCAGTTTGGACTGTTGGCGCTCGCCGCAACCATCGCCACCGCCGCTTACGCCGAGGACGCTTCGGTTCAGCTGATGGTCTATGTGGAGCCCTCGGGAATTGCCAAGGGCGCCTACGTTTCGTCGGGCGGCGACGAGATCTCGATGGCGTTCACCAAGGATGCCAGTTCCGGGCCGATTGCCTTCACGCCGGGGCTTGTCGATGACTTGCCGGTAAGCCTCACCATCGAGTGGGACAGTCAGAACAGCACCAGCATTCCGGCATTCGTCTTCACCCCGTACTCGGGCAAGAAGATCCCGGTGCGGGTCTACCGGTACAACTTCACGCTCAATGACGCCGACAAGGCGGATGCCCTCTGCTGGCATACGCAGCCGAGCGACATCAAGAGCGCGTTCCGCGCGTTGTTCGGCTGCCAGGAATGGGTCAAGCTGATTGAAAGTGCCGACGAGAAGTGGACCAAGTCCCACCTCAGGGGGCTGCGCGGGTGGTTTGCCGGTTCGTACTACCTGTTCACCAAGGTGCGGCCGATCCACGGACTGGGCCTCAGCCCGTGGGGGTTGCAGCCCGAGCTGGTGGACCGGCTGCGCGAGATCGTGACCGCAGTCGACGAGGGTCAGGAGACCAAGGGCTCGTTCGAGCCGTTTCTGCGCATCCCGGATATTCGCCAGGCACTGACCGAATACGATCGATGGGAATTGCGGCTCTATTCGCTGATTCCGGAGATGATCAACGCTGGCAACCTCGAGGGCGCCAAGGCCCTCAACGACCGGGTCAGTGCCGCCTACGAGCGCTATGCCGGTCCACTCGCGACCGAGGCGATCGACGGCGTGAACCGCAAGAACCTCGACAACAATGCGTCGATGATCGAGCAGCGCCTTGCCGCACAGTGATTTTGGCGGGACGAAGGGGCCGCCGGCGAGCGCCAGCTTTGACGGCCCCGCTTGCCTCGGCTACGCTCCGGCCATGAGCAGGAACCAGGCAGCCTCGACCACCTCTACCACCACCGTGCCGCGGTGGTCGGTTGGCGCATGAACTAGCCCTGTTCATTGACTGCGCAGACCAACCCCGCCCGGATACGAGCGGGGTTTTTCTTGGTCCCGACGTGTCCCAACCCACAAGGACATCGCCGTGAACGAGCACCACAACAAAGCTATCGCCGACCGCGCGCTTGCCGTAGCCGAGAAGGCCCTTTCCAAGCGATACGGCGGTGCCGCCTGCGCCTTCGTCACCGGATCGATCATGCGCGGGCAGGGCACCACAGGCTCGGACATCGACCTGGTCGTCGTGTTCCCCCGCCTCGAACGCGCCTGGCGGGAATCGTTCATCGAAGACGGCTTCCCGGTCGAGGTGTTCGCCCACGATCCCGAGACGCTCGCCTACTACCAGGACAAGGACATCGAGGGCGGTCGTCCAATCATGGCCAATATGGTGGCTTCAGGCGTGGTCATCGGCCCCAACCGCGCTCTCGCCGAGCCGATCCGGATCAGCGCGGCAGAAGCACTCGCGAAGGGCCCTCTCCCGCTTGCCGGGCCCGCCCACGATACAATGCGCTACATGGCCAGCGACCTGGTGGATGACCTCAAGGGAGAGCGGCCGGTTGCCGAGATCGCCGCCATCGCGGCACACCTCTATCCCAGGCTGATCGACCTGATGCTGCTGGGGCGCGGAGCGTGGAGCGGCGTAGGCAAGTGGGGTCCACGGCTGCTGCGACGGCTCGACAGTCAGCTCGCCGACAGCTTCGACGAGGCTTTCCGCGCGGCGGTCCACGGCAACGCCACCGCCCTCGTCGCACTGGCCGAGGCGGAGCTCGAGCGCCATGGCGGGTACCATTTCGATGGCTACAGCCAGCAAGCGCCGCTGGAGGCACGCATCGCTGCCAGCACTCCCGGCAACTGAGGTCCGCCCGCTACTTCTGGTCCCAGCCGACAATAACCCCATCTTCGAGGGTGACCTTGTCGCGGTAGCGGTCCTTGGCCACCGGGCGGTATTTGAAGACCTGCTTGATCTTGGTCTTCATCACCTTTTCCTCGATCGAGGCGGGCTCGCCCCAGCTGTCGCGCAGCTGTTCGGCGGTCATGCCCTGCCAAATGGTCTTCGAGATCAGGGCGTCGACGAGCTTCTCGTCGGCATATTTCTGCATCAGGCGGGCGTAGCGGCTACGCTTCGCCAGCGCGATCGCGACGAACCACAGCACCGCGATCGCGACAATGACGAGAATGCCCGCGACGAGCCATTCCATCGCCGGCCCCGTCAGACGTCGAGGTTGGCGACGCTCAGGGCGTTGTCCTGGATGAACTCGCGGCGCGGCTCGACCAGGTCGCCCATCAGGTTGGAGAACAACCGGTCGTGGTCGTCGCTTTCCTTGATCTGCACCTGCAGCAGGGTGCGGACGTTCGGATCGAGCGTCGTTTCCCACAGCTGGCTGGGGTTCATTTCGCCCAGGCCCTTGTAGCGCTGCAGCGAGATGCCCTTGCGGCCGACAGCGTTGATGGCGCCGAACAGCGAGGACGGGCCGTAGATGTCGAAGCTCTGGTCCTTGCGGGTGAGCTTGGCGACCCCACCATAGAGATCGGCGAGCTTTTCCACGGTGGCACGGATCTTCCTGGCATCGGCACTGGCGAGCAACTGTGCATCGATCGAGTGCACTTCGGTGACGCCGCGGATGGTGCGGGTGAAGCTCAGGCCGCCCTGGCCATCGGACTGGCCCTGCCAGCCGCGTTCGACTTCATCGGCCAGCCGGTCGAGCCGGCGGACAACGCGTTCGATGATGGTGGCGGTGCGCGCCGGGTGGAGCAGCGCCTCGGCATCGAGGCCGCCGACGATGGCTGCCTGTTCGATCAGCGAGCGGTTGTAGCGGGTGTTGAGCCCTTCGATGGCGTGGACGATCTCGCGCGCTTGCCTGACGATCTGCAGCAGGTCCTCGCCGGCATGGGCGACGCCATCGCGGGTGGTCAGCACCGCATCATCGGTGCCGGTATCGATCAGGTAATCCTCGAGCGCCCGCTCGTCCTTCAGGTACTGCTCGGACGAGCCGCGCTTGATTTTGTAGAGCGGCGGCTGGGCGATGTAGACGTGGCCGCGGTCGATCAGGTCGCGCATCTGCCGGTAGAAGAAGGTCAGGAGCAGGGTGCGGATATGGGCGCCGTCGACGTCGGCGTCCGTCATGATGATGATCTTGTGGTAGCGCAGCTTGTCCGGGTTGAACTCCTCGCGGCCGATCGAGGTGCCGAGCGCCATCACCAGGTTGCCGATCTGCTCGGAACCCAGCATGCGGTCGAAGCGGGCGCGCTCGACATTGAGGATCTTGCCGCGCAGCGGCAGCACGGCCTGGGTGTAGCGGTCGCGGCCCTGTGAGGCGGAGCCACCGGCGGAATCGCCCTCGACGAGGAAGATTTCGGACTTGGCCGGGTCCTTCTCGGAGCAATCCTTGAGCTTGCCGGCGAGGAAGTTCACGTCGAGTGCCGACTTGCGCCGGGTGAGTTCACGCGCCTTGCGAGCGGCCTCGCGCGCCATGGCGGCTTCGGCCACCTTGCCGACGACGGACTTCGCCTCGGCCGGATGCTCCTCGAGCCACTGCTGCAGCTTATCGTTGACGCCGTTCTCGACCACCGGCCGCACTTCGGACGAGACCAGCTTGTCCTTGGTCTGGCTCGAGAATTTCGGATCCGGCACCTTCACCGAAAGCACGCAGGTCAGGCCTTCACGGATATCGTCGCCGGTAACCGTGACCTTCTCGCGTTTGGTAATACCGCTCGATTCGGCGTAGTTGGTCACCTGCCGGGTGAGCGCTGCGCGGAGGCCGGCGAGGTGCGTACCGCCATCGCGCTGCGGGATGTTGTTGGTGAAGCACAGCACATTCTCGTGGTAGCTGTCGTTCCACCACATCGCCACTTCGACGGTAATGCCGTCGCGCTCGGACGAGAGCATGATCGGCGCACCGATCAGCGGGGTCTTGGCGTTGTCGAGATAGCGCACGAAGGCTTCGAGGCCGCCCTCGTAGTGGAGTTCGATCTCCACCGGCTCGGGATGGCGCAGGTCGCGCAGGATAATGCGCACGCCGGAATTGAGGAAGGCGAGCTCGCGCAGCCGGTGTTCCAGCGTCTTGAAATCGAACTCGACCATGGTGAAGGTCTCGGTCGACGGCAGGAAGGTCACCAGCGTGCCCGAGCGGCCTTCATAGGTGCCCGGCTGGTGGTTCGGCACATAGGTGCCGACCTGCTTCAGCGGCGCCACGGCGTTGCCGTGCGCGAACTCCATCTCGTGGACCTCGCCGTCGCGACGGATATTGAGCTTCAGCGACACCGAGAGCGCGTTCACCACCGAAACGCCGACGCCATGCAGGCCGCCCGACACCTTGTAGGAGTTCTGGTCGAACTTACCGCCGGCATGCAGCTGGGTCATGATGACCTCGGCCGCTGAAACACCCTCTTCGGCATGGATGCCGGTGGGAATGCCGCGACCGTTGTCGTTCACCGACACCGAGCCATCGGCATTGAGCTGCACCGTCACGAGGTCGGCATGGCCGGCCAGCGCCTCGTCGATGGCGTTGTCCACCACCTCGTAGACCATGTGGTGCAAGCCCGAGCCGTCATCGGTGTCGCCGATATACATGCCAGGACGTTTGCGCACGGCATCGAGGCCCTTCAGGACCTTGATGGAATCGGCGCCATATTCGTTCGGATCGGAGGGGGTCTCGGAGGTGCTCAAGGGGGTCCCGAATCAGGTCAGCAGGTCCGCTAAAGTGGGTCTAGCGGATCGGGTGCTCTTACCCAAGGGAAATGGCTATTTTTAGCCCGTTTTACAAGGCTTAGGAGTTCGCAGAGGGGAGCTGGGCATGGGCCTTCTCCCCTTGCGGGAGAAGGTGGCCGAAGGGCCGGATGAGGGGTCCGCAACCGGAGGTTGCGCGATCGGAGCGAAGCGACGAGCGACAGAGTTCGCGGAGAGAACCCCTCATCCGCCCTTCGGGCACCTTCTCCCACAAGGGGAGAAGGCACTCGTCGCGCTCGCCGGGGGCCTAGCCAGGCTCCTTCGCCAGCCGCCCATCCTTCACCGTCACTCGCTGCGCCCCCTCGCCGAGGGCCTCGAACAGCATCGGGTCGGTGCCGGTCATGAAGCACTGGGTGCCGAGGCCGTCGAGGGCGGCGAAAAGGGCAGCGCGGCGGCCCGGGTCGAGGTGCGCCGCGACCTCGTCGAGCAGCAGGAAGGGGGCGATGCCGGCGGAGCGCTTGACCAGTCGGGCATGGGCGAGGATCAGCCCGATCAGCAGCGCCTTCTGCTCGCCGGTGGAGCCGAGCGCCGCCGGCATGTCCTTCTGCGCGTGGCGCACTTCGAGATCGATGCGATGCGGGCCGATCAGCGTACGGCCGGCGGCGCGGTCGAGATTGCGGTTGGCGCGCCAGAGGGCCCGGAGCTCGGCCTCGAGCGCGGCCGAGGACTGCGGCTCGTGACCGTCGGCGAAGAGCGGGGTCAGCGCCAGGTGGGCAGCGGGGAAATTGGCCTCGTCGACGCCCTGCGCAATGAGCCCCTGCAACTCGCCAAGGCTGTCGGCACGAGCGAAATGCACCGCCGCGGCAGCGCCCGCCATCTGTGCTTCGACGGCGTCGATCCAGATGGGATCGGCATCCTCGTCGACCAGCCGGTTGCGCTGGCGCATGGTCTTTTCGAAGTCCGACACCTGGGCCGAGTGGCCGGGGATCAGCGTCGTTACCAGCCGGTCGAGGAAACGCCGGCGCTCGCTGGCGGCCCCGGTGAACAGGCCGTCCATCGCCGGGGTCAGCCACAGCACGCGGAGATAGGCGCTCATCTCCTCGATGGTCCGGGCATTGGCGCCATTGATGCGCGCCCGGCGACCACCCTCGGGCCCGCCGGCGCCGGTGCCGATATCGACTGGTCCCTCCGGCGTCTCGACGGTCGCGGCCACCGCCCAGAGCCCGTCAGAACCCTGCGCCGCAACCTCCTCGAACGGCGCACCACGCAGGCCGCGGCCGGGCGACAGCAGCGACACCGCTTCGAGCAGATTGGTCTTCCCTGCCCCGTTCGAGCCGACCAGCACCAGGTGCCGCCCGTCGAGATCGAGCGCCGCCGACGCATAGTTGCGGAAGTGGGAGAGGCGGAGCCGGGAGATGTAGCGGGAGGGGATCATGAAGGCTGCCCGTCCAGCGCTCTCGCCGCAGCTTTTCGGACGTGGCCGTCGGCGTCGTCCAGCAACGGTCGCAGCGTTTCCATGTCCGCAGCATCACCGAACTTGGCGATCAGCTCGCAGGCAAATATCCGGTGTCGTGGCGTGGTGTCGCCGAGCAGGACTGGCAGCGCACGCCGCCAGCTGGCGGGGCCGGCCAGCGCCGCCATCGCCCACGCCGCCGCGTTGCGAACGTCGCGCTCCCTGTCCCGCGAGAAAACTCCAAGCAGCATGTCGATATCTGCTTCCGAACCCACCTCGCGCAGGGCGCCCAAGGCCGCGCGTCGCGTCAGCGGGTCGGCATCAGCGCACAGCAGCCGCAACTGCGGCGCGGCATCCCCGAGCCTCCACCGGCTTGCGATCTCGGCTGCCGCACGGACAACATAACCAGAGCCGTCGTTGAGTGCGCCCAGCACCAAGCCATCGAGCACGCCATCCGCCGGCGTCCTCCCCAACGTCTCCAGCGCCGAACGACGACGGAAAGCGTCGCGATCCTGGAGCGCCGCGATGAGCCGTTCCCGGTCGGAGGAGGAGGGGGCGCCGGTCACACCCGCATCGGCATCAGCACATAGAGCGCCTTGGCGTCGCCATCCTCGCGCACCAGCGTCGGTGAGCCTGCGTCGTTGAACAGGAACACCGCGTTCTCGGAGCGGATCTGGCCGATGATGTCGAGGAGGTACCGGGCGTTGAAGCCGATCTCGAAGCTCTCGGGCTCGAATTCCACCGCCAGCTCTTCGCTCGCCGTGCCGTGGTCCGGGTTGGTGACGGAAAGCTCGAGCTGGCCTTCCTTCATCGACAGTTTTACCGCCTTGCCGCCGCGATCGGACGCGATGGTCGAAACGCGGTCGACGGCCGTCGCAAACGTCTGCTTGTCGACGTTCATCTGCTTGTCGTTGTTCTTGGGCGTCACCCGGTCGTAATCGGGGAAGGTGCCCTCGATCAGCTTACTGAGCAGCACCACGCCGCCAAGCGTGAAGCGGATCTTGGTGTCGCTGAGCTCGACCTCGACGTCGCCCTCGGCGCCTTCGAGCAGCTTCTGAACTTCGGACACGGTCTTCTTGGGCACGATGATGCCCGGCATGCCCTTGGCGCCGGTGGGCGCGTCAGCCTCGGCGCGCGCCATGCGGTGGCCGTCGGTGGCGACGGCGCGCAGCGTCGGCACGCCGCCGACTTCCAGCATGTGCATGTAGATGCCGTTGAGGTAGTAGCGCGTCTCCTCGTTGGAGATGGCGAACTGGGTGCGCTCGATCAGCTCGCGCAGCGTCGGCGCCGCGACCGAGAAGGTGTGGGTGAAGGTACCGGACTTCAGGTCCGGGAAGCTGTCAGGCGACAGGCACGCGAGGTGGAAGCGCGAACGGCCGGAGGTCACCAGCAGTTGCTCGGTGCCTTCGTTCTCGAGCCGCACTTCGGCACCATCGGAGAGCTTGCGGACGATTTCGTAAAGGGTGTGCGCAGGCACCGTGGTGGTGCCGGCCTGGCCGACCATCGCCGGGACGCTTTCCGTCACTTCGATATCGAGGTCGGTGGCGCGCAGGTCGAGCTTGCCGTCGGATGCCTTCAGCAGCACGTTGGCCAGAATTGGGTAGGTGTTGCGGCGCTCCACCACGCGGTGGACGTGCCCCAGCGACTTGAGCAGATGGTTGCGCTCGAGAGTGACTTTCATAAACTCAAAACCCCTACCGCGGACGGCTATTGCCCGGTCAAAACCCGGTCAAAGCCAAGCGAAACCGGGCTGCGACATTACAATTCAAGGGGCAAAAGGCAAGGGCGCCCGGGGCCGCAGGCCCGCTATCCCTAGAGAAAATGCACCGCGAACGCTGCCCTGGAGGTCGATCGCCTTCTCCCCTCGTGGGAGAAGGTAAGAACGAGCGACCGCCGCTAGCGCTTCTCGCCGTTCAATGCGCGCGCCATGTCGTCGAGCCGGCGCTCCGCATCCTCCGCGTCGAGGCGCACCAGCATCTCGTGCCAGGCCCGATCGGGTGGCACCGGCGGGGGCTCGGGATGCGCCCCGAGGTCGAGACGCTTCAAGCCCTTCCTGATCCGCAGCAATAGCCGCGGGGCTCTCGAACGCGATGTCAGCAACGCCACAACTCACTAGAGACCCTACTGGGTCGAAACTCATAGATCCGCCAATGGTTCAGCCGGCGGCGCCCTCTCCCTGAGGAGAGGGCGAAAAACTCATTCTTCGAGCATGCGCTTGAGGAGTTCGATCTCTTGGGCCAGCTCGCCGTCATCCTTGATCATCTGCTCGACCTTGCGGACCGAGTGGAGAACCGTGGTGTGATCGCGGCCGCCGAAGCGCCGGCCGATTTCCGGCAACGAGCGCGAGGTCAGGGCCTTGGCCAGATACATGGCGATCTGGCGCGGGCGGACCACGTCGCGCGAGCGGCGCGACGAGAGCAGGTCGTTGCGCGGCACCTTGTAGTGGCGCGAGACGATGCGGAGGATGTCCTCGATGCGGACGCGGCGGGCGTCGCGCTGGCGCACCAGGTCGGCCAGCGTGCGCTCGGCGAGCGCCACGGTGATCGGCTCCTTGGTCAGCTGGTTGGCGGCCAGGAGGCGGTTCACCGCCCCATCGAGGTCGCGGCCATGGCTGACCACGACGCGCGCCACATAGTCGAGCACTGCCGGGGCGAAATGCGCATCGGAGAAGCGGCTGACGGCCTGCTCGGCGCGCCGGGTGACGATGGCACGGCGGAGGTCGAGGTCGAACGAGTTGATCGGCACCACCAGCCCGCCGGAAAGCCGCGAGCGCACCCGCTCGTCGAGCATCTCGAGATCGCGCGGCGGCGCGTCGCCGGCCACCACGACCTGCTTGGCCCCGGTGAGGAGCGTACCTAGAGTATGGCCGAACTCGGTCGCGGACTTGCCCTGCAGGAACTGCATGTCGTCGATCAGCAAGAGATCGACCCGGCGCAGCCACTCCTTGAAGCCGAGCGCCGACTGGCGCTGCACGGCGGTGATGAAGTGGTACATGAAATGGTCGGCGGTCAGGTAGACGATGTTCCGGCCCGGCTCGGCCGCCCCGGCGGCCCAGGCGATGGCATTGAGCAGGTGGGATTTGCCGAGGCCAACGCTCGAGTGGATATAGATCGGGTTGAAGCTCACCGTATTGTTAGCGGCCGCGTGTGCGACCTGTTTCGCCACCTGCAGCGCCATCTCATTGGCCCCGCCGACGACGAAGCTGTCGAAGGTCATCTTCGGATCGAGCGCGGAACCGGAAAGCGCGTCGCCGCGCTGGGCCGGCTGCGCCGTCACCGGCTCGCGAATGGTACGCGGCGTCGGCGGCGCGGTGGTCACCTCGGCAACCACCGACTCGGTCGCGGGTTCGGCGTGATGGAGGCGCGGCCGAGCCTGGCCGTTGACCCGCACGGTGAAGTGCAGCCGCTCGAGACCGGCCGACTCGGCGCGAAACGCCTCGAGAATCTTCTCGGAATAGTTCGACTGGACCCAGGAGCAGAGGAAACGGGTCGGAACGCTCAGGTGGGCGAGATCATCGACGATTTCCTCGAGCTCGAGCCGGGCGAACCAGGAATTGAACACATCCTCGCCCACGGCTGCCTTGAGCCGCGCACGGACGCGCTGGAAAACCTCGTTCGAGCCGAGTTGCTGGCCGTCCTTGCCGGTCATCATCATTCCCCCCTTGTCGCTGCCCAGCCCCTTTCCGCTATTTGCATCCGTCATCCAATCAGCACGACCCGCCGCCGAGTTCATCGCCATCGTGTTAGCCCCAAATCCTGTTCTCATGCCGCCCCTTATGGGAGCAGCGCCGCCAACCTTGCTGCCCGCAATTGCGGACAAACCTGTCCTGCCCGCGAACTTCGCCGCGGTTCAGTCTATTCAAACTTTCGAGTGATCCGGGTCGCTGATCGCGCCCGGGCTACCGCAACGTCTTACGAGCCCGCAAGACTACAACTAGTACTAATCAAACCAGACTACGAAAGGAATTTCCCCAAGACTGCCGGCTGCGTCCACACCGCCTCAGCCACGATCTCAAAGTCAGCATTCCTGCCAGTCATGTCGCTCCTCTACTCGGTTCTAGCGCCGGATGTTCCTGAGCGACGAGGGCCATCTTAGAGGGGGGGAATTTTCCAATCAACGGGGGTTTTTTGCCTAGAGGGGGTTGACTCGCACCTCTTGCAAAAACCTTTCCGCGGCACTTTGTCCGCCCCCAAATCCAAGGCGCTGTGACTCAAGGGGGAATCGGGATTTCGTGAGGTTTTCGACACTCTGGCAATTGTGGCAACGTCGCATCAAATGCGGCATTTCATTCCTGACAGGCAGATGAAATTCTGATGACGGACACTGGCAAAGGCCCGGAAACGCAGGGCTTTCGCGAGGGGATAACTCTGTTGCCCAGTGTCGCAAAGCTGTCACAGTCTGCGAGATGGGCCTTTGCTCACCCCGAAATAAGAAAAGCTCCCGTGGGGGAGCTCTTCGGCATTCGCAAAACTGTCGTAACTTCGTCTTGAAGACTGGTGGCCGATCAGGCCTGCAGGGCCTTCACGCGCGAGTTCAGGCGGCTCACCTTGCGGGCGGCCACGTTGGCGTGGACGATGCCCTTCTGCGAGGCACGGACGATCTCGGGCTCGGCTGCCTTGAGGGCAGCGACGGCAACGGCGTGGTCGCCAGCAGTGATGGCTTCCTCGACCTTGCGGACGAAGGTGCGCATGCGCGAGCGGCGCGACTTGTTCACTTCGGTACGGGCCGCAATCTTGCGGGTGGCCTTCTTGGCGGAAGCAGTGTTGGCCATCAATTCCTCTTTGGCGCTCAACCCGTTGGCCCAGCCTGAGCCGGAAATCCAGGGGCGATGAAATGAAATCGGCGGCATCTCGGGCCGCCAAGTTGGGCGCTGTATAGTCGCGACGGGGTGGGACGTCAACTGGATTCCCCGGAGGCGGGGCTAGAGGGGCTGAGCGACCATCGACAACCACCGTCTTGCCTTCTCCCACAAGGGGAGAAGGTACTCCGTCCGGGACCTGCACCAGCTGTCAGTGCTGGCACACGGGACAAAAGAACGTCGAGCGCCCCGACTGGACGATGCGCTTGATCACCCCGCGACAGCCAGGCGTCGGGCACGGCTCGCCCTCGCGGTCATATACCGCAAAGCGGTGCTGGAAGTAGCCCGAGCCGCCGTCGGCATTGCGGAAATCGCGCAGGGTTGAACCGCCGGCGTCGATCGCCTCGATCAGCACAGTGCGCACCCCATCCGCCAGGTCCTCGAGGCGCTTCGACGGCTTGCCGGATTTCAGCACCAGCTTCCGTGCCTCGATGTCCGGGCGGATATGCGCGCGGTGCAGTGCCTCGCTCACGTAGATATTGCCAAGCCCGGCCACCACACGCTGGTCGAGCAGCGCCGCCTTCATCGGGGCTTTCTTGCCCTCGAAGCGCTCAGCCATCTCGGCGGCATTGAAGGCATTGGATAGCGGCTCGGGGCCGAGGCCCTCGAGATAGGGGCTATCCGCCTCATGCTCGAACAGATCGACGAAGCCGAAGCGGCGGGCGTCATTGTAGATGAGCTTCATTGCGCCGTGCTCGGGGTGGGTGAGTTCGAGCACCAGGTGGTCGTGCTTCCTATCCTCGTCGGGCTCGTAATACCGCGACGGTTCCTTGAACTTGAAATCCTCGAAGCGGTAGGCGCCGGTCATGCCGAGATGGCTGAGCCAGGTCTTGCCGTTCGACAGCCGGAACAGCAGGTACTTGGCTCGCCGCCCGGTGCTCTCGATGGTCGCGCCCTCGAGCGCGGTCTTGAAGCCGTCGGGGAACGGGAAGCGCAGGTCTTTGCGGTTCAGCGTCACCTTGTCGATGTGGGCGCCCGTCACGTAAGGCTCGAGCCCGCGGCGCACGGTTTCGACCTCTGGCAATTCGGGCATCGGATCCTCGCTGGGTTCGGCGCCTCTATGTGACCGCAGGGGGCGCCGGTAACAAGCCCACCGTTCTGTCAGGGTTTAGCATGCGCCCGTTTCCCGCATGGCAAGCCTCAGCCCCATCCGCTATAACGCCGGCAATTCGGAGACGCGAGCATGGCTGAGACCACGCATTTCGGCGAACGGACGGTCGCCCTCGACGACAAGCAGGGCCTCGTCAACGACGTGTTCCATCGCGTTGCCGATCGCTACGACCTGATGAACGACCTGATGAGCGGCGGCGTCCACCGCATCTGGAAGGACGCCATGGTGGCGAGGCTTGCTCCGCCCAAACAGGGGAGCGTCCCGTACCGCGTGCTCGACATGGCCGGCGGCACCGGCGACATCGCCGAGCGCATCGTCAACGCCTCGGTCGGCTATGCCGAGGTCACCGTCTCCGACATCAATGCCGATATGCTTCGTGTTGGCGAGGAGCGCTCGCACGGCTGGCGCTTCCCGGCGCAGGTGAAGTTCGTCGAGGCCAATGCCGAGGAGCTGCCGTTCGAGGACGAGAGCTTTGACGCCTACACCATCGCCTTCGGCATCCGGAACGTGCCGCGGATCGAGCTGGCGCTGAAGGAGGCGCATCGCGTCCTGAAGCGCGGCGGGCGGTTCCTCTGCCTCGAGTTCAGCCAGGTCGATACCCCGGTGCTCTCCGATATCTACAAGGCCTTCTCCGATCGGGTGATTCCGCCGATCGGCCGCGCCGTCACCGGCGATGCGCAGCCCTACCAGTATCTGGTGGAATCGATCCGCAAGTTCCCGACGCCCGAGCGCTTCAGCCGGATGATTTCGGACGCCGGGTTCAAGCGCGTCACCCACACCCCGTTTACCGGCAACATCGCGGCGCTGCACGCGGCCTGGAAGCTCTGACACCATGGGGCTCGCCGCCTATTTCCGCCTGGCCCGGGCCGGCTTCGTTCTGGCGCGCGAAGGTGCGCTGTCGATCTTCGACAATGACGCGCTGCCGCCGGTGATGCAGGCCGGCGTACGCTTCGGGCGGCTGTTCGAACGTGGCGAGGTGAAGCGCACCGGCAAGGTCGAGCGGCTCACCCGCGCCCTCAACCGGCTCGGGCCCACCTATGTCAAGCTCGGCCAGACGCTGGCCACCCGCCCGGACATCGTCGGCGCCGACGTCGCCGCCGAGCTCGCGGTGCTGCAGGATGCGATGGAGCCGTTCGACGACAAGCTCGTTCCGGGGCTGCTCGAGGCGGCACTCGGTTCGCGCGCTGCCGAGCTCACCAATATCTCGCCGCCCATCGCCGCGGCCTCGATCGCCCAGGTCCATCACGCGACGCTCACCGAGGGCAATGGCGGGCACAAGGTGGCGGTGAAGATCCTCCGCCCCGGTATTCGCCAGCGCTTCCGCGCGGATATCGAGAGCCAGTATGCCGGCGCCAGGCTCGCTGAAACGCTGGTGCCGAAGCTCCGCCGCCTCCGGCCGGTCGACGTCGTGACGACGCTCGACCGCTCGGCCCGCGTCGAACTCGACCTGCGACTTGAGGCAGCGGCGATCTCGGAGTTCTACGAGAACATCAAGGACGATGCCGGCTTCGTCATCCCCAAGGTCTTGTGGGACTACACCTCGGACAGCGTGCTCACCACCACCTGGGTCGACGGCATCCCGATCCGCGACAATGCGGCACTCGATGCTGCCGGGGTCGATCGCAAGGCGCTGGCGAAGAACCTGCTGCAGGCCTTCCTCCGCCACACGGTGCGTGACGGCTTCTTCCATGCCGACCTGCACCCGGGGAACCTCTTCGCCGACCCCACGACGCACGATGTCATCGCCGTCGATTTCGGCATCATGGGCCGGATTACCCGGCGCGAGCGGCGCTTTCTCGCCGACATCCTCTACGGCTTCATCACCCGGAATTACCGGCTGATCGCCGAGCGGCATTTCGAGATCGGCTACGTGCCGCGCACCCAGTCGATCGACGACTTTGCCCTGGCGCTGCGTGCCATCGGCGAGCCGCAGCATGGCCGCCGTGTCTCCGATATCTCGATGGCGAAGGTCTTGGGGCAGCTGTTCGCCACCACCGAACTGTTCGAGATGCAGACCCGGCCGGAGCTGATCCTGCTGCAGAAGTCGATGGTGCTGGTCGAAGGCGTGGCGCGGGCACTCGATCCCGAGCTCGACATCTGGACCATTTCCGAGCCGATCGTCGGCGACTGGGTACGGCGCTCGGCCGGCCCTCTCGGCCGGATCGAGGAGCTGAAGGATCACTTCGACGTGGTGGTGACGACACTCGGCCGTCTGCCCGCGATCGTCACCAAGGCCGAGACGGCCCTCGACGATTACGAGCGCGATAAGAACTCGCCGGACCGCAAGTTCAACCGCTTCATGATCGTCGCTGGATTCTGGCTCGCCGCGGCGGTGCTGGTTATGGCGCTGTGGCGGCTGCTCGGACTCTGAACGCCGGTTCATCAAGCGTTCATCACTGAGGCCATACCGAGGCAACATGAGCTTGCGGCGCTTGGGACCGGCTCCTACAACGGGGGCAATGCGGCGGGCGATGTTGAGGAGAATTCCATGACCCTGAAGACCATTTCCCGGCTCGCCGGGATCCTGCTGCTCAGCGCGGGCCTCGCCGGCTGTATCGACATGACGGCGGAGATCGACGTCCAGTCGGAAACGACCGGCAAGGCGACCACCACCATGACGATGGGCGCTGATTTCTACCCGATGCTGAAGCAGATGGCCGCCGCGGGCGGCGAGAACGCCAAGCCGGACGACGGCTTCTGCAAGGAAGAGGGCGACGTCCTCACCGAGAACGCCGATGGCAGCGCCACCTGCGTCAGCGTGAAGGAAGGCGAACTCGCCAAGCTCACCGAAGAAGACGGCCCGAACAAGGATTCGAGCTTCACCGTGGTGAGCCCGGGCGTCGTGCGCGTCGCCTTCAAGACCAGCGAGATGACCAGCCAGCTCAGCGAAGGTACCGGCGGCGAACAGGACGCGCAGACCGCGGCGATGATGAAGACCTATTTCGAGGGTCACACCGCCACCATCCGCATCAAGGGCAAGCGCATCGTCGACACCAACATGACCAAGGTCGGCGACAACGCCGCCGAGGTGGTGCTGAAGTTCACCGAACTGCTCGACGGCACCGCCAAGCTGCCCGAAGAGTTCTTCGCCGTCGTCGATACGAACTGACCATGACGGATCGGGTCAAAGTCGATTTCATCTGGCTCGATCACGGCCGGGGCCTCGAAGCCCCGAAACAACAGAGCACGGGCGCGGCAGGAGTTGATCTCCTTGCCGCGCTCGGCGCTTCCGAGACCATGACGATCGAGCCCGGCAAGCGGGCCCTGGTGCCATCAGGCATGTCGATCGCGTTGCCGGCCGGCTACGAGGCGCAGGTGCGTCCGCGCTCGGGACTTGCGGTCAAGCACGGGGTCACGGTGCTCAATACTCCCGGGACGATCGACGCCGACTATCGCGGCGAGATCAAGGTAATCCTGATCAACCACGGCGACGCCCCATTCACCATCCAGCGTGGCGATCGCATCGCCCAGATGGTGGTGGCACCGGTTTCGAGCATAGAATTCGCGCTCAGGGAGACCCTCGATGAAACCAAGCGTGGTGAAGGCGGCTTCGGTTCGACTGGCCGCTAGTTTCGGTTTTCTCGCGCTCGCGGCTGCCCCGACGCTGGCCGGCGATGCCGCCAACCTGGCACTGCTCGGTTTTTCTCCGGATGGCCGCTATTTCGGCTACGAGGAGTTCGGCATCCAGGACGGCTCGGGCTTCCCCTATTCGAACATCTTCATTCTCGATGTCGCCGAGGACAAATGGGTCGGCGGCTCGCCGTTCCGGGTCCAGCACGACGAGGAGAGCCCAACGCTCGCGGGCGTCCGCACCGAGGCGATGGAGCACGCCACTAAGGCATTTGCCGATCTCGACATCACCGAGCCGGCGGTTATCGAGGCGCTGAACGGCGATGGCGAGGTTGGCCATGATGGCACGACGCTCACTTTCGGCACGCGTGGGTTCGACATGAACCCGCCACCCAACCCGGTGACGCTGAAGATCGAGACCTTCGCATCCACCTCGACGGTCCGTTGCGTAGAGGACTTCAGCTTCGAGCCACCGGTCGGCTTCGCGCTGACGCTGGAGGCCGATGGCCAGACCACGGAACTGCATCGCGATACCAGCGTCCCCGCCTCGCGCAACTGCACCGTCGCCTACCGGCCGTACGGCATCGTGGCGCCGGTCAACTGGTCGTGGCTGGGCCGCACGCCGGTCGCCATCATCTCGGTGTTCTCGCACGGCTTCGAGGGACCGGACCGCCGCTTCATCGCCGTGCCGGTGACTGGCCTCAAGTGACCGCCCTCAGTCCGGAAGAAATAAAGCGCTATGCCCGCCACATCGTGTTGCGCGGGGTGGGTGGCGACGGCCAGCAGAAACTGAAGTCGGCGCGGGTGCTGGTGATCGGCGCCGGTGGGCTCGGGAGCCCGGCGATCGCCTATCTCGCGGCGGCCGGCGTCGGGACGCTCGGCGTGGTCGACCACGACACCGTGTCGCTCTCGAACCTGCAGCGCCAGATGATCCACCAGAGCAACGGCATCGGCACGCCCAAGGCCGAGAGCGCGGGGACGTTCGTTGCCGGGCTCAACGCGCATGTCGAGTACATCCCGCATATCGAGCGCATCACCCAGGAGAATGCCGCGCGACTGCTGGAGGGCTACCACCTGGTGCTCGATGGCACCGACAATTTCGGTACCCGCAAGATCGTCGCGGAAGCGGCGGAATCAGCTGGGATCCCGCTGGTTTCAGGAGCCGTTTCGATGTTCGACGGCCAGGTCACGGTCCTAATGCCGGGCGGCAGGCAGTTCCGCGACCTCTACCCCGATACCCCGGACGAAGCCGACTTGCCCTCATGCGAGGTGGTCGGCGTGCTCGGCGCTGTCACCGGCGTAATCGGCACGCTGATGGCGATGGAAGCGATCAAGCTGATCACCGGCGTAGGCGACCCGCTGGTCGGCCGCCTGCTACTGTATGACGGGCGGGCTGCGCGGTTCACGGAGCTGAATTACTAGGCTGGTATTCATCTATCCACCGGCGTCATCCGCGCGAAGGCGGGGGTCCTGGGATGCTTCAGGACCAGCGGACGTCGAGATATCGCACTAGGTTCCCGCCTTCGCGGGAATGACACCAGTGGTGATGGGCGACCTAGAAAGCGCAGACCGACCAGACGCGCCTACGCGTCCGGGTGCTGGAACACCAGCGTGGCGTTCGTCCCGCCGAAGCCGAAGCTGTTCGAGAGCGCGATGCCGATATCGACGTTGTCGCGGCGCTGGCGCAGGATCGGCATGTCGGCGAACACCGGATCGAGTTCCTCGATATTGGCGCTCTCACACAGGAAGCGGTTGCGCATCATCAGGATGCAGTAGATCGATTCCTGCACGCCCGTCGCGCCGAGCGAGTGGCCGGTGAGCGACTTGGTGGCCGAGATCGGCGGACAGCTGTCGCCACTGCCGAACACGGTGCGGATCGCTTCCATTTCCTTCAGATCGCCGACCGGCGTCGAGGTGGCGTGCGGGTTGATGTAGTCGACCTTGCCCTTCACCGTCGACAGCGCCTGCCGCATGCAGCGGATGGCGCCCTCGCCCGACGGGGCGACCATGTCGTAGCCGTCGGAGGTCGCGCCATAGCCGACCAGTTCCGCGAGGATGGTGGCACCACGCGCCTTGGCGTGCTCGTATTCCTCGAGCACAAGTACGCCGGCGCCGCCGGCGATGACGAAGCCGTCGCGCTTCGCATCGTAAGCCCGCGAGGCCTTTTCCGGCGTGGCGTTGAAGTCAGTGGACATGGCGCCCATGGCGTCGAACAGGTTGCTGAGCGACCAGTCGAGATCCTCGTGGCCACCGGCAAAGACGATGTCCTGCTTGCCCCACTGGATCTGTTCGTAGCCCGCGCCGATGCAATGCTTCGATGTCGCGCAGGCCGAAGTGATCGAGTAGTTGACGCCCTGGATACCGAACGGCGTCGCCAGCGTCGCCGAAGCGGTCGAGCTCATCGCCTTGGGCACGGCCAGCGGCCCGATGCGCTTGGGGCCACGCTCGCGGGTGATGTCTGCCGCTTCGATCAGGGTGGGGGTGGAGGGGCCGCCCGAGCCCATGATGATGCCGGTGCGCGGGTTCTTGATGTCTTTTTCTTCGAGCCCGGAATTGGCGATCGCCTCTTGCATGGCGATGTAATTCCACGCAGCGCCCTTGCCCATGAAGCGGGTGGTGCGGCGGTCGAGCACTGCGAACGGATCGAGCTTGGGCGCGCCATGCACCTGGCAGCGGAAGTTGTACTTGGCATAGTCCTCGGCGAAGACGACGCCAGACTTGGCCTCCTTAAGGCTCACGATCACTTCATCGAGATTGTTTCCGATAGAGGAGACGATCCCCATGCCGGTGACGACAACGCGCCTCATATTGCCTCCTCTTGGTCCGCGGACCCTCAGGTCCGCCGGCGGGCAGAAATCAGGTGAAAAGACCAACGCGCAGGCCGGACATCTCGTAGATGATCTGGCCGTCGGCCTTCACCCAGCCGTCGGCGATGCCGAGCACGAGCTTGGACTTCATCACCCGCTTCAGGTCGATGCCATACTCGACGAGTTTGACATCATTGGTGATCTGGCCAGAAAATTTTACGTCGCCGCAGCCGAGCGCGCGACCCTTGCCGGGCGAACCGTCCCAGCAGAGATAGAAGCCCAGCATCTGCCAGACAGCGTCGACGCCGAGGCAGCCGGGCATCACCGGGTCGCCGATGAAGTGGCACTGGAAGAACCACAGGCTCGGATCGACATCGAGCTCGGCGCGCACCAGGCCTTTGCCATGCGCGCCGCCTTCGCGGCTGATCTCGGTGATGCGGTTGAACATCAGCATCGGCGGGGCGGGCAGCTGGGCATAGCCCTTGCCGAACAGCTCGCCCTTTCCGCTCAGGATCAGGTCGTCATACCCGTAGGCGTTCTTCCGATCCGTCATAGGCCGGCTTTCTCCGTCGGTCAGTTGAGACCGTTACTAGAGAGCGGGGGGCGGAGGGTCAAGCGCGCCCAAGGGCAACCCACCGCCGCGCCTGTTGCCGCGACCGACCGCCGCTTGTGCAGAGCCACCCCGAAAGTTATAAGCTGCAAGCTGATAAGCCTTGTCACCAAAGGACCCGATGACCGACCGCAGCCTCAACGTACGGACCGTTCCGTCGCGCCGACCGTGCCTGACGGCGGTGCTCCGCATGGCGGGACTGCGGCCAACACGTCAGCGCGTGGCCCTGGCCGAACTGCTGTTCGGCGGTGCGCATCGGCATGTCAGCGCCGAGCAGTTGCATGACGAAGCGGCGGCGGCGCGGGTCAATGTGTCGCTGGCGACGATCTACAACAGCCTGCACCAGTTCCGCGAAGCGGGGTTGTTGCGCGAAGTGGCGGTGGACGCGTCGCGATCGTATTTCGACACCGACACCTCGGATCACCACCACTTCTATCTCGAGGACGAGCAGCGGGTGATCGATATCCCCGCGTCGGCCATCGTCATCCAGAACCTGCCCGAGCCGCCGCGCGGCATGGACATCACGCACGTCGACGTGGTGGTGCGGGTGCGGAAGGTTCGGGGCTAAGGGTTCACCTCAACCACCGGCTTGCCTTCTCCCCTTGTGGGAGAAGGTGGCGCGAAGCGCGCCGGTGTCAGCCTCAGTCGAACGCTTCGTCCTTGTAGACGCCCCAGAGATCGCCCTGGTGCAGGTAGCCGTCGAAGACCTGCGGGCTGCCGTTCAGCGGGTGGGTGGTGGCGGCCACCTTGCACCATTTGCCGTCGCATTCCTTGATGTCGACGCGGAAGCTTGGGGTCAGCCAGGCGCGGACGCCGGCATCGTCGTTGGCATCGCTGCGCAGGGCCACCGGCTCGGCGGCAGCGGGCGTCACGAGGCCGGCGCGCTTGCCCTGCAGGAGGTTCTGGTGCAGCCAGCCCTCGGAGCCGTCGACGTCGCGGATTTTACGCCAGGTATCGAATTCCTGGATGATCTCGACTGGAGTGCCGGCCTTCACATAGACCCAGGCCACGTCGTATTTCGTGCCCGGGCCGACCCGCACGTTGATTGGGTTGGAGCGGGTGGTGACGAAGCGCGGCAGCGGCAGGCCGCTCGGCCCTTCGGCAGCGAGCGGGGCAATAGGCATGCCCATCCCGGCCGTGGCCAGAATTGCGAAAACGGCGGCGCGCAGAATCGCGGAATTCTGCCGCCCGTGGGAGCGCCTCGTGAGGAGCATGGAGCTGACTTTGCCGAACATGACTTTGCAGGGGTGTGCTTTTTTCCTACACTTATGCAAAAGACCTTAATGGTCGCTGAAAGCGCCTGATTTGACCCTCAGCCGGCCCAAAATTTTCGTTACCCGGCGCCTCCCCGAGCAGGTCGAGGCCCGGATGGCGACGCTGTTCGATACGACCTGCAAGCCGGTGGATGGGGCGCTCAGCCCTGACGCCATCATCGAGGGCGTTCAGGGCAAGGACGTGCTGGTCTCCTCGATCAACGACCGGATCGACGCCGAGCTGATCGCCCGGCTGCCGCCGGAGCTGAAACTCATCGCCCAGTTCGGCAACGGTTTCGACAATATCGACATCGAAGCGGCCTATGCTGCAGGGCTCACCGTCACCAACACGCCATCGGTACTGACCGAGGACACTGCCGACATGGCGGTGATGCTGATGCTGGCGCTACCGCGCCGGCTGGTCGAGGGCGCCGAGGTGCTGCCCACCACCGGCGAGTGGCCGGGCTGGTCGCCGACCTGGATGCTGGGGCGCCGACTGCGCGGCAAGGCCCTCGGCATCGTCGGCATGGGGCGGATCGGCACCGCCGTGGCGCATCGGGCCCGCAGCTTCGGGCTGAACATCCACTATTTCTCGCGCCATCGCCGGCCGCCTCAGATCGAGGAGACACTGGGCGCCACCTACTGGGAATCGCTCGACGACATGGTGGGCGAGGTGGACATCGTCTCCCTGCACACCCCGCTCAGCCGCTCCACCCATCACATCCTCAACGCGGCGCGCCTCGCCGGGATGCGGCAGGACGCCTATGTGGTGAACGTTTCCCGCCCCGAGCTGGTCGACGAGGCGGCGCTGATCGGCGAGATCGAGAATGGACACCTGTCAGGCGCGGCGCTCGATGTGTTCGAGAGCCGCAACGGCATCGACCCGCGGCTGCTGCAGCTGGCCCGCGACAACAAGGTCGTGCTGACTGCCCACATGGCATCAGCGACGCTCGAAGCGCGGCTCGAGATGGGCGAGACGGTGATCGTCAATATCCGCGCCTTCATCGACGGCGCCCAGCCGCCGCATCGCGTACTGCCGGAAGGGCGCGGCAAGCTGGCCCGCGGCTAATCCCTCCCGCGGGTCTATTGTACCGAAAGCTCCTTAAGCCGCCCCTCGAGAAACCGCTGCTCGGCCGCCTGGTGCGTCAGCTCCAGCGCCGCGGTGTAGGCCGCTCGCGCCTCGTCTTTCCGGCCAAGGCGGCGCAGCAGGTCGGCGCGCGTCGCGTGCAGGTAGCGGAACTCCCGCAAGGCCCCAGACTGGAGAATCACCTCGATCTCCCGCAGCCCGGCCTCCGGCCCGTCCCGCATGGCCACCGCCACGGCGCGGTTCAGCGCAACCACCGGCGAGGCATCGGCTCGTACCAGGAGGTCGTAGAGCCGCACGACCTGATCCCAATCGGTCGCCTCGGCACTCGCCGCGGTCGCATGCTCGGCGGCAATCGCCGCCTCGATCGCGTAGGCGGTCAGCTCCGGCCGTGCCATGACCCGCTCGACCAGCGCGACGCCCTCGGCGATTTCGGCCCGGTCCCAGAGCCGGCGATCCTGATCGGCAATCAGCACGAGATCGCCGGCGGCATCGGTTCGAGCGTCGCGCCGCGAGTGCTGCAGCAGCATCAGCGCCAGCAGACCTTCGGTCTCCGAATCGGGTTCCGGCAGCAGCGCGATGAGCAGCCTGCCAAGCCGAATCGCCTCGGCGCAGAGGTCGGTGCGCAGCAACTGGGCACCGTGGCTCGCCGCGTAGCCCTCGTTGAAGATGAGGTAGATGGTGCGCAGCACGGCATCGAGCCGCTTTGCGAGGTCCTGCGGCTCAGGCACCTCGTAGGGCAGCTCGAGCTCGCGGATGCGGTTCTTCGCCCGCACGATGCGCTGCGCGATGGTGGTGGGCTTGGCCAGAAACGCCGCCGCGATCTCCTCCGTCAGCAGTCCGCAGGTCTCGCGCAGGGTCATGGCGATCTGCGCGTCGGGAGGGACCTCGGGGTGGCAGCACACGAAGATCAGCCGCAACTGGTCATCGGCGATGGACTCGGGCTCGGGCGCCATCTGCGCCTCCTCTTCAAGCGCCAGCTCTGCGGCGACAACGTCGAACCGGGCCTTGCGACGGATCCGGTCGATGGCCTTGAAACGGCCGGCGGACACCAGCCAGGCCCGTGGATTGGCCGGCATGCCGTCGCGGGGCCATTGCTCTGCCGCGGCAAGAAAGGCGTCGTTCAGCGCCTCCTCGGCCCGATCGAAATCGCGCAGCAGCCGGATCAGCGTCGCCAGCACACGGCGCGATTCGGTGCGCCAGACAGTCTCGATGTTGATGGTGGCCACCGCGCCCTGCCCTAGCCGTCGGCCTTGTCGTGGCGTGGCACATGGTAGATCGGCCGCACCTCGATGGTGCCGTATTTGGCCAGCGGAATGCCGCCGGCAATGCGGATGGCATCATTGAGGTCGCGCGCTTCGATCAGGATGAAGCCGCCCAGCTGTTCCTTGGTCTCGAGAAACGGCCCGTCGGTCGCAGAGACCTTCCCGTCGCGCACCCTCACGAGCACCGCGGTCTCCGGCGGCTGCAGCGCCTGGGCTCGCACCAGGTTGCCGCTCTGCGCCAGTTCCTTGTCGTAGCCCATCGAGTCGATATCGAGCGCCTTTCGCTCGGCGGCGTCGAGGTTGGCGAAGACCTGCTTGTCGTCGAAATGGACGAGACAGACGTACAGCATGTTCGGGTTCTCCCAGGATGTTGTCAGCTAATCGAACGCCGATGCCGTGTTTCGACAGAAACTCAGCCAGATTTTTGCTCCCCTGTCGAACCCAGGCGACCCGCAGCGCATTTTAGCGATTTCGTAACCCTCCGCTTCACCACACCGCTTCACCGCGCGCTAAGCGCTTCCCCGGATGGGACAACGCAACAACGCCGATCTTTGGCATCATGAAGCCGAATGCAGGAGCCTTGGGGGCTTTCCCAGCGATGTTTGCCGGCCTGAGCCATGCGCGTGAGCAGACGGAACTGCCCGTCCGTGTCCGCTCGCGCCTGTTGTCGCTGGCAACGGTACTGCTGGTGGTCACGCTGGTGGTGACCTCGATCGCCGGCTTCATCCATGTCAGCACGCAGCAGCGCATCCTCACCGATCTGAGGGTACATGGCGAACATCTGCGCTCGATGTACCAATCACTCATCGAAGCCGACGCCGATGCCATGCATTTTCTCACCGGCGAGACCGGGGCGCTGCGCACGCACCTGGCCCATGCGGCGCGCCTTGCCGGCCCCGAGGCCGATATCTTCGGCGAGGTGGCGCCGGTCAGCGCCGGCAAGCCGATCCCCGATCTGGTGCAGCAGCTGGTTGCCGACTGGACGGAAGCGATCGGACTGGCGACCGCGGGCAACGGGCAGGCCGGGTTGACGCTGCTCACCGGCCGCCACACCGGCGAGACCCTCACTGCCATCGGCACCGAGGTGGGCCGGGTGCTGAGCGCTTCCGATGCGCGGCTCGCCCTCCATGACGAGCGCATCCAGGTGGGTACGCTGCTGGTGCTGGTGTTGCAGCTGGGGGCCGGGTTGCTGGCCATTCTCGGGCTGCTCTATGCCTTCCGTTCCAGCGCCTCGGAGGCCGACGGCCGTGCGGCGGCGGTGGCCTCGGCGGATCGCTCGCGCGAGCAGGTGGCGCGGCTGTTCGAGATGGCGGATGTGCTGCAGAGCGCCGCTGACCATGCCGATGCCAATGCAGTGCTGAAGGCCACGGCGATCGAGCTGGTGCCCGGCTTTTCGGGGGCACTCTACGTGTTCAACAACTCACGCGACCGGCTGGTGCTGTCGACCACCTGGGCGCGAGCCGAGCATGATGCGCTGCCCGAAACCATCAATCCCGGCACGTGCTGGGCGCTGAAGCGCGGCAAGCCGCATTTCAACCGCGGCGACAGCAACAAGCTCTGCTGCGCGCATCACGTGGGATCCGAAACCACCCTCGAGATTCCGATGATCGCCCGCGGCGAGATCGTGGGGCTGCTGCAGCTGTTCGCCTCGGGCATCAGCGCGGTCGAGCGGCTGGAACAGGTGACGGGCCTCGGCTCAGCCCTCGCCGATGGCATGAGCCTGGCGCTCGCCAATATGGCGCTGCGCGAAAAGCTCAGGAACCAGGCGCTGCGCGACCCGCTGACCGGGCTCTACAACCGCCGCTACATGGAAGACTGCCTGCAGCGCTTCGTCCGCCTCGCCGAGCGCGAGAACCGCGAGATCTCGCTGATCATGGTCGATCTCGACCACTTCAAGCGGCTCAACGACGAGCACGGCCACAGCTTCGGCGACCAGGTGCTGCGCGATACGGCGCTGGCGCTCACTGGATCGCTGCGGGAAACCGATATCGTTTGCCGCTTCGGTGGCGAAGAACTCGTGGTGATCCTGCCCGATTGCCCGCTCGAACGGGCTGCCGACAAGGCGGAACTGCTGCGGTTGAGGATCGAGGAGCTGAGCAATACGCACGGCACCGATATCTCGGCGTCGTTCGGCGTCGCCTCGTTGCCGCACACCTCGCAGAGCGTCAGCGACCTGCTGGTTGCCGCCGACCAGGCGCTCTACAAGGCCAAGCAGGCAGGTCGCAACCAGGTGGTGAGAGCCCCGCTGCGACCGTTCCGCGTGGACCGGGCGGCCGACGATGCGGCCCAGCTCGAAGAGTTCCCTCGCGCCGCCGCGGAATAAGCTCAGCCGGTCAGGCCGTAGCGGCCGACAAGCACCGGAATCGACTCGAAATGCATCTCGATGCCGTAGCGGCTCCAGGTCTCCGCCGCTGCGCCGAGGTCGAGTTCGGGTTTGCCGAGCACGGCCGCCATCTCGCGGAAGTAGTCCTCGAAGCCGCCGGGCGAGATGATCTCGAGCAGCCGGGCGGGTTCGTCGCCGGCGTTCCAGAAGGCGTGCGGCACGGCTCGGGGCTTCAGCACCAGGTCGCCCGGGCCGGCTTCCAGCACCTCGTCGCCCAGCTGCAGCCCGATCTTGCCCTCGAGAATGAAGGAGTATTCGTCCTCGCGGCTGTGAGTATGCAGCGGCGCCCCAAGCGAACGCGGCGGCAGCGGATGCTCGACCAGCGAGAAACC
Organism: Devosia sp. P2_G7; assembly: GCF_056403495.1. Classification (NCBI taxonomy): domain Bacteria; kingdom Pseudomonadati; phylum Pseudomonadota; class Alphaproteobacteria; order Hyphomicrobiales; family Devosiaceae; genus Devosia; species Devosia sp. P2_G7. The sequence continues at coordinate 63,598 of NZ_JBFUFI010000013.1, forward strand.
ACCGCCGGTCGTGGCGCTGTCGAGCATGAAGCGAACACCCAGCGCTCTCAGCTGCACGCGATCGCCGGCCTCAGGGCCGAGCAGGTGATCGAAATAGGTCATGGCAGATCTCCATTTCAATGTACGCCCCGCTCATTCAATTGTCACACTTGCGGGCCTGAGTCAATTTCGATAAACATGTCGATCAATGAATAGATCGTACCGGCAGAACAAGCGCGCCGAGGCTGCCGCGGAAACCCGGCGGCGGATCGTCGAGGCGACGGTGGAGCTGCATCGCACCGTTGGTCCGCGGCATACCACGGTGGCCGAGGTGGCGCGCCGCGCCGGGGTCGAGCGCCTTACGGTGTACAACCACTTTCCCGACGAAGCCGACATGGTGCGAGCCTGCCAGGGGCACTGGCTCGGCCTCCATCCGCCGCCCGATCGCGCCGGCTGGGCGGCGACGCCCGATCCGGAGGCGCGGCTGCGTCAGGCCCTCACCAGTCTTTATGCCTGGTTCGAGGAGACCGAGGAGATGATCAGCCGGGTGGTCCGCGACGCGCCGGACCTGCCCTCGTTCGACTTCATCGTGAAGGGGTGGATCGAGCAGAACCGGCGCACGGTCGAGATCTTGGCCGAGGGCCGGGTCCCGACATCGCGGCTGGACGCAACGCTGCGAACCGTGACCAGCTTTCACACCTGGCAGGTGCTGCGCCGGCAGGCCGGGCTTGGAAACGATGCGGCGATCGCGCTGGCGATGGACTGGGTGAGCGCAGCCGAACGCGCTTAGGGGAGTAGCCGCTTCGACAGCATGGTTTCGTACTGCAACTGCTGCTGAACTAGCTTTTGCTGCTGCAGGTCGCGCTGGATGCGGCTCAACGTAGCGTCCAGTTGAGTCTGCAGGGTCCGCTCTGCGGTGGATTGCGCCAGCTCCTGCTGCAGGCAGAGGGTGCGCTTCAGGTCGTTGCCGGTATAGCCGTCCTTGGCGCTGTCATGCAGCGGATAGCAATAGGCCTGCGCCCCCGAACTGAGGGCGACGACGACGAGCGATGCAAGCAAGATGCGCATGGGGCGAATCTGGGGACTCCGGGCCGCTGGCGCAAGTCACGATCACGCGCGCGGTGCGGCGGTGCTTTGGCGGACGATCAGTTCGAGCGGCAGGCTTTCGCGATGCACGCTGCCATCATGCTCGAGGATGGTCTTGACCGCGCGGCGGCCGATCTCGGCGATCGGCTGGACGACGGTGGTGAGCGGCGGTTTGGCGATGGCGGCTTCCGGCACGCCGTCGAAGCCGACGATCGAGATATCGCCGGGCACGCTGATGCCGCGTTCGGCCAGCATTTCCAGCGCGAACATCGCCACCCGGTCGGACATCGCAAGGATGGCGGTAGGCCGTTCGGGGCCCGCGAGGATGTGGTCGAGCCCGCGGCACACGCTGTCCGCGGTGCTGCGGGTTTCGTAGATCGGGATCGACTCGCGATCGACGCCGTAAAGCGCTAGCTCCTCGAAATAGCCGTAGGCGCGGTCGCGTGAGGTGGAATAGGTGGCCGCCGCAATCTCGGCGCCGCCGACCGGCCCCTCGTGTTCGTCGTCCAGCTCGAGGGCGAGGACGCCGAAGCGGCGGTGGCCGAGCTGGGCCAGGTGCCGGGCCGCCATCTGGGCGCCGGCATAGTCGTCGACGCCGATGGCGGAGATGGTCTCGTCGGGCTTGCCGAGCGCCAGCGCCACAAAGGGCAGCTGCCGCTCGCGGGTCAGCTCCACCAGCTTCTCGCCGTTCTCGATGCAGAGCAGCACGAAGCCATCGACCAGCGCGCTCTGGATATTCCAGGCCAGCCGCTCGCTGTTGCGGGCCGAGACCAGCGCCAGCCCGGCGCCGCGCTCGTCGCAGGCTTCCGAGATGCCCTGCATCAGCACACGGGCGAACGGATCGTCGAAGAAATAGGATAGCGGCTCGGCGGTGGCGACGCCGATGGCGTTGGACTTGCCGGCGCGCAACAGGCGGCCGCGTGGGTCGGGACCGGCATAGCCGAGATCGCGGGCGGTCTGCTGCACCCGTTCGCGCACTTCCGGGCGAACCAGGTCGGGCCGGCTGAAGACGTTGGACGCCGTTCCCTGTGAAACCCCCGCGGCTTTCGCCACATCGCTCAACCGCACCAGATCGCGTGCCATCCGAACCTTTCCTGTTTGCCGGGGCCTCGCGTTGCCCGGCCTTGTTCGCATCGTACCCAAGTCCTTTTCATATAGCACGCTTTTGTATCGGTTCAAATTCTGCTTGACTCGAAGGCTCGACTGAGTATCATTGAACCGATTCAAGAGATCAATCCGCCGACCGATTGAATCGGTTCAAATCGAAAGGAGACTTGTGATGATTCCCGCCAGTTATCTCTACAAGGATGCCTACAAGCAGCACTGGGGCGAGGATTTCGCCCGCCGGTCGGGCGAGGAGCCCTGGGAAGTGCACCGCGACGCCGGACTCTGGGAAAAGCCAGCGTTGTGGCGCCGGCTTTCCAGCCTCGCCGCCCGCCTGTCCGGATCGACGGGGCGTGCCACCGACACTTCGGCTTCGGGGCACCACTGCCCCGAAGCGACCGATCGCAAGCCGGCGCTGCCCGCCTAACGTTGCTCCGGCCAGGTGCCGCTTTCGCGCTGCGCTTTCTCCCGATCGAGGGTCTCGCCCGAGACCTCGTCGTGGACGAAGTCCTCGACCTCGGAGACGCGGCGCACCTCGACCTCCTCGCCTTCACCCCACATCGGGATCTTCTTCACCCAGCCGATGGCCTCGTCGAGCGAGTCGGCCTTGATGATCCAGAAGCCGCCGATCAACTCCTTGGCCTCGGTGAACGGCCCATCCTTGACCACCAGCTTGCCGCCCTGCATGACCACCTTGGCGCCGGTCTTCGACGGTTGCAGGCCCTCACCCGCCAGCAACACGCCGGCGTCGATCATCTCCTTGTTGAGCTTGCCCATCGCGGCGAGCAGTTCTGAGCTCGGCGGCGGCGAGGGTTCCTTGCCTTTGACGATGATCATGTAGCGCATGTGGGGTCTCCCAGTTTGGTGGCTTGTACCCCCAATCCTGCGTCAAAAGAAAAGGCACGGTCAAACAAGGGCCCACCTGCGCCAACTCAGCATGCGCCAGCGCACGGTCCTGCCTGCTGTTGCGGCAGGCGCGGCCGGTTGAAAGACCGCGGCACCAATGGTGGACATTGGCCGCATCGCTAAAGCGTTGACTTAAGCATCTTCGCTTGATACTTAAGTCCGCCCTTAAGTGAAAGGAACGGCCATGACTGACCAGATCAAGCGCGCCACCGCCCGCGAATGGACCGGCCTCGCCGTGCTGGCGCTCCCCACGCTGCTCATTTCCATCGACGTCTCAGTCATCCTCCTCGCCCTGCCGCGGATCAGCGAGACGCTGCAGGCCGACAGCGCCCAGCAATTGTGGATCCTCGACATCTACGGTTTCATGCTGGCCGGCTTCCTCATCACCATGGGGACAATCGGCGACCGGATCGGCCGTCGGAAGCTGCTGATGTTCGGCGGCGCGGCCTTCGCAGCTGCCTCGGTGCTCGCCGCGTTCTCGACCAGCGCGCCGATGCTGATCGGGGCTCGCGGCCTCCTCGGCATTGCCGGGGCGACGCTGTCGCCATCGATCCTCGCACTGATCACCAACATGTTTCACGACGAACGGCAGCGCGGCTTCGCCATCTCGATCTGGCTCACCTGCTTCATGGGCGGCATGCTGCTCGGGCCGCTGGTCGGCGGCGTCATGCTCGAGCATTTCTGGTGGGGCGCCCCGTTCCTGCTCGGCGTGCCGGTGATGCTGCTGCTGCTCGCCACCGCCCCGGCGCTGCTGCCCGAATACAAGGCGCCACATGCCGGCAAGCTCGACCTGTTCAGCGTGGTGCTGTCGCTCGGCGCCATCCTGCCGGTAGTCTATGGCCTCAAGGAGCTGGCAAAGGGCGACGTGTCGCTCACGACGTTCGCCGCCGTCGCGGTCGGGCTCATCCTTGGCGTCGTCTTCATCCGCCGGCAGGTGACGCTGGCGCATCCGCTGGTCGAGCTGAAGCTGTTCAAGAACGTCGCCTTCACCGCGGTGATCGGCGCCATGTTCCTCGTCACCGTCACCGGCGCGTTCATGGTGTTCATGGCGCAGTATCTTCAGCTGGTCGCCGGCCTCTCACCGCTCTGGGCCGGGCTCTGCGGCCTGCCCAGCATTCTCTTGATGATCGTCGGCTTCATGCTGGCGCCGAAGCTGGCGCAGACCATCCGGCCGGGTCGGCTGATCGCTGGCGGCATGTGCCTCTCGATCCTGGGCCTGCTGATCGTCGTGCTGTTCGTCGAGAGCTTCGGCGTCCCCGCGATGATCGTCGGCTTCGCTCTCTTCAACCTCGGCTGCGCGCCGATGGTGACGCTCGGCACCGGCATCATGATGGGCTTTGTCGAGCCGACCCGTGCCGGCGCCGCCGCGGCGCTGCAGGAGACCTCGTCGGAGTTCGGCTTCGCTTTGGGCATCGCCGCCCTCGGCAGCCTCGGCACGCTGGTCTATCGCGGCACGCTGGCCGGCTCGCTCCCCGCCGATCTCAGCGCCGAACAGGCCCGCCTCGCCTCGGAGACCCTTGCCGGTGCCTTCACCGTCGCCGCGAACCTCCCCGATGGCGCGTCGCTGATTGCCGCTGCCAACCAGGCGTTCGTGCTGTCGATGCGGCTCGTCGCAGGGGTCGAGGCCGGCATCTTCGTCCTCATCGCCATCGTCGCGCTGACCGCGCTGCGTGGCGTCAAACCACTCGGCGCCATTTCCGGCGCCCACGGCACTCCGCCCGAGGCGGACACGGAAGACCGTCTGGCTGCTGCCCAATGACGGTCGGATCGGCGGCGGGAGAAGCGCTGGGTACGTGAACCCCGCCGCCGATCAACTCAGTAGCGCTGCGGCGCTGCCGGCTTGTTGCCCATGATCTCTTCAATCTTGGCCAGCACGTCCGGCGTCATCTTCGACTTCGAGTCGAGCGCCTTGAGGTTGTCCTTCAGCTGGCTCAGCTTCGAGGCGCCGAGGATCACCGTGGAGACGTTGGGGTTGGCGTTGCACCAGAGCAGTGCCAGGTGATGGATCGGCATGCCGAGCTCATCGGCGAGCTTGGCCAGCTGCTTCACCTTCGCCAATTCGGCGCGGCCCTTGTCGCTATCCAGCCGCGCCTTCAGCCACTCGTAGCCGGGCAGGTTCATGCGGCTGTCCGCGGGGATGCCGTCATTGTACTTGCCGGTCAGGATGCCCGAGGCGAGCGGCGACCAGATCGTCGTGCCCAAGCCGAACAGGCTGTAGAGCGGAAGGAACTCGGCCTCGACCTTCTCGCGACGGAACAGGTTGTATTCCGGCTGCTCCATGGTCGGCGGCGTCAGGTGCTCCTGCCGGGCGATCGCATAGGCTTCGGTCAGCTGCTGCGCCGTCCATTCCGAGGTGCCCCAGTAGAGCACCTTGCCCTGGGTGATCAGGTTGTGCATCGCCCGCACCGTCTCTTCGATCGGGGTATCGATGTCCGGGCGGTGGCAGAAATAGAGATCGAGATAGTCGACCTGCAGGCGCTTCAGTGCGGCATGCGCAGCGTCGGTCACGTGCTTGGCGCTCAGGCCCTTCTGCGTCGGCTTCGAGCCGCCCCAGAACACCTTGGACGACACCGCATAGCTGTCGCGGCTCCAGTTCAGCGCCTTCAGCGCCTCGCCCATGACGATCTCGGCGTTGCCCTGCTCATAGCCTTCGGCATTGTCGAAGAAGTTGATGCCGTTGTCGTAGGCGTAACCCATGATCGAGGCGGCGGCGTCCTCGCCGACCTGCTTGCCAAAGGTCACCCAGGCGCCAAATGAAAATTCACTGACCCGAAGGCCAGCCTTGCCGAGGCGGCGGTATTCCATGATGTCGATGTCCGTGGTTGGGGTCGTCGGAAGGAAGACGGTCGTTTTATCGTCGCTTGCCGATGAATACAACGGCAGCATGAGGGACTACCGAGAGTTCCGCCGCACCCTCGCCATCACCAATGGTCTGACTTGCCGGGCGGGAGCGCAGCGGCCACAGTCCCCATTCCCCGATCGGAGACCGACATGCGATTCATTATCTATGGCGTCGGCGCCATCGGCGGCACCTTTGCTGCGGCGCTGGCCGGCGCGGGTCACGAGGTAATCGGCATCGCGCGCGGCAGCATGCTGCAGGCAATCCGCGCCAATGGCGGCCTGATGTTCCGCACCACTGCGACGTCCCAGCTGGTGCACTTTCCAGTGGTTGGCGCGCCCACCGAGCTCGAGTTTCGGCCCGATGACGTGATCTTTCTCACCATGAAGGGTCAAGATACGGCCGCGGCGCTCGAAGCGTTGCGCGCGGCCGGCGCGACCACGCAGGCCGTGGTCTGCGCCCAGAACGGCGTCAACAATGAGCGGCTGGCGTTGCGGCTGTTTCCCAATGTCTACGGCATGACGGTGATGCTGCCGGCCGACTACGTGACGCCCGGGGAAGTCATCTGCTACGGCCAGCCGAAATACGGCCTCGTCGATCTCGGCCGCTATCCGCATGGGCTCGACGACAACGTGGCTGCGATCGCCACGGCCTTCGACAGCGCGGGTTTCGCCGCCTTCCCGCTCGAGCACGTGATGCGCTCGAAATACGGCAAGCTGCGCGACAACCTCGGCAACGTGGTCGAGGCGGCGCTCGGACACGGCAGCCGCTCGGGACCGTTGATGGACGCGATCCAGGCCGAAGCCGAGGCGGCCTACCGTGCCGCAGGAATCGATTGGGTGGCCGTCGGCAACGACGATCCGCGGCGGAAGGGCCTGATGAAGATGGGCGCCGTCGACGGCGTCACCCGCACCGGCGGTTCGTCGGTCCAGAGCCTGAAGCGTGGCACCGGCACCATCGAGACCGACTATCTCAACGGCGAGATCGTGCTGCTCGGCGGCCTGCATGGCGTGCCCACTCCGCTCAATGCCGGGCTTGTCGCAGTCGGTCGGGAGCTGGTGGAGAAGAGTGCGAAACCCGGGAGCATGACCGAGGCCGAGTTGCGGGCGCGGCTGGGTGTCTAGCCCGCCCTTGCACCGATCCGTCATCGGCGCTATATGAACGCCAACAACATCTCTGGCTTAAAGCGAGAGTGGGGTGCCGAAGCGGCCCCCGCTCTTTTTGTTATCCAAAGGCCCAAAAGAGCGGCATGACCTTCGATCTGACCGAAAAGCGCTACATCAAAGAGACCGGTCTCGAGCAGCGGATCGCCCGCATCGTCGAGCCCGTCGCCAACGATCTCGGCTATAGCCTCGTGCGTGTGAAGATGACGCAGGAGAACGGCCTGACGCTGCAGATCATGGCCGAGGACGGCAATGGCCGCTTCAACATCACCGACTGCGAGCGGCTGAGCAAAGACGTCTCACCGGTGCTCGATGTCGAGGATCCGATCGACCGCGAGTACCATCTCGAGGTGTCGTCGCCCGGTATCGACCGGCCGCTGGTCCGGGCCCGTGATTTCGCCACTTATGTGGGTCATGAGGCCAAGATCGAGCTTTCCGACCTGCTCGATGGCCGCCGCCGCTTCCGCGGCATCATCAAGGCGGTCGATGGCGACAGCGTCATCGTCACGCTGCCTGATGTGCCCAAGGGCACCGACCCCGACTTCAAGCTGCCGCTGATGCTGTTGGCCGAAGCCAAGCTGGTGATGACCGATGCGCTGATGAATATCGCGCAGGTCGACCAGGAAGAATTTCCGATCGACGACGACGAAGAAATCGAGACCGTCGAGATCCCTACTGAATCCGAAGAAGACGCTTCCACTGAGGAGACCAACTAAATGGCCGTTAGCGCGAACCGCCTGGAGCTGCTCCAGATCGCTGATGCCGTAGCCCGCGAGAAGTCGATCGATCGCATGATCGTCATCGAGTCGATGCAGGACGCGATCGAGAAGGCGGCCAAGACCCGCTACGGCGCCGAGACCAACGTGCGCGCCGAGATCAACCCCAAGACCGGCGAGCTGCGCCTGTGGCGGCTGCTCGAGGTGGTCGAGGCGGTGGAAGAACCCGGGCGCCAGGTCGAGCTCAAGTACGCCAAGACGAAGAACGACGCCGCCAAGCTCGGCGACTTCCTGACCGAGCCGCTGCCGCCGATCGAGTTCGGCCGCATCGCCGCCCAGTCGGCCAAGCAGGTCATCGTGCAGAAGGTGCGCGATGCCGAGCGTGACCGCATGTATGAAGAGTACATCAACCGCGTCGGCGAGATCGTCAACGGCACGGTCAAGCGCGTCGAATACGGTAACGTCATCGTTGACCTCGGTCGTGGCGAAGCCATTATCCGCCGCGACGAACTGATCCCGCGCGAGCTCTATCGCTACGGCGACCGCGTCCGCGCCTATATCTACGATGTGCGCCGCGAGCAGCGCGGCCCGCAGATTTTCCTCTCCCGCACCCATCCGCAGTTCATGGCCAAGCTGTTCATGCAGGAAGTGCCGGAGATCTACGACGGTATCATCACCATCCGCTCGATCGCCCGCGATCCGGGCAGCCGCGCCAAGATCGCCGTGACCTCGTCGGATTCCTCGATCGACCCGGTTGGCGCCTGCGTCGGGATGCGCGGTTCGCGCGTTCAGGCGGTGGTTGCCGAACTGCAGGGCGAAAAGATCGACATCATCCCGTGGACCGAATCGATCGCCGACCTCGTCGTTTCGGCGCTGCAGCCGGCTGACGTGGCCAAGGTCGTGCTCGACGAGCAGGCCGAGCGCATCGAAGTCGTGGTGCCGGACGAGCAGCTCAGCCTCGCCATCGGCCGTCGCGGCCAGAATGTGCGCCTCGCTTCGCAGCTGATCGGCTGGGATATCGACATCCTGACCGAGCAGGAAGAGTCGGAGCGCCGCCAGAAGGAATTCACCGAGCGCTCTGCTTTGTTCATGCAGGCCCTTGATGTTGACGAGATGGTTGCCCAACTACTGGCTTCCGAAGGCTTCTCCTCGGTCGAGGAACTTGCCTATATCGATGCGTCCGAAATCGCCTCGATCCAGGGCTTCGACGAAGAGACCGCCGGCGAGATCCAGCAGCGCGCCACCGACTACCTGGCGGCGATCGAGAAGGCCAACGACGACGAGCGCATCAAGCTCGGCGTCCTTGACGAGCTGTACGAGATCCCGGGCCTGAATGCGGCGATGCTCGTCGCGCTGGGCAAGGAAGACATCAAGAGCGTCGAAGACTTTGCGGGCTGCGCCGCCGACGATCTCGTCGGCTGGACCGAACGCAAGGACGGCGAGACCAAGCGGTTCGAGGGCACCTTCAAGGATTTCCCCGTGTCGCGCGAAGAAGCCGAAGAAATGATCCTCCAAGCCCGCCTGAAGGCCGGCTGGATCACCGAGGCCGATCTTGCCGTGCCCGACGAAGAGCAGTTCGAGGAAGGAGCGCCCGCGTAATCGGGTGGTTTAGAGCCCGGTGCCGCGTCGCGAAGAAACCGAGAGGCAGTGCGCCCTCACCCGTGAGGTGAAGCCCATTGCCGAACTCATCCGCTTCGCCGTCTCTCCCGACGGAGAGGTGGTGCCCGATACCGACGGCAAGGCCGAAGGTCGCGGCGTATGGATTAGCCTGGGCCACAAGTTCGTGGCCGAGGCGCAGAAGAAGAAAGCCTTCGCCAAAAGCCTCAAGGCCGAGGTGAAGGTGCCCGACGATCTTGCCGGACTGACCCGGCGCCGGCTCGAGGAGCGCTTTCTCAGCGCCCTCAGTCTCGCCAAGAAAGCGGGGCAGTTGGTGACCGGCTCGATGAAGGTCAAGGCGGCGATCGAGGCGGGCGAAGTGCAAGGTCTCCTCACCGCGACGGACGCGGCCGAGGACGGCAGGAACAAGCTCCTGGGTTCGCTCAAGGGCTACACAATGGCGGCGGAAGAGGCAGGTTTTGGGCCCGCTTTAACCCCTCATTTCGAATTGCTCGATTCGGGCCAAATGGGTTTGGCACTCGGGATCGAAAATGTGATACATGCTGCGCTCATCAAGGGGGGCGCGGCCCAGGCGGCGGTGCAACGAGCTGAAAGACTGGCTCGTTACATCGCCAACTAGACGGGTTGTTTGAGCGGCGCAGCAGCGCTATGCCGCCCCCTGAGCCCTACAATCGGACTTGGTCAGAGAGCGCGAAGCCGCGCTTTCTCGGGCAGGTTTCGTGAAGGAAGACGCGAGTTACATGGCTGATAACGACGACAAGCGCGAAGATTCTGGTGCCGGCGGCAAGAAGACGCTGTCATTGAAGGGAGGCCCCTCGATGGGGGCACGCCCCAATGTGGCACGTTCGTCGCGGAACACTGTGGTCGTCGAGAAGCGCACCCGCTTTGTGCCGCCCGGCTCGCCGGTGCACACCCCGCATCCGCCCCGCCCGCCGCAGGGTGGTGGCGGCGCCGCCCCTTCACAGGGTTCGGGCCGCCCGGCTTCGTCCGGTGCGCCGTCGGGCAATCGACCGTACCAGTCCAACCAGGGCCGTCCGCCGCTCCGTTCAGGTTCCGGCCCGCGCCCGAGTGCCGGCCTCAGCGCCACCGAAGCCGATGCCCGCGCTCGTGCGCTGCGTGAAGCTGCCGGCCGCCAGGCCGAGGATGAAGCCCGCGCCCGCGCCGAGGAAGCTCGCCGCAACGAGGAAGACGCCCGTCGTCGCGCCCTCCGCGAGGAAGCTCAGCGCGCCGAAGAGGCTAAGGCTCGTGCCGCCGAAGGCGAGCGTGCCCTCGAGGAAGTCGCCGAGATCTCAACCGTCTCTCGCGAACCGCGCGTTTCGCCGGCCCGTCGTGCGGCCGCCACTCCCGGTGCCCGTCCGGTCACCCCGGTGGCCGAGCTTCCGCCGACCCCGCCGTCCGAGGCCGATGGCCGCAAGACCCGCACTGCCCCGGCAGCGCGTCCGCTGGTCAATGCCGCAGAGCTCGAGAACGCTCGTCGTGGTGGCGCCGCCCGCGTCGCTGCAACGCCCGAGCGTCCGACGCGCCGCGCCGGCGAGGAAGCCTTTGCCCGTGGTCGCCTGACCGTCACCAATGCCGGCTCGGAATCGGATCGCGACAAGGGCCCGTCCCTCGCCGCCATGCGCCGCCGCCGCGACAAGAAGATGGGCCGCAACCAGCAGCAGGCGCCCAAGCTCAGCCGTGAAGTGACCATTCCCGAGGCGATCACTGTCCAGGAACTGGCCAACCGCATGTCGGAACGCGCCGTCGACGTGATCAAGATCCTGATGGCCCAGGGCCAGATGGTGAAGATCACCGACGTCATCGACAGCGACACTGCCGAACTGATCGCCACAGAACTCGGCCACACCGTCAAGCGCGTCTCCGACGCCGACGTGGAAGAGGGTCTGTACGACATCCCGGCCGACGACAAGGCCGAGGACCTGACCAACCGCGCGCCGGTCGTGACCATCATGGGCCACGTCGACCACGGCAAGACCTCACTGCTCGACGCCATCCGCGAGACCAACGTGGTCTCCGGTGAAGCGGGCGGCATCACCCAGCATATCGGTGCCTATCAGGTCGAAAAGAACGGCCAGAAGATCACCTTCCTCGATACCCCGGGCCACGAGGCGTTCACCGCCATGCGTGCCCGCGGCGCCCAGGCGACGGATATCGCGGTGCTGGTGGTGGCGGCCGATGACGGCGTCATGCCGCAGACGATCGAATCCATCAAGCACGCCAAGGCGGCCGGGGTTCCGATCATCGTGGCCATCAACAAGATGGACAAGCCGAGTGCCAATCCGCAGCGCGTTCGCACCGAACTGCTGCAGCACGAAGTGTTCGTCGAATCGATGGGCGGTGATGTGCTCGACGTGGAAGTCTCGGCGGTCACCAAGGCCGGCCTCGACAAGCTGCTCGAAACCATCCTGCTGCAGGCCGAAGTGCTGGAGCTCAAGGTGGCCCGCGATGGGCGTGCCGAGGGTCTGGTCATCGAGGCCAAGCTCGATCGCGGCCGCGGTGCGGTGGCGACGGTGCTGGTGCAGCGCGGCACTTTGGCGATCGGCGACATCCTCGTCGCCGGTACCGAGTTCGCCCGCGTCCGTGCGCTGATCAACGATCAGGGCGACCAGGTGAAGGAAGCCGGCCCGTCCATTCCGGTGGAAGTGCTGGGCTTTACCGGCGTGCCGTCAGCCGGCGACCGCTTCTCGGTGGTCGAGAGCGAAGCGCGGGCCCGCGAAGTCACCGAATACCGTCAGCGCCTGATCCGCGAGAAGACGGCGGGCGGTGGTGCCACCAGCCTCGAGCAGATGATGAATCAGCTCAAGGCCTCGGGCGTCGCCAAGTTCCCGCTGATCATCAAGGGTGACGTGCAGGGCTCGGTCGAAGCGATCAACGCTTCGCTCAACAAGCTCTCGACCGACGAAGTGTCGGCGCAGATCCTGATGAGCGGCGTCGGCGCCATCACCGAATCCGACGTGACGCTGGCTTCGGCCTCGAACGCCATCATCATCGGTTTCAACGTCCGCGCCAACAAGCAGGCCTCCGATCTCGCCACCCGCGAGGGCATCGAAATCCGCTACTACAACATCATCTACGACCTCGTGGATGACGTGAAGGCAGCGATGTCGGGCCTGTTGAAGCCGGAACGCCGCGAGACCTTCATCGGCTACGCCACGATCAAGGAAGTCTTCCAGATCACCAAGGTCGGCAAGGTCGCCGGCTGCCAGGTCACCGAAGGCATCGTCGAACGCGGCGCCGGTGTGCGCCTGCTCCGCGACAACGTCGTGATCCACGAAGGCAAGCTGAAGACCCTCAAGCGCTTCAAGGACGAAGTGAAGGAAGTCGCAGTCGGCCAGGAATGCGGCATGGCCTTCGAAAACTACGAAGACATCCGCGCTGGGGATGTGATCGAATGCTTCCGCGTGGAGAGCGTAGTCCGCTCGCTGTAAGCGATGGCCACTACCGAACACAAAGAGAGCGCCTGGTGGAAACCGGCGCTCTCTTTTCTTTTTGGGGGGCGCGAAGGCGATCATCGCTATCGTCGCCTTGCTGGCAGTGCTGTTCGGCAGCTGGCTGGCTTGGTGGTGGTCTCGCCCCGATCTCTTTTCAGTCCTGTCAGCCGGCCGGTTACGTTCGACAGTCTTGGCAAGCTGGAAGCGGCAGCGAGCTCATTCAATGTCACTCCCAACTGCCTTTGAAGAGCTGATCGCCTGCTCGCCAAGCGATCAGGTTGAGAACCCTCCCCAACTCGCCTAAGTATCGGCGATGCGTGGAGTTGGCGGCAGAAGCGGTGGCGGGGGACGAGGGCTGAACGGCCCGGACATCCCCGATGCGCTCCCCTTCGACAAGGGCGAACGCCTCAAGACCTTCCGCCATCTCGGCCGGTTGTTCGCGCAGATGTGGCGGACCAGCCCGTGGCTGATGGGCCTCAGCATCGTGCTCCGGCTCATCGTCGCCATCCAGCCGCCGCTGGTGCTGCTGCTGACCAAGCTGATCATCGACGAGGTGGTGCACCAGACCAGCCTCGGCGTCCCCGGCCCCGAGCTCGCCGACTGGCTTTCGAGCGGCCGGCTCACCACCCTGCTCTGGCTGCTGGCCGGCGAGTTCGCACTGGTGTTCGCCCGCGATGCCTTCAACCGCGCCATCAATGTCGTCGACAACATCCTCGGCGAGAGCCACTCCAACGCCGTCAGCCTCGAGCTGATGCAGCATGCGGCCAAGCTCGACCTGAAGCACTTCGAGCAATCCGAATACCAGGACCGGCTGGAGCGAGCCCGTCGCCAGGCCGCATCGCGCTCGACCGTGATCTCGCAAGTGTTCGGCCAGGCACAGGCGATGATCACTGCCATCGCGCTCGCCGCCGGCCTCTTTCTCTATGCGCCGCTGCTCATCGGGCTCCTCGCCCTCGCGCTGATCCCGGCGGTGTGGGGTGAGTTCCGCTTCAACCGCCTCGCCTACTGGATTTCACACAACCGCTCGCCCGAGCGGCGGCAGCTCGAATACCTGCGCCAGATCGGCGCCAGCGCCGACAGCGCCAAGGAAATCAAGCTGTTCGGGCTAGGCGGGTTCCTGTCAGGCCGCTTCGAGACGCTGAGCCAGCAGATCCTCATCGAGAACCGCAACCTCTCGATCAAGCGCGCCTGGCAGACCGGGGCGCTGGCCGCCATTTCGACCCTCACCTACTATGCTGCCTACGCCTACATCGTCTGGCGCACGCTGCACGGGGAGTTCTCCATCGGCACGCTGGTGTTCCTGTCGGGCAGTTTCAACCAGCTCAACGGCTATTTGCAACAGATCCTCATCGGCTTCACCCAGATCGCCGGGCAGTCGCTCTATCTCGACGACCTGTTCAGCTTCTTCGAGATCGAGCCCACCATCCTCGATCCCAAGCACCCAAAACCCTTCCCGCTTCCCGTGAAACAGGGGATCGTGTTCGAGAATGTGGGCTTCCGCTATCCGGGCTCCGAACGCTGGGCGGTGCGCAACCTCAGCTTCACGGTGCCGGCCGGCGAAACGCTCGCCTTGGTCGGCGAGAACGGCGCCGGCAAGACCACCATCGTCAAGCTGATGACCCGGCTCTACGACCCGGACGAGGGCCGCATCACCCTCGACGGCATCGATTTGAAGGAGTTCGCCACCGCCGATCTCCGCACCCATATCGGGGTGATCTTCCAGGATTTCCTGCGCTACAGCTTCTCGGCCTCAGACAATATCGGCGTCGGCCGCATCGAGGTGGCCGACGACCGCAACCGTATCATCGCCGCGGCGGAGCAAAGCCTTGCCGATCCAGTGATCCGCCGCCTGCCCGAGGCCTACGACCAGATGCTCGGGCGCACCTTCCTCAAGGGCCAGGACCTTTCGGGCGGCGAATGGCAGAAGATCGCCATCGCCCGCGCCTATATGCGGAACGCCGAGATCATCATCCTCGACGAGCCCACCGCGGCACTCGACGCCCGCGCCGAAGCGGAGGTCTTCACCCGCTTCAAATCGCTCGCCGAAGGCACCACGGCGGTGCTGATCTCGCACCGCTTCTCCACCGTCCGCATGGCCGACCGCATCGTCGTCCTCGCCGACGGCAAAGTGGTCGAAGCCGGCACCCACGACGAACTGATCGCCGAAGCCGGCCGCTACGCCGAGCTGTTCGAACTGCAGGCGCAGGGCTATCGCTGAGTCATCGGCAACTCGGGCACCGGCATCGGCAGTTCGCCGCGTTCGGTGAAGATCGAGTCGATCAGGCCCCAATCCCTTGCTTCTTCCGGCGACATATAGCGGTCGCGGTCGAGGGTGCGCTCCACCTCCTCGATGGTGCGGCCGCAGTGCTTGGAATAGATGCGGTTGATCCGGGCCTTCACCTTCTGGCTCTCCTCGGCGTGGATCAGCACGTCGGTGACCTTGCCCTGGGCGCCACCCGAGGGCTGGTGCACGAGGATCGAGGCATTGGGAAGCGCCATGCGGCGGCCCGGCGCGCCGCCGGCGAGGAGGAATGAGCCCATCGAGTAGGCAGTGCCCATGCAGAGCGTCGAGACCGGCGACCTGATGAATTGCATGGTGTCGTAGATGGCGAGGCCGGCCGTCACCACGCCGCCGGGCGAGTTGATGTAGAGGGCGATCTCCTTGCCCGGCCCTTCGGACTCGAGGAACAGCAGCTGGGCGCAGATCAGCGCCGCCATCTGGTCCTCGACCTCACCGTTGACGAAGATGATCCGCTCGCGCAGCAGCCGCGAGAAGATATCGAACGAACGCTCTCCCCGGCTCGACTGTTCGATGACCATGGGGACGAGCTGCATCGTGTCGCGCATCGGCAACCTCCTTCAGAACTGCTTTGAGTGAAGCTTGGGGCTAGGCGGCCCTGAGCATCGCCACGTTGGCGTTGGCGGGGATCGGCACTCGCATGGGCTCCATCACCCGGTCGTGCACCAGCCGCAGCCAGGTGCCGCCGTCGGGCGTCGCCGTGAGCGTGAAGGTGACCAGTTCCCCACCGGCATCGCCCTCGCGCCAGCTGAGGCGCAGGCGATGCGGCGGCACGGCCTCGACCACCTCGGCGGTGAAGCGCTCGGCGTCGCCGTCCGGCAGCAGCCAAGCGTCGCGGTAGGCGGGGATGCTCAGCGCGCGCCACACCTTTTCCGGTGCGGCATCGAGCGCGCATTCCACCGTCACGCGCTCAGCTTCGGTTTGCGGCTCGCTCATTGGTCCATCTCCTTGAGGAAGTCCTTGAGGCGGCCCAGCCGTTCCGGCCAGAACGCCTGGTAGCGGCTCAGCCAGTCGTGCAGCGGCGCCATGCCGTCGGGGTTCACCGCGTAATGCACGCTCCGCCCCTCGCGCCGTTCGCGGATCAGCCCAGCGCCGCGCAGCACGGCGATGTGCTGCGACATCGCCGGCTGCGAGATGGCGAAGCCCTCGCCAAGCGCCGAACCGGTCAGCTCACCGCTCGCCAGCCGCTCCAGCATGGCACGGCGGTTCGGATCGGCCAGCGCCTTGAAGATATCTGCTTCCATGACCAACACATAAGCCAATACTTATGAGTCGTGCAAGCCTCCTCGACTCGATGACCCGCCTCGGCATAGGGTCGCGCCCGTTCCGACAGCGGAGTTTGTCACGTGCGTGCCCTGATCCTCGCCCTTTGCGGCCTTCTCGCCATCGGCAGTGCCGCCGCCCAGGACGCACCGACCCTCGGCCGCGACGGCGTCAACCTCAGCTTCGAGGCGCTGGGGCATCGTTTCGTGCTGCCGACGCCGGATTGGCTGTCGCCCACCGAGCGGCTTTCGCCTGATGTGCTGAAGCTGGTGGAATCCAACACCTATGGCGATGCCGGGCAGGCCTTCGCCGAGTTCTTCCCGCTCGGTGAGTCCATCGACAAGTGGACCCAGACCTACGCCGTGCGGCTGACGCTGCAGCCGGGCCGCAGCCTCGACGACTACCGCCGCGCCACGATGTACGGCTACTCGCAGATCTGCAAACCCGAGGCGATCGGCTTCTTTAATTTCGGCGAGGAGACCGGTGATTTCTTCCCGGCGCTCGGCATGGTGTGCGGCGCCTACAAGGACAACGGCAAGCTGCGCGGGTTGGGCGAGGTGATGGTCGCCGTATTCAAAAAGACCGATACCGGGATTGCGATGGTCTATCAGGAGTGGAAGGGCCGGGCGTTCGATCCGTCGGATCCGAAGACCTGGCCGGTGGATGCGGCGGTGTTCCAGGCTCGGGCGAAGGAATTGCAGGACGCGGTGACGCTGGAGAAAGTGGCGGCCCAATAGCCGCGCCCGTGGTGGCCGACAGCGAGGAGGCTAAGCCCCCCGCGCCGCCAGCGCCGCCCCCGTCAAACTCCCCTTCGCCCCGCGCAACCCCGTCGGCGTCCCCTCGAATACCACGCTCCCACCCTCGTGACCCGCGCCCGGCCCGAGGTCGATGACCCAGTCTGCCCGGCTGATCACATCGAGATTGTGCTCGATGACGATCACGGTCGATCCCGCATCGACCAGCCGGTCGAACAGCCCGATCAGCGTATCGACGTCGTTCATGTGGAGCCCGGTGGTCGGCTCGTCGAGCACATAGATATTGCCGGATTTACCCAGTTCCGCCGCCAGCTTCAGACGCTGGCGTTCACCGCCCGACAGCGTCGACAGCGGCTGGCCCAGGGTTAGGTAGCCGAGGCCGACATCGTCCAACCCCTTGAGGATCTTGGCGATGGCCGGCTCGGTGAAGAACTCGGTCGCCTCGGAGACGCTCATTTCGTAAACGTCGCTGATCGCACGCCCACGCAGCTTGTGCTGCAGCACTTCGTCGGTGAAGCGCTTGCCCTCGCAAGTCTCGCAGACGCTCGCCACCGGGTCCATGTGGGCGAGGTCGGTATAGGTGACGCCCAGGCCCTTGCAGTCCGGGCAGGCGCCCTTGGAGTTGGCCGAGAATAGCGCCGCGTCGACGCCATTGGCCTTGGCGAAGGTCTTCCTCACCGTGTCGAGGATGCCGGTATAGGTCGCGGTGTTGGAGCGCGACGAGCCGCGGTTGAGGTTCTGGTCGATGATCACCGTGTCCGGGTAGGCCGTCGGAAGCGAACCTTGGATCAGCGAGCTCTTGCCGGCGCCGGCGACGCCGGTCACCACGGTCAGCACGCCCTCGGGGATCGCCACCGACACATCGCGCAGGTTGTTGGTCTTGGCGTGCGCGATCTTCAGCTGGCCCTTGGGCTTGCGCAGGTCGGTCTTGATCGGCTGGTACTTCTTCATGTGGTTGCCGGTGAGGGTGCCCGACTTCAGCAAACCGTCGAAATCGCCCTCGTAGACGATCTCGCCGCCCTTCGAACCAGCAAACGGCCCCATGTCGACGACGTGGTCGGCAATGGCGATCATGTCGGGCTTGTGCTCGACGATCAGCACGGTGTTGCCCTTGTCGCGCAGCTGCTGCATCAGCCCGGCTAGCGGGCCGACATCGTGCGGGTGCAACCCGACGCTCGGCTCGTCGAATACATAGGTGATGTCGGTCAGCGATGAGCCGAGGTGCCGCACCATCTTCACCCGCTGGCTTTCGCCGCCCGAGAGCGTGGAGCTCTCGCGATCGAGGCTGAGATAGCGGAGCCCGATGATGACGAGGTTCTCGAGCCGCGCCGCCAGTGCCTCGAGCATCGGCCCGATGCCCGGCGCATCGATCGAGCGGACGAACGGGGCGAGGTCGGACACCTGCATCGCCGAGCATTCGGCGATATTCTTGCCGTTCACCTTGCTGCCGAGCGCCGCCGCATTCAGCCGGGCGCCGCCGCAGGCGGGGCAGGTCTTGCGGGTGAAGATCCTGTCGTACTCGGCGCGCACATGCGGCTGCAGGTTCTCAGGGTCCTTCGCGCCCAATCCCTTCTTCAGCTTGGCGACGATCCCGTCATAGGTGAGCCCGATCTTGCCGACCTTGACCTTGCGGCCATCGTCGAGGTGGAAGAGGTTCTCGCGCTCTTCGGCGGTGAAGTCCTTGACCGGCTTGTCCATGTCGAAGAAGCCGGAGGCCTTGTAGAGCTCCCAGTACCAGCTATCGACCGCGAAATCCTTGGGCAGCAGCGCGCCCTGGTTGAGCGATCTGCTCTCATCGACAACCGCGTCCATGTCCATGGCGGCGACCTGGCCGATGCCCTCGCAATCGGGGCACATGCCGCGCGGGTCGTTGTAGGAGTAGAGCCCCGGCGCGCCCAGCTTCGGCGTGGCGGCACGCGAAAAGATCACGCGCAGCATCTGAGCGGCATCCGTCACCGTCGCCACGGTGGAGCGAGAATTGCCGCCCAGCCGCTGCTGGTCGACGATGATTGCAGCGGAAATGTTCTCGAGCTGATCAGCGTCGGGCTGGCCGTAATGCGGCATGAACTGCTGGACGAAGGCGGGGTAGGTCTCGTTGATCAACCGTTGGCTTTCGGCCGCGATGGTGCCGAACACCAGCGAGCTCTTGCCCGATCCAGACACGCCGGTGAACACGGTGATCTTCCGCTTCGGGATATCCAGCGACACGTTCTTGAGATTGTTCTCCCGCGCGCCGCGGATCTTGATCGAACCGTACATGCTACCCTCTTTCGTAATTTACCAGTTAGTTAAATAAGCTTTCGGGGAAAGGCAACCCCTCCCCCACCAACGGTGTCACCCCGGCGAGGGTCGGGGCCCATCCTGAGATGCCGCGGTAGCAGCGCATGAGCCGACACACCTCAGGATGGATCCCGGCTTCGCCGGGATGACATCGAGTTTGGGGAGATGCTCACGGCAGCCGATCCAGCACCGCGAACTCCTGATGCATCCGGCGCCGTTCGGCGTCGGAAAGAGGCAGCGCCCGGAACCTGCGATGAAGGTCTGTCGCGACCTGGTGCTGCCCCATGGCCACTGCCAGTTCGATACGCGATGCGAGCGCTCGTGCGTCGCCGCCGCTGGTGACTGCTCCGGAGAGGACTGGGATGGTTATCTCTTCGCTCATCGCTTGACCTCGCTTTCTGAAAGGTGAAGCCGGACACCCGTGGGTGCCCGGCGTGGCGCGCTAGATGCTCGCCTTGCGGATCGCCCGGGCGCCGATGGTCAGGCCAACCACGGCAACGCCGGCCGCGACCAGCACGCCCCACAGCACCGTGGTGGTGAACAGTTCGCCGGCGAACAGCGCCCGTTCGGCTTCGACCAGGTAGGTCAGCGGGTTGAAGCGGCTGGCCGCATAGAGCCAGCCGGGCCCGTTCTCGATCGGCAGCAGCACGCCGCCGAGCAGCATCAGCGGCAGCGCCACGGATTGGCTCACCATGTAGAACAGCGAGGTGTTGTGGCGCGCGGCGATGGCGAGCGAGTAGGACAGCGCCGCGACGCCTGCGCCGAACAAGGCAAGCAGCGCCAGCCCGAACAGCATCTGGATCGGATGAAGCTGCAGCCCGAATGGCCAGGCGAGGAGGATGAGCGCCACCGCCTGCAGGGCCAGCGGGAACATCTCCTTGAGCGAGCGGCCGAAGATCAGCGCCGGCCGGCTCATCGGGGTGGCAAGGAACCGTTCGAGCACACCGCTCATCAGCTCCTCGGTGAGGCTCCAGCCGACCATCGCCGTGCCGAACAGCGTCAGCATGACGATCATCCCGGGCACGAACCACTGCAGCGCGTCGGCGGTGGAGCCGCCGACGTCGAGCAGCGGCACGAAGAAGGCGAGATAGAGCACCGGTTGCACCAGACCGAACGCCATCCACGAGGGATCGGCGAGGGTGGGCTTCATCTCGCGGGTGAACGAGGTCGCGACATCACGGAAGAAGGTCATCGTTGAATCTCCTGAAGCTCGATCATGGGGGCGGGCCACCACCCTGCCTTCTCCCCTTGTGGGAGAAGGTGCCCGAAGGGCGGATGAGGGGTCTCTCTCCGCAAGCTCAATCGCCCGTCGCTTTGCTCCGGTCGCGCAGCCTCCGGCTGCGGACCCCTCATCCGGCGCTGCGCGCCACCTTCTCCCACAAGGGGAGAAGGCAGGGTGGCTCGCCGCCTCACAGGTGCAAATGGCCCCTTCATGCTGCGCTCTCCCTGAGCGAGCGGCCGGTCAAACCCAGGAACACGTCGTCCAGCGTCGGTCGCCGCACATTCGCCGCCAGCACTCGTGCTCCTCGCAGATCGAGCGAGCGGATGAACTCCGGCAGCACCGCTTCGCCGCCCTTCACCGTCACGCCGACCCGGGCGCCGTCGCGGGTCACTTCGCGCGCTTCGGGCAGGTTGGCAGCGACCTCGGCCGCCACCACCGAGTCCGTTGCGTCGATGGTGATGCGGTCGCCGGCGAGGTCGGCCTTCAGCCGTTCCGGCGTGTCGTTGGCGATGACTTGGCCGTTGTCCATGATCATCACCCGCTCGGCCATGGAGTCGGCCTCATCGAGATAGTGGGTCGTGAGGAAGATCGTCATTCCCGTCGCCTTGCGGATCCTGACGATGTGCTCCCAGAGGTTGGCGCGGCTATGCGGGTCGAGCCCGGTGGAGGGCTCGTCGAGGAACAGCACCTTGGGGCTGTGCATCAGCCCGAGCGCCACATCGACGCGCCGCTTCTGCCCGCCCGAAAGGCTCATGCCGGTGCGGGCCTCGAGGCCGGTCAGCTCGAGCATGCCGATCAGTTCGTCGGCTCGTTTCGCCGCGGCGGCCTTGCTCATCTGCTGGGCAGCGCCCTGCGTCAGCAGTTCATCGCGCAGCTTGTTGTAGTTGCCAGTGCCCTTGCCCTGGCCGACATAGCCGATCTGCTTTCGCACCTCAGCCGGGGCGTGGAGGACATCGTGCCCGGCCACGTTGGCGGTGCCTTCGCTTGGCGGCAGCAGCGTCGTCAGCATCCGCACGCTGGTCGATTTGCCGGCGCCATTGGGCCCGAGAAAGGCGACCAGTTCGCCCTCCGCGACATCGAGATCGAGGCCGCGCACGGCCTCCACCACTCCGGTCTTGGTCTTGAAACTCCGCATCAATCCACGCGCATGAATCACGGCTGGAACTCCTCTTTGACTTCTCAAGGCAAACTGTTCCACCCCTCCTGACATGACGTGTCAGCAGGGTGGATTTCGACGTAAGGCTCGACTTTTCCGCACAGGGGCCATAACATTGTGCGGCGTACAAGGTTTAGCATAATCCCGTACGGTGTAAAGAGTTAATCGGAGGCCGGATGAACGACATTGCCGGGCGGGGCGACCCGATCCGCACGCTGCAGTTGCTGTGGAGCGGCGCGCAGCCGCCCAAGCGCGGGCCGAAGCCGAAGGTGGCGCTGGCCGATATCGTCGCTGCCGCTATCGTCATCGCCGATGCCGAGGGGCTCGAGGCGGTGAGCACGCGGCGGGTAGCGGAGGCCGTCGGCATTTCGCCGATGTCGTTCTACACGCACGTTCCCGGCAAGGCCGAACTGCTCGACCTGATGGTCGATGCCGTCATCTGGCCGGTGCCCGAAACGCCGAAGTTCGATCCAGCCAAGTGGCGGGACAATGTCAGCCTCATCGCCACCGGCTACCGCGACTTCTACCTTGCCCATCCCTGGGTGTTCGAGCTCGCGACGCACCGGCCGGTGATGGGACCCAACACCTTGCGGGCCTACGACATGGCGCTCGCCGCCTTCGACAATCTGGGGCTCGACGAGGTCGAGATGGACCAGAGCCTGACCTTCGTTGCCAACTACGTGCATGGCGCGGTGCGCGACGTGGCCCGCTCCCGGATGGTGAAGCAACTCACCGGCATGAGCGACGACGAGTGGTGGCTGAAGATCGAGCCGTTCCTCGCAACGCTCGACTATACTCCTTATCCCGTGGTGCAGCGCGTTGGGCCGGTGGTGGGCGAACTCTACGGCCTCGGCGACCCCGATCGGGCGTTCGCCTTCGGCCTCGCGCGCATCCTCGATGGGCTGGAGCGGCTGATCGCATCCAAGGGCAAAGTTGACGCGCGCCCGCCGAGCGCCTAACTCGGGCGGATGAAACGCGACAATCACAAGCCCACCGGTCCCAACCAGCGCATGCTGCGCGTCGGCGAACTGGTGCGCCATGCCCTAGCCGGGCTATTCGCCCGCGGCGAGATCGACGATCCCCTGCTCGAGGGCAAGGTCATCACCGTGCCCGAAGTGCGCATGAGCAACGACCTGAAGCTCGCCAGCGCCTACGTGGTGCCGCTTGGCGGCGAGGGTGCCGACGAGATCGTCGTCGCCCTCAACCGGCATGCACGCTTCGTGCGCGGCCGCATCGCGCCCGAGCTCGACCTGAAGTTCGCCCCCGAAGTGCGCTTCTTCGTCGACACCACGTTCGACGAGTTCGGCAAGATCGACGCCTTGCTCCGCTCCGATCGCGTGCAGCGCGACATCCACAAGGATGAGGACGAAGATTGACCACCGAGAAGCGCCAGAAGCGCGACGTCTCCGGTTGGCTGGTACTCGACAAGCCCTACGACATGACGTCCACCCAGGCGGTGGGCAAAGTCCGCTGGCTGTTCGGCGCCAAGAAAGCCGGGCACGCCGGCACGCTCGATCCGCTTGCTACCGGCATCCTCCCCATCGCGCTGGGCGAAGCGACCAAGACCGTCCCCGCAGTACAGGACGGCACCAAGGTCTATCGCTTCGCCATCAAGTGGGGCGAGGAGACCACCACCGACGATGCTGAAGGAATCGTCAGCGAGCGTTCATCCGTGCGTCCGGATGAGGTGGAAATTAGGTCAGCTCTACCGACCTTTACCGGCGAGATCATGCAGACCCCACCCGCCTTCTCGGCTATCAAGGTCGACGGCGAGCGCGCCTACGACCTCGCCCGGGCTGGCGAAACGGTCGAACTCGCCGCCCGTCCGGTCTACATCGAGTCGCTGCAACTACTTGAACACACAGGCGAAATCAGCCGCCTCGAGATGACCTGCGAGAAGGGCACCTATGTCCGCGCCCTCGCCCGCGATCTCGCCCGGCACCTGGGCACCCGCGGCCACGTCGTCGAACTTCGCCGCGCCGCCGTCGGCCCCTTCACCGAGGCGCGCGCGGTCACTCTGGAGGCCCTCGAAGCCGCCGCCGACCGCGATTCCCTGCTCCTGCCGGTGTCCGCCGGCCTGTCGTTGCTGCCCGAAATTCGCCTTACGCCAGATCAGGTTAGCGCCGTGCGCCACGGCAATCCCGTGCTGCTCGGCGGGGCCTCGGCGCCGATCGCGCTCGACAGCGCCTGGGCCAGCAGCGCCGGCGCCGCCGTCGCCCTGGGCCGCGTCGAAGCCGGCATGTTCAAACCGCAACGCGTCCTCGCCTGAGCCCAGGATTTTTGTCGTAACCGCCGGAACTCAATAGCAGAATCGGACGTTTCCATGTTTCGACGCTTTGTAGAGGCTGGGGTTGCATGTCCGCCGGGGTGCTAAATGGCTGACGGGCCCGGCCCGGCTGAGACTATTGCTGCCGTGCGCCGTCGCGTTCGCACCGCGCGCCCGATTGCCGTCTATCTCTTCGTGCTGGCACTGGTCGCCCTGGTTCCAGCCTTCATTTTTTCGGCCATCCTGCTGCAGCGCAACAACGAGGCGCAGGAGCGGGTAGTCGAGACGCTGATCACCGGCAACGCCCGCTCGATCGTCCAGGCGGTCGACCGTGAGATCAACGCTAATATCACCACGCTGCGCGTGCTCGCGACCACTCCACCGCTGTCTCCGGCCGACTATCCGGAGTTCCATGCGCGCGTCAGCGTGGCGCTCGAGGGCACCGGGTCGTATGTCTATGTCATCCATCCGGACATGACGTCGGACCTGACGACCCGCCGGCCACTTTCGGATCAGGGCGACAATGCCATCAGCGATGTCGAGACGGCGCAGCGTGCCTTCGATAGCCGCGACGTGGCCATATCCGACGCGGTTTACGGCCGGGTCTCCCAGCAATGGGTGGTGAATATCCTGCAGCCGATCTTCCCGGCGGGACATCCGCCGCTCGTCCTCGGCTTCAGCCGCACCGCCAGCCAGCTATCGCTGCCACTTCTGGCGAGCCGCATGCCCGATGGCTGGCATGTGGCCCTGGTCGACCGCAAGGGCGTGATCATCGCGTCAGCGGGCGAAGGCGGCAATACCGGCGATTCTTTCAACCTGGCTCCCGTGAAAAACCTTGGCTCCACCTCCGGGTGGCGCACCCTCAAGTCCGAGGGCAAGGAATACCTGGTGGTGGCCCAGCAATCGCTCCTCAGCGGATGGTCGCTGGTCACCTGGGCTGATCGCGACGTCGTTGCTCAACCGCTCGCCGATGCGTTCTGGTCGCTGCTCGCCGGCGGGGTGCTGCTCGCCGCCTTGGTGGTGCTCGTGGTGTACGGCGTGAGCCTGCAGATCGGGCGTTCGGTGCACGGGCTCGAGGCCGACGCCAAGCGATTGGGCGCCGGGCAACCGGTCGAGGCCCGTTCGTTCCCGATCGCCGAGATCGAGACCGTTTCCAGCGCGCTGGGCGATGCATCGCGGCGGCGCCAAGCGGCCGAGACCGAGGTGCGCTTCCTGATGCGCGAGCTGGCGCACCGCTCCAAGAACCAGATGACCGTCATCGCCGCAATGGCCAAGCAGACCGCCCGCGGCGCCGACACGGTTCCGGAGTTCGTGTCGAGTTTCGAGCGCCGCATCTTCGGCCTCGCGCGCTCGACCGACCTGCTGCTGGCGCACGGTGTCGCCGGCGTCGACCTCAGGGAATTGCTGGTCAGCCAGATCGATCCGTTCTGCCCCGTCGACGGCGAGCGCGTCGTCGTCGACGGTCCGTCGCTGCGGCTCAACGCGCAGGCGGCGCAGATCCTCGGCATGGCGGCACACGAACTCGCTACCAATGCGGTGAAGTACGGGGCCTTCGCCAAGGATGGCGGGCGCCTCGAAGTGACGTGGAAGCGCGCCGACGACGCGGTCGCCTTCGTCTGGCACGAAAGCGGCAACGCCCCCAGTTCCGCCACGCCACGGCGCGGCTTCGGCACTACGGTACTTGAGAACATGGTCGGCCGGTCGCTGGGCGGCGAAGTCGAGCGCATCGTGCATGACCTCGGCATCGAGTGGCGCTTCACCATTCCACTCGCCTCGCTCGATCCTTCCGACACGCTCAACGGCAGCACCGACAAGGCCACCGAAAAGCCTGCGGCCGACAAATAACTGGCGTTTGCCACCCCTTTCCCCTATAGAGCGCGCGAGTTCCGGCCCTGCCGGCGCTTTTTCATGGCTCAGCCTGGACGACATCCCGGGCTGCAGCGTCCCGATGATCCTCTATTTGAAAGGACCTTTCCGATGTCGATTACCGCAGAGCGGAAGACTGCGCTCATCAAGGACTACGCCACCAAGAAGGACGACACCGGCTCGCCGGAAGTTCAGGTCGCGATCCTCTCCGAGCGTATTGCCAACCTCACTGAACACTTCAAGCTGCACGGCAAGGACAACCATTCCCGCCGTGGCCTCTTGAAGATGGTTTCGACGCGCCGCCGTCTCCTCGACTACGTCAAGAAGTCGGACGAAGCGCGCTACAAGGCGCTGATCGAGCGTCTGGGCCTGCGCCGCTAAGGCTGGGTTCGACTGCAACTCCGGACCCACGAGGTACGCCTCGCGGGTCCAATCCCGGCCAACCTGCCGGGTAGTAGCGTAGGCTGACGAACTACGCGGAGCATGGCGAGATCATCGGCCGCTCACGGCACCAGCGGGTGCCTCCCTCCCCGGAAAATGAGCGGCTCATCGTCTTGTCCATGTTCCGCCCCACCTCGACAGGTGGGTGTCAGCGCGGAACCGTGCCGATTTTGGGCTGCAGTCGCACATGGGGTGCGGCGCGCGGCTGGCACACCGGATGAGTTCGCGGGGTGACTACGCCCCCGCGTTCCCGCTCATTCCGGCAGAATGGAAAGACAACGATATGCCCATCAACTTCGAATACCACAAAGTTGAGCTGAACTGGGGCGGCCAGCCCCTCACCCTCGAGACCGGCAAGATCGCCCGCCAGGCAGACGGCGCCGTGCTCGCCACCCTCGGCGAGACCGTGCTGCTCGCCACCGTGGTTTCGGCCAAGTCGGCCAAGCCCGGCCAGGACTTCTTCCCCCTGACGGTCAACTATCAGGAGAAGTACTTCGCCGCCGGCAAGATCCCGGGCGGCTACTTCAAGCGTGAAGGCCGTCCGACCGAGAACGAGACGCTGACCTCGCGCCTGATCGATCGCCCGATCCGCCCGCTGTTCCCCGATGGCTACAAGAACGAGACCCAGGTGGTCGTTACCGTTCTGCAGCACGACATGGAGAACAACCCGGACGTGCTCGCCATGGTCGCCGCCTCTGCGGCCCTGACCATCTCGGGCGTCCCGTTCATGGGCCCGATCGGCGCTGCCCGGGTCGGCTACATCGACGGTGAGTACGTCCTCAACCTCGACGTCAACCGTCGCGCTGAGTCGAAGCTCGACCTCGTCATGGCCGGCACCCAGGACGCCGTGCTGATGGTGGAATCGGAAGCCCAGGAGCTGTCCGAGGAAATCATGCTCGGCGCCGTGATGTTCGGTCACGAAGCCTCGCGCAAGGTCATCGACGCGATCATCAAGCTGGCCGAACTCGCCGCCAAGGAACCCCGCGACTTCACGCCGCCGGACTACTCGGCGCTCGAAGCCGACGTGCTCAAGGTCGCTGAAGCCGATCTGCGCGCCGCCTACAAGATCACGGACAAGGCCCAGCGCTACGCTGCGGTCGACGCTGCCAATGCCAAGGTCAAGGCGCACTTCGCGTCGCAGATCGAAGCCGGCACAGTCTCATCGGAAGCTCTGGGCGAAGTCGTCCACAACCTCCAGGCCAAGATCGTCCGCTGGAACATCCTCGACACCAAGTCGCGCATCGACGGCCGTGACCTCACCACGGTCCGCCCGATCGTTGCCGAAGTCGGTGTGCTGCCGCGTACGCACGGCTCGGCCATCTTCACCCGCGGTGAAACCCAGGCCCTCGTCGTTGCCACCCTCGGCACCGGCGATGACGAGCAGTATGTCGACAGCCTCGAAGGCACCCAGAAGGTGAACTTCATGCTGCACTACAACTTCCCGCCCTACTCGGTCGGTGAAGCTGGCCGCATGGGCTCGCCCGGCCGTCGCGAAATCGGTCACGGCAAGCTTGCCTGGCGCGCCATCAACCCGATGCGTCCGAAGGCGGAAGACTTCCCCTACACGATCCGCGTCGTCTCCGAGATCACCGAGTCGAACGGCTCGTCCTCGATGGCGACCGTCTGCGGCACCTCGCTGGCGCTGATGGATGCGGGCGTTCCGCTGAAGAAGCCGGTGGCGGGTATCGCCATGGGCCTGATCCTCGAAGGCGACCGCTTCGCCGTGCTGTCCGATATCCTGGGTGATGAAGATCACCTCGGCGACATGGACTTCAAGGTGGCGGGCACTGCCGACGGCATCACCTCGCTGCAGATGGACATCAAGATCGCCGGCATCACCGAGGAGATCATGAAGGTCGCGCTCGGTCAGGCCAAGGGCGGCCGCGAGCACATCCTGGGCGAGATGGCCAAGGCGCTCGACACCTCGCGTGCCACGGTGGGCGAGTTTGCTCCGCGCATCGAGACCATCACCATCCCGACCGACAAGATCCGCGAAGTGATCGGCACCGGCGGCAAGGTGATCCGCGAGATCGTCGAGAAGACCGGCGCCAAGATCGACATCAACGACGACGGCACCGTGAAGGTCTCGTCCTCGGACGGCGCTTCGATCGATGCGGCCATCAAGTGGATCAAGTCGATCACCGATGAAGCCGAAGTCGGCGCCATCTACCAGGGTACCGTGGTCAAGACCGCCGATTTCGGCGCGTTCGTGAACTTCTTCGGCGCCAAGGACGGCCTCGTCCACATCTCCCAGCTCGCCACCCAGCGCGTCGGCAAGACCACCGACGTCGTCAAGGAAGGCGACAAGGTGTGGGTGAAACTGCTCGGCTTCGACGAGCGCGGCAAGGTCCGCCTGTCGATGAAGGTCGTCGACCAGGCGACCGGCAAGGAAATCGTCGAGGAAGCCGCCGAGTAATCGGCAGCCTCAATCGAAATGCGAAAGGCCCGGGAGCGATCCCGGGCCTTTTTTTGTCTAAGCCGTCGCCGGCCTGAGCCCGCGGAACATGGCGATGGTCGTCACCGCCGCAATGAGGACGATCGCCGCACCGAGCAGCGCTGTCACCAGCATGGCGTCGGCATAGGCCACGCGAGCCGCTTCGAGCAGCGCCATCGCTACCGCTTCGCCCGACAGCCCGTCCGGCGGCGCGGAACTCATCACCAGGTCGGCGGCGCGATCAGCGACAGCGTCGATGGCGCCAGCGTCGCGCCGGCAATACCGAGCAGGGCGCGGGCGAGGATCAGCGGGTCGGCGG
Source organism: Devosia sp. P2_G7 (assembly GCF_056403495.1). NCBI lineage: Bacteria > Pseudomonadati > Pseudomonadota > Alphaproteobacteria > Hyphomicrobiales > Devosiaceae > Devosia > Devosia sp. P2_G7. The sequence continues at coordinate 92,740 of NZ_JBFUFI010000013.1, forward strand.
TGGAGGAGAAGGCGGCGTGAATGGAGGTGGCGCCGAACGCCACGGCTCCGATCATCAAGAGCTTCCGCCGGCCGATGCGATCGCCCAGGGTTCCCATGGTCAGGAGCGAACCGGCGACGAAGAAGCCGTAGAGGTCGACGACCCACAGCTGGGCTGCCGTGGGGTTGAGTGTGGCCGTCAGCGACGGCACGGCAAGGCAAGGTTGAGGACCGTCAGGTCCATGGAATAGAAGGTGCAGGGCAGTGCAATGACCGCCAGCCCGATCCATTCGCGTCGTGTTGCGCGCAGCGGCGTTGAGCCCGACATGCGGCGTTGCTTTCGAGTCTTCTGTCGTGACGCAACGATGATAGCTCGGTAAGGCAGCCACCTGCTGTTAGGCTTGTTTCGATCCTGCTGACATGGCCGATGATTTGGCGGATGGGGCGCCTTGCCCCATATTATGGGCATGCCGACACCAACCGACACCTCGCCCGCCGCTGTCTGGTCGATCCTCTCCTCCTGGCCGCTGGGCTACTTCACCGCCCGCTATGCCGGGCGGCGCTATGGCGTCACCAATGCCGCCCACGCCCACGGCAACAGCTTCAAGCTCTATGCCGAGGAGCTCGGCGGCGCCGACCGCATCAGCCTCAACATCTATCGCCCGCCCAGCAGTGCTGAGCCGACGCTGAAGCCTTGCGAGATGCCGGTCGACAAGGTGACGGCATTCGTCACCGGCGCAATGATCGAAGCGACCGCCTAGGGCAGCATCTTGTCCGCTACCTTGCCGTCGAGCTCGAATGTCACCCAGCCGCTGGTCCAGCCATCGTCCTTGCCGGCACGGATCTCGAGCAGCAGACGGGTGTCCTCGGGCGCCAGCAGCAGGGTGTTGCGCGAGAACGTGTAACGAAACACCGCTGCGCCCTCGAGCTTCATGGTTTCGAGCGTGGTATCGGCGTATTTGCCGAGGGCAGCCGCGTCGAGCCCTGCGAGATCGGCGAGGCGGAAGCTCTTGGCCTCGTTGAGTTCGGCTTCCCACGGCATCGGCGTGCCGAAGCGCATGATGCGCTGCGGATCGATGATGAAACTCGCCATGGTGCCGGGGGTCTGCGGGTCCTCGACCAATACCGAACCCTGCGTGTCGTTGATCAGGATCTCGCCGAACCGCGCGTCGGGTCCGAACTCCTTTTCGAGCCGCTTGAGCGTGCCGAGCACCGTTTCCGGGGCCAGCCACGGGCCCTGGGCAGCGATCGCCCGGCTTTCCGACAGCACGACCTCCAACACCTTGGCGTTGGCGTCGAGCAGCACCTGGCCCTTCTCGCCATCGGCCTGCTTGAGGTCGACACTCCAGACGAGCAGCGGTGCAGCCGCCCGATCGGTGGGCTTTTCCGCATTGATGTAGGTGATCGTCGCGCCGAGCGAGGCAAAGGCCTCGAGCGCGGCGGACTTCACCTGCGGCAGCTTGCCGAGATCGAGTTCGGTGATGTCGAAGGGGACGCTGTCGCCGAAATCGAAGGCCGGCGTGTCGATCCCCTGCCGCACGCCACCGAGATTCCACGAGTAGTCGCTGGTGGTGTCCGGTTCGGTCGGGTGGGCGGCGCTGAAATAGATGTAGGTGTCGTAGACCCGGAGCTCCTTGAGCGGCCGTGCGCCCAGCACGGCCGCGATATCCACCTGCGCTTCGGCCATCGGCCAGTCGTTGTCGGCAATCAGGTCGAGCCGCTGGGCCCGCGTGGTGCCCGAGAGGTCGGCGCCGATGACCCGGCCGCCGATATCGGCATAGACCGTGGCGGTCTCGCGCGGCGTCGCGAGCCCGATGGTCCAGCGCACTTCGTCATAGTGCGGCTCGGGCAGGATGCCGATCTGCCGGGCGATGACCAGCGAGGTGAGGTCCGGACGCTGCTCCATCTTCGCCATGGCAATGGCTTCAGCGATGGTGATGTCGATCTGCTGGAGCCCGACGTCGGCGAGATCGAAGAAGCTGCCCTCCTGCTTGGCGACGATGCCGTCACCGTCGGTCGGCTTAGGGCCGTCGACGATGTCCCGGTCGAAGACCAGCAGCTTCATCCGCGAGACCGTCCAGCTGTCGGTGTAGTGCGCCGCCTCGCGGCTCTGCGTCCAGACGGTGATCAGGTCCTCGGCGACCTCGATGCGCGAGACCGGCGGCATCGGGTCAAGCTTCCTGGTCAGCGCCGTGAGGGCGCGGGTCCGCAGTTCGCCCGAATTGAGATAGGTGGCGTTCTCGCGGATAACCGGGGCATCGACGGTCTTGCCCACCTGCGCCCAGCCGGGGCCGGTGGCGATGAGGGCGAGGGCAACGGCAAGCGCAGCGGCGCGCAGCGTGGAAGGGATCATTCCAGCCTCCGTTCAGGGTGCCGCATCATCCTGCGGCGCGCCTGAAGCGTTGCTGAACGATCTATCGCCGAGGGTGCCGCGTCCAGTGCGATAGCGCGGCCGCTGGCGGCCCTGTCACTTCTCCCACGTCAACGCCTCGGCCTCGGCGCCGAGGCCGCCCAGCGCCGCCTTGAGGTCCGCTACCATCGGGTCCGGGCCACAGAGGTAGAAGTTCTGGCTGATGTCGTGCACGCGGCGCTTCAGGAACGCCTCGTCGATGCGCTCGTGCAGGACGCCCTCGGCCGACGGCTCGTCGGTGATGGTCCAGGTGACCTCGAGGCCCTCCATCTGCTCGAACTCATCGCGAAGGATGATGTCTTCGGCCTTGCGGTTCGACGCGATCAGCCGGTGGCCGGCCAGCTTGCCGTCCTTCTTGAGCTGGCGGAGGATGGCGATGAACGGGGTGACGCCGGCGCCGCCGGCGATGAAGGTGCCGGGCCCCTTGTAGGTGATGGTGCCCCACGGATCGCGCAGCACCAAGCGCTGACCCGGTACGTAGCCGAACAGGCGCTCGGTCATCCCGTCACCCCCGGTGTTGAAGTAGCTCTTGATGGTGAACTCGAGATAGTCCCAATCGTTGAGCGCAGTGAAGGTGAACGGGTGCTTCTTGTCGCGCCAGCCGTCCTCGTCCAGTGAAAGTTCGGTGGCTTGGCCGGGTTCGAACCGGTATCCGGCAGGTTTTTCCAGCACGTAGCGCCGCACATTATGGGTCACTTGCTGAATATTCAGGATTTTCACGGCTTGGTGCACAACACGACTCCTTGTCGTCGTGGGACGCGCCAAATGCGCCCTTGGTTCCCGCGAAACCACACCCTGCAACTGCTGAAAATCAGGCGCAACCCCTGCTGCGACCTACGGTACCCTTGAGGCAACCAACGCTCCTTAAGGGAGGTGGGTTTCTCAACGGGTGGTGGCACTCCGCCGCGTAACCCTCTGCATACATTATCGAATTTCAAGAGCAACAAGTGCAGATTCTGTCACTTGCGAAGGTGGGCGGGGAGTCCGATCTCCCAGTTGTCCAGAAAACGAAAGGGACATTGAAATGAAGACTTCCGCTCTTGGCCTTGCGGCCGTGCTCCTCGTCGGTGGCCTCTCGGTGCCGGCTTTTGCAGCCTCCGATGACTCCAGCTTCGACAGCGGCTTCCTCGTGACCCAGCTGCAGCAGAAGGGCATCAACGCGGTCGACGTGTACGAGAACTCGGACAACGTCATCCGCGCCGAAGTGAAGCTGGCCGATGGCTCGACCACGTTCCAGTACTTCTACGAGGATACGCTGACCCCGGTGAATGCTCCGGCGCAGGGCAACACTCGCGTGCTGAGCAAGCTCGATACCGGCGTCAAAGCTGCTCCGGCTTCGTCCGACTCGCTGCTCGTCGATAACTTCTTCGACTAATGGCCATCATCCGAGCCGGCAGGTTACGCACCTGCCGGCTCGCTGATCCCGCGGGGGATCAACGGCCGGTACTGACGCGCAGCACCTGAGGCTCGAGATGATCGGCGTCACGGGCGTCGAACAGCTGCCGCGCCTCAACCACACGGTGCCAATGGCGCGCGGCGAAAGCCTCGAAGGCCTCGAAGGCTTTCAGCGCCTCGGCGCCGAGATCGGTCAGCGCATAGTCGACGCGCGGCGGAATGGTCGCATAGCTGGTGCGGCTGACGAAGCCATCGCGCTCGAGGGCCCTTAGGCTTGCGGTCAGCGCCTTCTGCGAAATGCCGCCGATGTCGCGCTGCAGTTCGGAAAAACGCAAAGTGTCGTGCCGCAGGTGCAGCACCACAGTGAGCGTCCATTTGCTGTTTCGAGTGGTCAATAGTTCCTCGATCACAGCCTGATTGACGGGCGGACGGTTCTGCTGACGCATACGCCAACTCCCCACAGTATTTTGGCCAGCCGTTGCCGGATAGCGGAGATCCCCTTCGGGCCATATCGTCGTTCGGAGCGGATTTTCCAGAGGCAGGCGGCGGATTTCATTTCGCCGTTGCCTAAACGTTCCGTTAAATCGCGTTAACGAGGCCCGCTCAGCGGCGCTCAAAGCTCAGGTAAAAGCTCCTGAGGCGGCCGGCGATGCGGGCCTTTTCCTCATATCGCGTCGGCTCCCAACCGACATACGGCTCATGCCAGATCCCTGCCCGCTCGGGCGAGAACCGGAATTCCGGGGCGCGCAGGATGTGCGCGAGCGTCCAATCGGCATAGTCCTCGATGTCGGTCGCAAAGCGGAACAGGGCGCCCGGCTTCAGGGTGCGGGCGAGCTCTGCGAGCGTCAGCGGCGAGATGAAACGGCGCTTGTGGTGGCGGGTCTTCGGCCAGGGATCCGGATAGAGCAGCCAGGCACCATCGAGCGAGGCGTCCGGCAGCCTCTGCAACAGCTTCAGCGCATCGTCAGTGTACAGCCGGATGTTCTGCAGCCCCGCTTCGTCGATCTGCTGCAGGAGCTTGGCGATGCCGCCGGAAAACACCTCGCAGCCGATAAAGCCGGTGTCGGGATGCCGGCTTGCTTCGAGCGACAGGTGCTCGCCACCGCCATAGCCGATCTCGATCACCCGCTGCGATCTGTCCGGAAACAGCACCGCCGGATCGAGCAGCTCATCGCCGGGCGCAATCTCGAGCGCTGGCAGCAGCTCCTTGAACAGCAGGTCCTGCCCCTTATGCAGGCGCTTGCCGGAACGGCGGCCGAAAAAGGCGCGCGGCTCGCCGGAGACGTTCAGCGGGTGGTGGGTCTTGGAGGTCATGGGGCGTCCCACTAGCACGGAGTCATTGCCGCGAAAGCGGAATTTCCGTTCGGCACGGGCGGTCATAAAGAGAAATCCCCGCTTGCGCGGGGATGACGTCGTGGAGGTGGCGATCTCTTGAGGACCTCAGGCAGCGGCCTTGACCGCGGCCTTCAGCGCGGGAACCAGGTCGATCTTCTCCCACGAGAAGCTGCCGTCCCGGCCCGGCTTGCGGCCGAAATGGCCATAGGCCGAGGTCTTGGCGTAGATCGGCTTGTTGAGATCAAGATGGGTGCGGATGCCGCGCGGGCTAAGGTCGAACACCTCACCGAGCACGGTCTCGAGCTTACCCTCATCCACCTTGCCGGTGCCGTGGAGGTCGACATAGATCGACAGCGGCTTGGCGACGCCGATGGCGTAGCTGAGCTGGATCGTGGCGCGATCGGCAAGGCCCGCGGCGACGACGTTCTTGGCCAGATAGCGCGCCGCATAGGCGGCCGAGCGGTCGACCTTGGTCGGGTCCTTGCCCGAGAAGGCGCCGCCTCCATGCGGAGCTGCGCCACCATAGGTGTCGACGATGATCTTGCGGCCAGTGAGGCCGGCATCGCCGTCGGGCCCGCCGACAACGAATTTACCGGTCGGGTTGACGTGCCAGACGGTGTCGGCGCTGATCCAGCCATCGGGGAACGAGGCGCGGACATAGGGCTCGACGATCTTGCGCACATCCTCGGACGAGAGGCTGGCATCGACATGCTGGGTGGAGACCACGATCTGCGTCACGCCGACCGGGTGGCCGTTCTCGTAGCGGATGGTGACCTGGCTCTTGGCGTCGGGCCCGAGCTTGATGGCGGCGCCCTCGCCTGCCTTGCGGGCGACCGTCAGCGCCTCGAGGATCTTGTGCGCGTAATAGATCGGCGCGGGCAGCAGCTCGGGGGTCTCGCGACTGGCATAGCCGAACATGATGCCCTGGTCGCCGGCGCCGACGTCCTTGTTGCCGGATTCATCGACGCCCTGCGCGATATCGGCCGACTGGCCGTGCAGCAGCACGTCGATCTTGGCGGTCTTCCAGTGAAAGCCCGACTGCTCGTAGCCGATTGCCTTGATCGCCTTGCGGGCGGTCGACTTGAACTTGGCGGGATTGACCACCGGATGGCCGGCTGCATCGATGAGGATCTTGCCGTCCTTGCCCTTCTTCAGCAGCGTCTCGGGGACGCGCACTTCGCCCGCGATGACGACGCGGTTGGTAGTGGCGAGGGTCTCGCAGGCGATACGGACCTTGGCCGGGTCCATGCCGGCTTTCTTCGCTTCACGGAACACCAGATCGACGATCTCGTCGGAAATCCGGTCGCAGACCTTGTCGGGATGACCCTCGGAAACCGATTCCGACGTGAAGAGGTAGGAAGACCGAGCCAAGGCGAAACCCCCGAAAAGTGCTCAAAAAGTGCGAAAATCACACAGTTGGGCTTGTGTTCTGCCACTCGGTCCTCGCTGGGTCAAGTGATATAAAGGAAGCTTTATGTCTCCGTGGGGCGGCTGCGGAGAAAAATCATGCGACCCGGCGCGGCCGCCGCGCCGCAATAAGCGAGCCAAAAATGCCGAGGCCCACGGCCAGCCAGAACGGCAGGTCGCCGATGCGATTGAAGATGGTGCCGCCGGGCAGTGGCTCGGATGGAACCACGTCGAGGACGCCGATCTGGTTCTCCGCCAGCTGCGCGACGATGCGGCCGAGCGGATCGACGCTGAGCGTGACACCGGTGTTGGCAGCCCGCAGCATCGGCAGCCCGGTCTCGACGGCGCGCATCCGCGCATGGTGGGCATGCTGCGCCGGGCCGATCGAGCCCATGAACCAGGCATCGTTGGTGACGTTGAGGATGAACTTCGCTTCGGACGGGTCGCCGATATCGCCTGGGAACACCGCTTCATAGCAAACCAGCGCCAGGAAGGGCGGCGTGCCCGGCGGCGTCATCAGCCGGCGGCCATCACCGGCCGCCCAGCCATTGGTGCCCGGCACGAACTGGTTGATGCCGAACAGCCGCCAGAAGCTCTGGAACGGCAGGTATTCGCCGAACGGCACGAGATGCGACTTGTCGTAGCTGGCGACCACTTCGCCGGCCGTGTCGATGGCAAGGATCGAGTTGAAGCCCGGATTGTCGGGGATCGGCAGACCATCCTCATCCAGCGGTTCGCGTGGTGCGCCGGTGAGCAGCAGCGTGCTGTCGGGGAGCATGCGAGCGATACGAGCGATGCCGTCCGGGTAGTTGGTGAGGAAGAACGGAAACACCGATTCCGGCCACACCAGGTGCGTGACCCCAGATAGACCGGGATCCGAAGGGGTCAGCTTGGTCTCCGACAGGCTGATCAGCTGGTTGATGATGGCATCGGGGTCGGCCACGCTCCAATCGGCGTGATCGAGGATCATCGGCTGCACCATGCGCACCTTCATATCGGTACGCGCGACCAGCGTCGTGCTGGTGAGCCGCCAGTTGCCATATGCCACCTGCGCCGCAATCACCGCCACGGCGAGGAAGAACGGGACCAGCCGTCGCACCAGCCCGCGCTGGTCGGCCGGCCAGATCAGCGCCGGGGTCATGGCGATGAGCGCCGCAAGGAAGGTGAGGCCGTAGGTGCCGATCACCGAGGCGAGCTGCAGCATCTCGTCATTGGCGGTCAGCGCGTAGCCGATGAGGTCGAAGGGGAAGCCGGAGAACAGGTGGCCGCGACCCCACTCGGCCAGCGCTAGCAGACTGGCGAGGGCAACGATACGGAACGCGCCGCCCGACCACAGCATGTGCGCCAGCGCACTGGCCAATCCCCAGAAGAGCGAGAGGATGGCCGCGAGCCCGACGATGGCGAACGGCATCAGGATGAGGAAGAAGCCGCCTGCCTGGAAAAACGCCGCCCCAAGCCAGTGCAGCGCTACTGTGAAGTAGCCGAGCCCGAAGGCGAAGCCGATCTGGAATGCCGGACCGACCAGCCGTCGCCAGCCGCTGCGTCGTTCGGCGCCATCGAGGGCCCAGACCCAGACCGGCAGCGCCAGGAACAGCGTCGGCAGCAGGAAGAATGGCGGCACCGACGCCGCAGCCAGCGCCCCCGCCGCAACGAGGATCAAGAAACGTCGCCAGCCGTGGCTCAACATCACGGTCTCGGCGAGCCAGGTCATGCGGCGCTCGAATCACAGGGCATGTGGCAAGGTCGCGGGGTCGAAGCGTGGGGTCAAGACGGCAACGGCGTCGCGGGCGGGACCAGCGCAACTGAGATCAAGCGACTGGCTCGACCGTGCCCCGCAGCATCGCGAGCGAAAGAACAAGGGAGACGGCAGTGACGAACTGGAACAGGGTAACGCCTGAAGCGGCAGGGTTCGCCGCCAATCTGGAACGGAAGCTCGCTGCGGGGTTCGAGTCGGGGCTGCTGCTGCCGATCCACGCGCTGCTGGTAAGCCGCGCCGGCAAGCTGGTGCTCGAACAGTATTTCGAGGGCGAGGACGAGAGCTGGGGCGATCCGCTCGGCCGGGTGCAGTTCGGCCCTGAGGTGCTGCATGACCTCCGGTCGGTGACCAAGAGCATCGTCGGCCTGCTCTACGGCATAGCGTTGGAGCGTGGGCTGGTGCCGCCGTTGGACGCGCCGGTGATCGAGGCCTTCAAGGAATACCCTGACCTCGTCGCCGACCCGGAGCGGCGCAAGGTGACGGTGGCCCACACGCTCAGCATGACCATGGGCATGGAGTGGGACGAGAACAAACCCTACACCGACCCGACCAACAGCGAGATCGCCATGGAGATGGCGTCGGACCGTTACCGCTTCATACTCGACCGACCGATCATCGGCGCACCCGGCGAGAAATGGGTCTATTCCGGCGGCGCCGTGGCGCTGATCGGCGCGCTGATCGAACGCGGCTCCGGCATGAAACTGCCCGACTTCGCCCGCGAAGCGCTGTTCGCGCCGCTGGGGATCACCGATTTCTACTGGCTCGCGGGGAGTGACGGGGTGGCGTCGCCCGCGTCCGGATTGCGGCTGACCGCCCCGGACCTGCTGAAGATCGGCATGCTGCTGGTCGATGGCGGGCGGTTCGAGGGGCGGCAGGTGGTGCCCGAAGCGTGGATCGAGGCGTCCTGGACGCCGGCGGTGCAGACCTGGGACGGGCTCGGTTACGGCCGTCTCTGGTACATCCACGAGGCGCCGGCGCCCGGCTACGACAAGCCGCTGCGCTGGATCGGCGCCTTCGGCAATGGCGGCCAACGCCTCTGGCTGGCGCCAGAAGCCGGCATCGCCTGCGTCATCAACGCCGGCGACTACAACCTGTTCGAGCGCTGGGTGACGCCCGCGCGGATCTGGCGCGAGATCGTGGTGGGGAATGTGGTGCGAGCCGGCTAGCCAGGCCACCCAACCCACCGCCGTCATCCCCGCGAAGGCGGGGACCCAGTGGGATGCCTCGGTCCCACCTGGCGCTGCGATATCGCACTAGGGTTCCCGCCTTCGCGGAAATGACGGCGGTGGGGCTGGTAGCTCGGCGAAGCTACTCCGCGGCCGGAGCCTGCGTGCCCTCGGGCGCTTTCGTCACCGGCGGTTTCGGCGGCCGTGGCTTCGGCTGCTTCGTGCGCTTGATCTTGACGCGTTTGACCTGGCGGCTATCGGCCTGCAGCACTTCGAACTCGAAGCCCTTGATGCCGTTTACGTGCTCCCCCTTGGCCGGGACGTGGCCGGCCAGTTCGAAGACCAGACCACCGAGCGTATCGACCTCGTCGGCGTGGGCGCCCGGATCGAAATCCGGGCCGATGACATCGCGCACCTCGGTCAGTTCGGCACGGGCCGAGGCGATGAAGACGTTGGAGTTGATCTTGCGGACCAGCGCCACGTCGTCGTCGTGCTCGTCCTCGATCTCGCCAACAACCGCTTCGAGCAGGTCCTCGATGGTGACGAGGCCGTCGGTGCCGCCATATTCGTCGATGACCACCGCCATATGGACGCGTTTCAGCTGCATCTGCTGCAGCAGGTCGCCCACCGGCATCAGCGGCGGCACGAACAGCACCTGGCGCACGATATCGAGCTTTTCGAGTTTCGAGCGGAGCGGCGGCGAAACCAGCTTGACCGGCACCGCGGCCTCCGGATCGACCACCGGTTCGGTGATGCGGCGCAGCGCATCCTTCACGTGGATGAAGCCGGTGATGTTGTCGAGGCTGTCGGAATAGACCGGCATGCGCGAGTGACCGACCTGACGGAAGCGGCTGACCAGCACGCCGAGCGTTTCGGTGTTTTCGATCGCCTCGATGTCGGCGCGGGGGATCATCACGTCTTCGACCCGCTTTTCGGCGAGGTCGAGCACGTTCTTCAGAATGGTCCGCTCGGACTGGGTGAAATCGGCGGTGCCGCCGTTGTTCTCGGATTCGAGGGCGACCTCGAGGTCGTCGCGCAGCGAAACCGTGCGCATGGCGACGAGGCCGCGCACCGAGTGCCACAGACGTTGCCCCCACGTGGCCGCGGGGGCGGGACTAGAAGGAGGTTCGCCGTTGGATTTGGCGGGCGCCGGTTTTTTGGGCGGCGCGGACGGACTGTCGGAGTCGTTCATCGGGTATGGCCGCGTGCGGCCTTCAATTCATCGGAGGGTGTAATTTAGCTATCGGCGTAGGGATCGGCAATGCCGAGGGTCGCGAGGATCTCGGTTTCGAGCCCCTCCATCTCCTCAGCGTCCTCTTCCTCGATATGGTCGTAGCCCAGAAGGTGCAGGAAGCCATGCACCACGAGGTGGGTGAAGTGGGCCTCGAAGGTGATGCCCATCTCGGCCGCTTCTCGCTCCACCGTCTCGCGCGCCAACGTGATGTCGCCGAGCAATCCAGCGACCGGACCGAACGGCTCGATCTGCGGGAAGCTCAGCACGTTGGTGGATTTGTCGAAGCCGCGCCATTGATGGTTCAGCTCGCGCTGCTCGGCGTCGTCGGTGAGCACCACCGACACCTCGGCCACGCCGGCGACCTTGGCCTCCGACTGCTTCAGCGCTTCGCGGATAGCGGTTTCGGCGATGGCCTCGAGGTCTTCGGGCCAGCCCTCCGCGTTGACCGCGAAGGCGATTGATAATGGGGCTTGCATCAGGCCTTCGTGTTGTTCTCGGCCAGCCGGCGGGCGGTATCGGCCTCGTAGGCGCGGACGATCCGGCCAACCAGCGCGTGACGTACCACGTCCTTGTCGTTGAAGCGCGAGATATGCACGCCCTCGATGCCGTCGAGCAGCGATACCGCCTCGATCAGGCCCGACTTTTCGCCACGCGGCAGGTCGACCTGGGTCGGGTCGCCCGTGACGATCATCTTGGAGTTCTCGCCCAGACGGGTCAGGAACATCTTCATCTGCATCGAGGTGGTATTCTGCGCCTCGTCGAGGATGACCACCGCGTTGGCCAGCGTGCGGCCACGCATGAAGGCGAGCGGCGCCACTTCGATGATGCCCGAGGTGATGCAGCGCTCCACATGCTCGGGGCGCATCATGTCGTAAAGCGCGTCGTAGAGCGGACGGAGGTACGGATCGACCTTGTCCTTCATGTCACCCGGGAGGAACCCGAGGCGCTCACCGGCTTCAACGGCCGGACGGGAGAGAATGATGCGGTTGATGTCGCCGCGCTCGAGCAGCGTCGCGGCATGGGCCACCGCAAGGTAGGTCTTGCCGGTACCGGCCGGACCGACGCCGAACACCAGCTCGGAGCGGTCCATGGCGCGCATGTAGGCATCCTGTGCCGGGGTGCGGGCAACGATGGTCGCCTTGCGGGTCGCGATCTGCGCCATGCGCACCCTGCCCTTCTTCTCGAGCGTGGGCAGGCTCAGCTGGCTGTCCTCGGTCTCGATCATCCGGATGACGCCGTCGACGGTTGAAACCTCGATTGGCCCGCCTTCTTCGAGTTGCTCGTAAAGCGACTCGAGGACGCGCCGTGCCTGATCGACGGAGGTCGCGCCGCCCTTCAGCATGACGTGGTTACCCCGCGGTGTCGCCTGCACGGACAAGCGCTGCTCGATCAGGGCAAGATGCTGGTCGAAATCGCCGTAGAGTTGCGCGGCGAGCTTGTTGTCTTCGAAGGCGAGTTCAAGCTGGGAGGATGGGCCGTGGTCGGAAGACGGGGGCAAATGCCTGCTCAAATCTCTGGTAGCTCCGTAATGGCAGCCTCAGATATGGGCCGCGGTGGCTCGAGACTCAATAACGCTAGCAGGATTCGGTTCCGCAACTGTGACAATCTTGCCAATGAGGGAATTATTCCGGGCTGCGACTATCTCCACCGGAATGATCTGTCCGATCAGCCGGGTCGCGCCTTCCATGTGCACCGCCTGCAGGTAGGGCGAGCGGCCGCCGATCTGGCCGGGCTGGCGGCCGGCCTTCTCGATCAGCACCGGCAGGGTGCGACCGACAACGGACTGATGAAACGCGTGCATCTGCGTGTTGATCTGGTCGTTGAGGCGCTGCAGGCGCTCGGTCTTTTTTGCTTCGGCGACCTGGTTCTCCATCGTCGCACCGGGCGTGCCGGGACGGATCGAGTACTTGAACGTGTAGGCGGACGCATAGCCGACATCCCTGACGACCTGCATGGTCTCTTCGAAATCGGCATCGGTCTCACCGGGGAAGCCGACGATGAAATCGCCTGACAGCGCCATGTCGCGGCGCGCCGCCTTGATGCGCTCGATGACGCGCATGTACTCGGCCCGGGTGTGGCGGCGGTTCATCGCCTTGAGGATGCGGTCGGACCCGGACTGGATCGGCAGGTGCAGGTAAGGCATCAGTGCATCGAGGTCGCGATGCGCCTCGAGCAGCTCGTCGGTCATGTCGAGGGGGTGCGAGGTGGTGTAGCGGATGCGGGCGATACCCGAGATCAGCGACAGGCGATAGCAGAGCTCACCGAGGCCGACGCTGCGGCCCTTGGCATCGAGGCCGTGATACGCGTTGACGTTCTGGCCGAGCAGCGTCAGCTCGCGCACGCCGGCTTCGGCAAGGTTCTGCGCCTCGCGCAGCACCTGCTCGACCGGGCGCGAAACTTCGCTGCCACGAGTGTAGGGCACCACGCAGAACGAGCAGAATTTATCGCAACCTTCCTGCACGGTGAGGAAGGCGGTGAGCCCACGCGCCAGCGTGACTTCCTTCTTCGCCGCCGGCAGATGCTCGAACTTGTCCTCCTCGGGGAAGTCGGTGTCGACCACCTTCGCGCCATTATGGGCGCGGGCGATCAGCTGGGGCAGGCGGTGATAGGATTGCGGGCCGAACACCAGGTCGACGGCCGGTGCCCGGCGGACGATCTCGTCGCCCTCGGCCTGCGCCACGCACCCGGCGACGCCGATCATCAGGTCCTGGCCGTTGGCCCGGCGCTCCTCGCGCAGGTCGCGCAGCCGGCCGAGTTCCGAGAACACTTTCTCCGAGGCCTTTTCGCGGATGTGGCAGGTGTTGAGGACGACCAGGTCGGCGTCCTCCATCACCTGCACCGGCTCGTAGCCGTGCGGCGCCAAGGCATCCGCCATGCGGTCGGAATCGTAGACGTTCATCTGGCACCCGTAGGTCTTGATGAACAGCTTCTTGGGCGTGTGCTCGGTCATGGGCGGCTGAATACACCGAAGTGGCGGGGAGTGCAAAAGCCGGGGTGGCAGCAGACGCCCGATTGGGGCAACCTCCGCGGCCTGGAGAACGCCCATGACCAAGAACCTCGATACTCTCGCCCTGCATGGCGGCGACGGCGCCCGCGTCGTCGGCGAGCCGCTGGCGCCGGCACCGGTGCTGTCCACGACCTACTTCACCCATCCGGACGCCGTTGGCTTCTCCGCCTCGGACCTCCAGGCCGACGCCCCGCATTTCTACACCCGCTGGAGCAATCCGACGCTGGAGCTGCTGGAGAAGCGCCTGGCGCTGCTCGAGGGCGGTGAAGCGGCACTGAGCTTTGCCTCCGGCATGGCGGCAATCACCGGGCTGTTTGCCGGGACGCTCAAGGCTGGCGACCATCTGGTGCTGTCGGACGTCTGTTACGCTGGCGTCGCCGAGTATGCGCGCCACGCCCTGCCGCGACAGGGGGTTGCAGTGTCGTTCGCCGACAGCTCGGACCCGCAGAACGTCGCGGCGGCGATGCGACCCAACACCCGGCTGGTGCATATCGAAACGCCGGCCAACCCGATCCTCAGGCTCACCGATATCGCGGCCGTAGCGAAGATTGCCCACGCCGGCGGCGCAGAACTGTCGGTGGATTCGACCATCGCCACCCCGGTCGGCACCAACCCGATCGCGCTCGGCGCCGACTATGTCTGCCACTCGCTGACCAAGTACCTGTGCGGTCACGGTGATGCGCTGGGCGGAGCGGTGATCGGACGGGCCGACGACATCGCCGCGCTGCGCAAGGACGTGCTGATCCACCACGGCGCGGTGCTGTCGCCGTTCTCGGCTTACCTGATCCTGCGCGGCATCGAGACGCTCGGCCTCCGGATGGAGAAGCATCAGGCAAACGCACGGGCGGTGGCGGAGTGGCTGGAGCAGCACCAGAAGGTGCGCCGGGTACTGTGGCCCGGCCTCGCAAGCCACGAGCAGGCGGAACTGGCGCGCCGGCAGATGCGCAATTTCTCCGGGCTGCTGAGCTTCTCAGTGAAGTCGGACAGCGCCGGCATGGCCCGGCAACTGGCAGAGCGGCTGAAGACCGTCAGCTATGCGGTGTCGCTGGGCAAGACCAAGTCGCTGTGCTTCTACATCCCCACCGAGGACATCCTGCGCTCGTCCTTCGCCATCACCCACGAGCGGAGTTACCGCGACTGGGCCGGCGAAGGCGTGTTCCGGGTCTCGGTCGGCATCGAGGATGCCGATACGATCATCGCCGATTTCGAGAGCGCACTGGGATGAGCGGGTTGCTGAAGGAGATCGTCTTCGATTGCAAACGCGCTGCGCCCCTTGCCCGGTTTTGGGCTCAAGTCCTGACCGGCTACGCGGTGCGCGCCTATGACGACGAGGAGATCGCCCGCCTCGCGGCGCTCGGCCTCACCCCGGACACCGATCCGGTGGTGATGGTCGACGGCCCCGGCCCGACGCTCTGCTTCCACGAGATCGAACGCGGCCGGGTCCAGGGCCGCATCCATCTCGACGTGAAGGTGACCGACCGCGCCGCGGAACGCGCCCGCCTCATTGGCCTCGGTGCCGGCGTGGTGCGGGAAGCCGACGGCTACACCGTGCTGGCCGACCCCGAGGGCAACCACTTCTGCCTGGTGGACTGAACCTACTCCGCCGCCACCGGCAGCGGCGTGCCGCGGTTCAGCGCCACGAGCATGCGGCGAACTTCGTTCTCGGTCTGCTTGGCCAGTTCCTTGCGGTTGGTGCCGGCGCTGAGCGGACGGGGAGTGCCGAAGGCGAGGGTGACCTCGCGGGTGCCGCCGGTCAGGATTTCCTTGATGTTCTGCTTCACCGACTTGGACTTGATCCAGGCGATAAACGAGCGATCGGTGCGGCCGACCGGCAGGCCCTGGAGCTTGGTGTAGGCGATGGTCAGGGGCTGGATCATCACCTCGCCGGCGCCGGCATCTTCCATGGCGTGCTGCGCGGCGCCGATCAGCGCCGAGCGGAACGGCAGCACGTGGGTGCCGATATCTGACTGGCCCTCGGCGAACAGCAGCACGGCGCCACCCGAGGCCATGCGCTTGCCCATCTCCTCGCTCACCCGCTTGGCGTCACTGCGCTTCTTGCGATCGACGTAGAGCGTGCGCTGCAGCGAGGCCATGAAGCCGACAAAGAACCATTTCTGGATCTCGGACTTGGCAACGAACGTGACGTCGGCCTTGGAGCCGACCGCGATGATGTCGGTCCACGAGACGTGGTTGGAAACGATCAGCGTGGCGCGGTCGTGCGAGGGCTCGCCGATCACCTTCACCTTCATGCCGAGGAAGGTGCAGCCGAACCAGTGAAACCAGCGCGGAATCCGGTTGTTGAACCATGGGCTGCGCGAGACGAGGAACTGCAGCGGCACGAACACGATGAGGAACGGCACGTAGCAGAAGATGAAAAACAGGCTGCGGAGGATCATTTGGCCTCGTCCGGCTTGAGCGGCACAGCATAGAGCTCCAGCCGATGGTCGACCAGCCGGTAGCCGAGCCGCTTGGCGATGACTTCCTGGATGGCTTCGATCTCTTCGTTGCGGAACTCGATCACCTTGCCCGAGCGGATATCGATCAGGTGATCGTGGTGCTCGTCGGGGATCAGCTCGAAGCGCGCCCGTCCATCCTTGAAGTCGTGCTTGGTGACGAGCCCCGCTTCCTCGAACAGGTTGAGGGTGCGGTAGACGGTGGAGAGCGAAATCCGCACGTCGATCGCCGAGGCCCGACGATAGAGCTCCTCGACATCAGGATGATCGAGCGCCTGCTCGATGACCTGCGCAATGACGCGACGCTGGTCGGTCATCCTCATGCCCTTCTGGGCGCACTGCTCTTCGAGAGTTTGAATACCGGGTTTGCTCATCGGGCGTCCCCCGTTAAGGTCTTTCCTTGGTCGCGCTCTCGAACCGGAAAAGTCTGCAACTTTTCCCGATCACGCTCCTGAACTCGGTTAGCCAAGATCACGCGCCATGACAATAGCGGTCGCCGGTGTGCCGTCGGGCCGCGGGTAGTAGCCCTTGCGCTCGCCGACGGTCTTGAAGCCCAGCTTGCCGTAGAGCTTCAGCGCCGGTGTGTTGTCGGCGGCCACCTCCAGCAGCATGCGCTTGGCGGGGCTCATCAGCACGGCGTCGAACAGGGCCCGCATCAGCATCAGGCCGACGCCCTTGTTCCGCCACTTGCGATCAACCGCGATGGAGATGAGTTCCACCTCCTCGCCCAGGTGCCGCAGCATGGCGAACCCGGCAATGCGGCGCCGGCTGTCGCAAGCGACGTAGACCGGCGTGTCCTTGCCGGCGACATAGGCGGCGAATTCTTCCCGCGTCCAGCCGCGATAGAACCCTTCGGCATGGAGCCGCGCGATCGTCTCCGCATCGCCGCCACGGGCCGGCTCGACATGGAGGGTGGTGGGCGAGAGCCAGAAGTTCATTGCCCGACCCTCGCAACGCGGAACTTTTCCTGCGGCTTGGCATCGGCATCGCGAACATAGGCCGCTTCGGGCGGATAGTTGCCGGGATCGACGGTGGCGGCGAAACGCGCCAGCGCTGCGATATCGACCAGCGGCGAGGTGACGAGGGCGGCGCCGGGCGGGACGCGTCGACGCGCCTCGTCCATCGGCAGCAGTTGTGGCTCGCCTACTGGAATGCCGGGACCACTGAAGAGCTGGAAATACGCCTCATCGCGCCGCGCATCGAGCAGCACGGCGGTGGCGTCGCATTGGGTGCCGAGCGACAGCGCCAGCAGTGAGGGCACGCCGATGACAGGGATGCTCAGCGCCAGTCCAAGCCCGCGCGCGGCGCTCAGCCCGATGCGGAGTCCGGTGAACGAGCCCGGGCCGGTGGTGACAGCGATCCGGGTGAGGTCTTTGTACGCGACGCTATTGCGCGCCAGCAGTTCGTCGATCGCGGGAAAGATGCGCTCGGCCTGTCCCTGCGCCATGTCCTCGACCAGCGCATCGGCGCGCTCGCCCAGTAGCAGTGCCAGTTGCAGGCGCGGCGCGGCGGTATCGATGGCGAGAAGGACGCTGGACATGAGGGAGAGATAGGGGTTGGCGCAGGGATTGTCATCACCATCGGACCTCTCCCCACACTCGATGTCATCCCAGCGAAAGCTGGGACTCAAGCGGCAGCGGACGCAGGACGTGAGTTGGGTCCCTGCTTCCGGAGGGATGACATCCGGTAAGTGGCGGAACGAGTGCCTCAAAAGCAAATCGCCCGGCATGGGGGCCGGGCGATCGGAAACTCTACCGCTGAACCGAGGCTCAGACCTGCTGCACGGCCTCGACGCCGGGGACGAAGTGGCGGAGCAGGTTCTCGATGCCGGACTTGAGCGTCGCGGTCGAGGACGGGCAGCCCGAGCAGGCGCCCTGCATGTGGAGGAACACGGTGCCCTCCTTGAAGCCCTTGAAGGTGATGTCGCCGCCATCCATGGCGACGGCGGGGCGCACGCGGGTGGCAAGCAGTTCCTTGATCACCTCGACGGTCTCGGCATCGCCCTCCTCGAAGAACTCTTCGCCGGCCACCACTTCGGCAGTGCCGTCGGCGAGCACGGGCTTGCCGGAGAGGAAGTGCTCCATAATCACGCCGAGGATCGCCGGCTTGATGTGGCTCCACTCGGCCGTGTCCTTGGTGACCGAGATGAAGTCGGAACCGAGGAACACGCCTTCGACGCCGGGGACGTCGAACAGGGCGGCGGCCAGCGGCGAAATCGCCGCCGATTCGGCCTGACGGAAATCGCGCGGTTCACCGACCAGCACATCACGGCCGGGCAGGAATTTCAGGGTCGCCGGGTTCGGCGTCGCTTCGGTCTGGATGAACATCGGGCGTTTCGGACTCGTGTTAGAACAATTCCAAAGTAGTGTTTTGGAGCCCGAAACGCAAGGCCTTGGCGCGGCGCGTCAGGTCACCGCGACGATCTGCTCGTCGGTCATGGTGCCGGGGATGATGGTGACGATGACCGGCAGGGCGGCCTGGCCGGCGCGGGTGGCAAAGGCGCTGACCAGCGGCCCGGGGCCTTCTTTGCCGCCGGCCGCCGCGATCACCAGGATGGCGATACCGGGATCTTCGGCGACCAGCCGTTCGATCTCGCTGACGAGGTCGCCCTCGCGGATCACCGTCTCGGTGCGGATGCCCTCGCCGATCTGGCCGATGCGGGCGCGCTTGGCGTCGAGCATGCGCTCGGCTTCCTCGCGGGCCTCGGCGCGCATCACTTCCTCGACGCCGAGGAACTGGGTGAAATCCTGGCTGTCGATGACCGAGAGCAGCACCACCGTGCCGCCGGTGCGCTTCACCCGGTTGGCGGCGAAGGTAATGGCGCGATCGGCTTCCTTGCTCTCGTCGATGACGACGAGAAACTTGCGTTTGTATTCGCTCATGCTGTCAGCCAAAGCGCCGCACCTTCAGCTCGGAAGATGCGGCATTGTTCCAAATGCGCGGCGGGGCCGCAAGCGGCGCGCGAGATCAGCGGACGAAGCCGACGATCTTGCGCACGTCGTCCATGATCGGCACGGCGATGGCACGGGCGCGATCGGCGTTGCGACGGAGGATCTGGTCCATCTCGCCCTTGTCCGCGACGAGCCGCTTCATCTCGGTGGCGATCGGCGAGAGCACCGATACCGCGAGATCGGCCAGCGCCGGCTTGAACTTGCCCCAGCCGGAACCGCCGAACTCGGCCAGCACGCCATCGACCGAGGTATCGGAGAGGGAGGCGTATATGGCGACGAGATTCTCGGCCTCGGCCCGGCCGGCGAGGCCCGCGGCCTCGGTCGGCAGCGCATCGGCGTCGGTAGTGGCGCGCTTGATCTTCTTCGCAATCGTGTCGGCGTCATCCATCATGTAGATGGTCGACATGTCGGAGCTGTCCGACTTCGACATCTTCTTCTTGCCGTCCTTGAGCGACATGACGCGCATGGCCGGGCCGGTGGAGAGCGTCTCGGTCAGGGGGAAGAAGTCATCCTTCACGCCCAGGCCTTTGATCTGCTGCCTGAAATCGTGGTTGAATTTCTTGGCGATATCGCGCGTCAGCTCGAGGTGCTGGCGCTGGTCATCGCCCACCGGCACGGCCGTGGCCTTGTAGAGCAGGATGTCGGCCGCCATCAACGAGGGATAGGCGAAGAGCCCGAGCGACACCGCTTCGGAGTTCTCGCCACCCTCGGCGCCGGCCTTGTCCTTGAACTGGGTCATGCGCGTCATCCAGCCGACGCGCGCCACGCAGTTGAAGATCCAGGCCAGCTCGGCATGCTCGACCACCTGGCTCTGGTTGAAGATGATCGACTTGTTCGGATCGAGCCCCGCCGCGATGTAGGCCGCGGCAATCTCGTAGGTCCAGCGGCGCAGGTCTTCGGGGTCCTGCCACACCGTGATCGCGTGCATGTCGACGACGCAGTAGATCGTCTCATGCGTTTGCTGCAGCGGCACGAAGCGCCGGATGGCGCCGAGATAGTTGCCCAGGTGCAGGTCGCCGGACGGCTTGATGCCGGAAAAGACGCGCGGAGTGAAAGCCATAACCGATAAATCCAGTGTGAAGCTGGGCTTATCGCCGATGAGCGCCCCCGCGCGCAAGCCACCTACCACTCGAGAACGATCTTGCCCTTCTCGCCGCCGGCCGCCAGCTTGAACGCCTCGGCATAGTCGTCGGCGCTCATCCGGCGGGTGATGACCTTGCGGACATCGAGCCCCGACTCGAGCATGGCCAGCATCTTGTGCCAGGTCTCGAACATCTCGCGGCCGTAGATGCCGCGCAGCGTGATCATGCGGAACACGATCTTGCCGAGGTCGAAGATGAACGGCCGCGCCGGTACGCCGAGCAGCGCGATACGGCCGCCCATCACCATGTGGTCGATCATCTGGTCCAGTGCAGCGGGGGCGCCGCTCATCTCGAGGCCGACGTCAAAACCTTCCTTCATGCCGAGCTTGTCCATCACCTCGCGGAGGTTCTGCGTCGTGATGTTGACCGGCACGACGTCGGCGACTTCTGCAGCCAACGCTAGGCGCTCCGGGTTCACGTCGGTGATGACGACGTGGCGGGCCCCGACATGGCGGGCGACCGCGGCGCCCATGATGCCGATCGGGCCGGCGCCGGTGACCAACACGTCCTCGCCGACGATGTCGAAGGCGAGGGCGGTGTGGACGGCGTTGCCGAGCGGATCGAGGATGGCGCCCATCTCGTCGTCGATGGCGTCGGGGAGCGGGATGATGTTGAAGGCCGGGATCCGCACGAACTCGGCGAAAGCCCCGGGAAGATTGACGCCGATGCCCTTGGTGTCGGGGTCGAGGTGGAACTTCCCAGCGCGGCTGGCGCGGCTCTTCATGCCGACGACGTGGCCCTCGCCGGAGACGCGTTGACCGATACTCAGGTTCCTTACGTCGGCGCCCAGAGCGACGATTTCGCCGGAGTATTCGTGGCCGGTGATCATCGGGACGGGGATGGTTTTCTGGGCCCAGTCGTCCCAGTTGTAGATGTGGATGTCGGTGCCGCAGATGCCGGTTTTGTGAACCTTTACAAGCACATCGTCGGGGCCGATATCCGGGATTGGGCGGTCTTCGAGCCAGATTCCGGGCTCTCGTTTGGCTTTGACGAGGGCTTTCACGAGATGATCCCTAGTTCGCGGCCGGCCTCAGTGAAGGCGGCGATGGCGAAGTCGATGTCGGCCTCCGACAGGGCGGCGGACATCTGCGTGCGGATGCGGGCTTTGCCTTTCGGAACAACGGGATAGAAGAAGCCGGCGACGTAGACGCCGCGCTTGTCGAGGGCCGCGGCGAGGTTCTGCGCGAGTGTGGCTTCGCCGAGCATGACGGGAATGATGGGGGTTACGCCGGGGAGCAGATCGAAGCCGGCTTCGGTCAAACCGGTTCTAAATCGATGGCTTAGATGCGTCAGGTTTGAGCGGAGTTCGTCGGCAGATCGTGCAATTTCAATCGCCTTCAGCGAACCGGCCGTTACGGCGGGGGCGAGGGCGTTGGAGAAGAGGTAAGGACGGGCGCGCTGGCGCAGAAGGTCGATGACCGGCTGCGGGCCGGTTATGAAGCCGCCCATGGCACCGCCTAGCGTCTTGCCGTAGGTGCCGGTGATAATGTCGGGCTCGGCGCCAGTAAGCGCGCCGGTGCCGCGACCCTCCGGGCCGAGATGACCGGTGGCGTGGCAATCGTCGACCGCAACTATGGCGCCATACTTGTCGGCCAGGGCGCGAATCTCGGGGAGCTTCGCGACATAGCCGTCCATCGAGAACACCCCGTCGGTGACGATCAGGCGGAAGCGGGCGTTGTCGGCGACGGCCTGCTTCAGCTGGGTTTCGAGATCGTCCATGTCGGAAGTCTGGAAGCGGTAGCGCTTGGCTTTGCTCAGCCGCACGCCATCGATGATCGAGGCGTGGTTGAGGCTGTCGGAGATGATGGCGTCGTCCTCGGTGAGGAGGGTCTCGAACAGCGCGCCGTTGGCATCGAAGCAGGCGGCGAAGAGGATCGCGTCGTCCTTGCCGAGGTAGCGGGCGGTGGCTGTTTCGAGCTCGCGATGCAGGTCGAGCGTGCCGCAGATGAAGCGGACCGAGGCCATGCCGAAGCCGTACTGCTCCAGCGCCTCGGCGGCCGCGTCGGCGATGGCGGGATGGTCGGCGAGGCCGAGATAGTTGTTGGCGCAGAGGTTGACCATCTGCCGGCCGGCGACCGTGACCCGGCCGCCCTGCGGCGAGGTGATCTGGCGCTCGCGCTTCATCAGGCCCTGGGCTTCGATGTCGGCGAGGACAGTGTTCAGGTGGTCGAGATAGCCGGCTTGCATGGTCATTCCTCCGATATGGAGGAAATTCCGCTATAACGGACGAATAGTCAAGTGAGCGCGGAATTTCCGCTTGGCACGGCCAATCTGCTCGGAGATAAAGGCGGCATGGCAAGCACCGAAGCTCCCGATATCGGCCCGATCATTCAGCGCGAACGCAAGGCGCGGCACCTGACGCTGGAGCGGCTTGCGGCGCTTTCGGGCGTGTCGCGCTCGATGCTGAGCCAGATCGAACGGGGCGAATCGAACCCGACCTTCGCGGTGCTCTGGGGGCTGACCCAGGCGCTGAAGATCGACCTCGCCGACCTGATCGCGGGCGGCGCGGCGCATCGCCGGGCGGCGCCGGTGGACGTGGTGACGGTGCCGCTGACGCCTGAGATCAACAGCCCGGAGGGGCATTGGCGGCTGCGGATCTTGAGCCCGACGGCCATGGCCGGGCGGGTCGAGTGGTATGAAGTGGAGATCGCCCCTGGCAGCCGGCTGCATAGCGCGCCGCACGCCGCCGGGACCTACGAGCACCTGACGGCGCAGACCGATGGGCTGCGGGTGAAGACGGCGCTGGGGGAGCAGGTGCTCGGTTCGGGGGAAACCGCTCGGTATCGGGCTGATGTCGAGCACGAGA
Source organism: Devosia sp. P2_G7 (assembly GCF_056403495.1). Classification (NCBI taxonomy): domain Bacteria; kingdom Pseudomonadati; phylum Pseudomonadota; class Alphaproteobacteria; order Hyphomicrobiales; family Devosiaceae; genus Devosia; species Devosia sp. P2_G7. The sequence continues at coordinate 115,780 of NZ_JBFUFI010000013.1, forward strand.
TTGCCAATGAGGGGCGTGAGCCGGCTCGGGCGCTGATGGTGGTGGTGTACGAGTAGGCCTCAGGCCTTGTGCCGCCGCAGGCGCCGCAGCAGCCCTCCGAGAGGCTGTATCCTGGTAATGTGCGCGAGCGCGAAGTAGAGCCCCGCGCCGAACACGCAGAGGGCGAACAGCGCCAGCGCCTGGGCTAGGAACGAATAACCGGGGTCGAACACTGGCCCCAGCAGCACCACAAGGCCATAGAGCGCGCCAGACATTACCAGCGTGAGCAGCAGGATCATGCCCTGCTGGCGCCATTCGGCGGCGGTGATGGTGAAGTGACCGCGGCGGCCTAGGAAGATGGCGAGCAGCACCACGTTGGCCCAGGCGGCTATCGAGGTGGCGAGAGCGATGCCGACGTGCTTCAGCGTCGGGAACAGCGCCAGCGACAGTACGATGTTGATGATCAGCGAGACGAAGGCGAACCAGGTCGGGGTCTTGGTGTCCTTGCGCGAGAAGAAGCCGGGCTGCAGCACGCGGATGAGCACGAAGGCTGGCAACCCGACGGCGAAGGCGAGCAGCGCGTGCGAGACGTTGACGCTGTCGGTTGCGCCGAACTCGCCGCGCTCGAACAGCACCCGGACCACTGGAAGCGCGAGCGCGATCAGCGCGCCGGCGGCCGGCATCGACAGCAGCATCGAGAGGAACAGCGACTGGCTCTGGCTCTGCCGCGCTTCGAGTTCGCGGCCGGCACCGAGATGGCGGCTCAACTCCGGCAGCAGCACCGTGCCGATGGCGATGCCAATGATGCCGAGCGGCAGCTGATACAGCCGGTCGGCATTGTAGATGATCGACATCACCTCGTTGGCGCCCGAGGCGATGATGGTGCCGACGAAGATGTTGATCTGGGTGATGCCGCCCGCAATGATCGCCGGCACCGCAAGGATCCAGAAGCGCCGCACTTCAGTGTCGAACCGCGGCCAGCGCAGTTTCGGCACGAACCCGGCGCGGCGGATGGCCCAATAGACCAGTACGAGCTGGGCGATGCCGCCGAGCATGGTGGCGATGGCCACCCAGAAGGCGGTATCCGGCGCCTCGAGCGTCAGGATGGCGAGCGGGATCAGCGCGCCGATATTGACGATGTTGAGCACGATCGGCGCGAAGGCGGCGGCGAAGAAGCGGCCGAGGCTGTTGAGGATCGCCGCATAGGCCGCCATCAGCGACATGCAAGCGAGATAAGGGAACATGATCCGGGTGAGGAAGACCGTGAGGTCGAACTTCTCCGCGTCACCGACAAAGCCGGGAACGAACAACACCATGATCTGCGGGGTGAAGATCTCGACGAGGATGGTGACGACGAGGATCGCTGCGACCAGCCAGCTCATGATCCGGCCGGCGAGTTCCTTCGCGCCCTCGTTACCCTCGGTCTCGAGCGCGGTGGAGAACATTGGGACGAAGGCGGTGTTGAAAGCGCCCTCGGCGAACAGCCGCCGGAACAGGTTAGGGAAGCGGAACGCGGCGTTGAAGGCGTCGGAGACGGGCGAGATGCCGAGCACGGCCGCCATCAGCGCATCACGGGCGAAGCCGAAGACACGTGAGACGAGGGTGAGCCCGCCGACGGAGAGGAAGTTGCGGTAGAGGCTCAACGCAAGTCCTCCAGCGGAGAGGGCGGTGCGGGAAGAGTACCTCCACCCCTGTCCCCTCCCCTCAAGGGGGAGGGAGACGCCAACACTTGCACTGAGTGCAAGGCCGCGAAGGCAGATTCGGAGGGTCTCCTCCCCCCTTGAGGGGGAGGGACAGGGCGGGGGGTGTTTGTGAGCGCCGGGCTATCCCGGTGCACGTCACCCATTAGCCACCTTGCCCGCCTTTTCCTCGATGGGTTGGAACACCGCCAGCAACGCGTCGTGGATTTTTTTCTGGCGGGTTTTGGACTCGATTTTGTGGCCGGTGAGGTCGGTGACGTAGAACACGTCGACGGCCTTTTCGCCGTAGGTGCCGATATGGGCCGAGCCGATGGTGAGGTTGAGGTCGGAGATCTGGCGGGTGAGCTGGTGGAGCAGGCCCGTGCGGTCGAGGCCCATGACCTCGATGACCGTGAACTTCTCCGAGATGGTGTTCGAGACGGCGACTTGCGCCGGCAGGGTGAAGGGTTTCAGCCGCTTGTTGTGGCGGCTTTCCTTGCCGAGGTCGATCAGCACCTGACGCTTGCCCTGCAGCAACTGCTTCACCGTATCGATGATGCGGGTGGCGCGGACTTTCTCATCCTCATCGGAGGTGAACGAGCGGCGGAGGCGGAAGGTGTCGACCGCGCGGCCATCGCGGGTGCCGAAGATCTGCGCGCCAATGATCGAGGCGTCGGCCATGGTGCAGGCGCCGGCGATCAGCGACAGGAGCCGCGGATGGTCCGGGGTGTAGAACGAGACCTCGGTGATCGACTCGAACGACTTGATCCGGATCGAGCCGGCGAACATCTGGCCGGCCTGGTCGGCGACGCGGATCATCCGGGCGTGCTCGACCTGCAGTTCAGGCTCGGCGCGGAGCCAATAGTGGTCGTAGTGGCGGCCGAGATAGGTCTCGACTTCTGGCGCGGGCCAGGTGGAAAGCGCGCCGCGCAAGACGGTCTTCGCCGCCTCGATGCGATCGCGCTGGGTGACCTGGCTGTGGCCACCCGAGAGCAGCGGCTCGGTGGCATAGTAGAGCGAGCGGAGCAGCGAGCCCTTCCAGCCGGTCCAGACGCCGGGGCCCACCGCGCGGATATCGCAGGCGGTGAGGATCATCAGCAGCGCCAGCCGCTGCGGCGACTGCACCACATCGGCAAAGGAACGGGCCGTCTCGGGATCCTGGATATCGCGGCTCTGGGCGATCTCGCTCATCAACAGGTGATGTTCGATCAGCCAGGAGACGGTGTCGGTTTCGGCCGCATCGAGCCCGAGGCGCGGGCAGAACTTCTTGGCGATGCGGGCGCCGGCGATCGAGTGGTCCTCGGGGCGGCCCTTGGCGATATCGTGGAGGAACAGCGCGACGTAGAGCAGGCGTGTGTCGTTGAGATGCGGCAGCAGTTCATGGGTCAGCGGCAGCTGTTCGCGGAGGCCGCCATTGGCGATGTCGGCCATGACGCCGACGGCGCGGATCAAGTGCTCGTCCACGGTGTAGTGGTGGTACATGTTGAACTGCATCAGCGCGACGATCTTGCCGAACTCGGGCACGAAGCGGCCGAGCACGCCGGCTTCGTTCATCTGGCGCAGGATGCGCTCGACATAGGTCGGGGCGGTGAGGATCTCGAGGAACCAGGCGTTGGCCTGCTTGTCGTTCCGGAGGTCATGGCCAATCAGCTTGAACGAGCGGCGGATCAGCTTGATGGCGTCGGGGTGGAGGTGCGCATCGTGCCGCCCCGCCAGCATGAAGCCCTTGATGAGGTTGCGCGGGTCCTTCTGGAAGACGTCGGGGCCAGCAACGTTTAGCCGGCCGCCCTCGATGACGAAATCCGTCTCGCCCTTGATCGCCACCTTGCCGCGCTTGAACGGAGCGAGCACGCGCCCGACCATATCGAGGGGCTTTGCGTGATCGAACTCCAGCGAAGTGCAGAAGATGCGGGTGAGGTCGCCGACGTCTTTCGCCACGAGGAAATAGCGCTTCATGAAGCGCTCGACCCCGAGCATGCCGGCGCGATCGCTGTAGCCGAGGCGGGCGGCGAGATCGGGCTGCACGTCGAAGGTCAGCTTCTCGTCGGGCCGGCCGGTGAGGAAATGCAGGTTGCAGCGAATGGCCCAGAGGAAATCCTCGGCACGCTGGAACAGCCGGTATTCCTCGCCGCTGAGCACGCCCTTGCCGACCAGTTCGGCGCTGGATTTGACGCGGTAGAAGTACTTGCCGATCCAGAACAGGGCGTGGAGGTCGCGCAGGCCCCCCTTCCCGTCCTTGATGTTGGGCTCGACCACGTAACGGGTGTTGCCCATCTGGCGGTGGCGTTCGTCGCGTTCGGCCATCTTGGCGGCGATGAACTCCGGCCCCGTCTTGGGCATGATCTCGGTTTCGAAGCGATGGATCAGCTCGTCGAAGAGTTTTCTGTCGCCGGTGAGGTAGCGGGCTTCGAGCGTCGCTGTGCGGACCGTCATGTCGGAGCGGGCCATGCGGATGCAATCGTCCACCGAGCGCACGGCGTGGCCGACCTTCTGGCCGAGATCCCACAGCATGTAGAGGATGTATTCGGTGATCTGCTCGCCCCAGGGCGTCTGCTTGTAGGGCAGGATGAACAGCAGATCGATGTCGGAGCCGGGCGCCAGCGTGCCGCGGCCATAGCCGCCGACCGCGGCGATCGAGATCATCTCGGCGCCCGAGGGGTTGTCGACCGGGTAAACGTCGCGGACCGCGAAATAGTGGACGGCGCGGATGATCTCGTCTTCAGCGGCGCTCAAGTTCATGGCGCAGCGCGTGCCCTTGCCGGTGGCCATCAGCTCGGCCTCGGCGCCAACTCGCGCCGCGGCGAGGACGGAGCGTACATGCGCCAGCACGAGGCTGCGGGCGGCGGCGGATTTGGGGTCCAGCCCTGCGGTCAGCCGGCGGATATCGCCCAGGATGGTGTCGGCGGCCGTAAGCTGGAAGGCCGGTTTTCGCGGTCGGACGTCAATTTCGGCGAGCTGCATCGCGGATTTTCTTAAGCTCGTAGATCAGGTCGATGGCCGCGCGGGGCGTAAGGTCGTCGGGGCGCACCTGATCGAGCATGTCATGGATGGGATTAACGGCCGCCTTCGGGGTGGGCGGTTGATGCGCAAAGAGCGGCAGATCGTCTAGCACGACGGCTTTTCCGCCGGAAGAGCGCTGTTCGAGGACGCCCAATACCTGGCGTGCACGGCTCAGCACGGATTCAGGCAGGCCGGCGAGCTTGGCCACCTGGATGCCGTAGCTGCGATCGGCGGCGCCGTCGGCGACTTCGTGCAGGAACACCACTTCGCCCTCCCACTCGCGTACCTTCATGGTGTGGTTGGTGACGCGCGCCAGGGTCTTCGAAAGCGCAGTCATCTCATGAAAGTGCGTCGCGAACAGGGCGCGGCAGCCGGTCTGATCGTGCAGTGCCTCGACGGCGGCCCAGGCGATGCTCAGACCATCGAAGGTGGCCGTCCCGCGGCCGATCTCGTCGAGGATGACGAGGGAGCGCTGCGTGGCGCGATTGAGGATGGCCGCGGTTTCGACCATCTCGACCATGAAGGTCGAGCGGCCGCCGCCGATGTCGTCACTGGCGCCGACGCGGGAGAAGACGCGGTCGACGACGCCGATGTGGGCGGCGGAAGCGGGCACATAGCTGCCCATCTGTGCGAGGATGGCGATCAGCGCGTTCTGGCGCAGGAAGGTGGACTTGCCGCCCATGTTGGGGCCGGTGACCAGCCACAGCGCGCCGCCGGTGAGGTCGCAGCCGTTCTCGACGAACACTTCGTGCTGGGCCCGGACATTGGTTTCGACCACCGGATGGCGGCCGCCCTCGATGTAGAAGGCGAGGCCGTCGTCGATGGTGGGGCGGCAGAAGTTGCGGGTCATCGCCAGCTGCGCGAGGGCGGCGGCGACGTCGAGTTCGGCCAGCGCGTCGGCGATCGCCCGGAGCCGCGTGTTCTCGGCGGCGACGGCCTCGGCGAGGCGGGTGAAGATGGTGGCTTCGATGGCGAGGGACGCGTCGTGCGCCTTGGCGATGCGGCCTTCGAGCTCGGCCAGTTCCGCCGTGGTGAAACGCATGGCGTTGGCCATGGTCTGGCGATGGATGAAGGTATCGCGGTGCGGCGGCTCGAGGAGCTTGCCGCCATGGCCGGCGGGGACCTCGACGAAATAGCCGAGCACGCCGTTGTGGCGGATTTTCAACGAGCGGACATCGGTCTCGTCGATGAGGCGGGCCTGGAGGGCGGCGACGACGGCGCGGGTTTCCGAGGCCAGCGCCCGTTCGGCATCGAGCGGGGCATCGTAGCCGCGTTTGACGAAGCCGCCGTCGCGGGCGAGCAGCGGCGGTTCGTCGTCAATGGCGGCGGTGAGCTCGGCCGCCAGTGCGGCGGGGGCGTCGGCTAGGCGAACGGCGATGGATTTGAGATCGGCGGGCGGGCGGTCGAGGGTGGCGAGGCGATCGGCGAGGGCGATGGCGGCGGCGATGGCGCCGCCGGTGGCACGGAGATCGCGGGGGCCGCCGCGGCCGAGCGCGAGGCGAGTGAGGGCGCGGGTGAGATCGGGGACGGACTTGAGATCGCCGCGCAGGCGCTGGGTGAGGAGGCCATCGGCGACGAGGCTTTCCACCGCATCGAGGCGGGCGTTGATCTGGTTGGCATCGCGCAGGGGGGCGGCGAGGCGGCGGGCGAGGAGGCGCGAGCCGGGCGGGGTGACCGCGAGGTCGATCTCGTGGCGGAGCGAGCCTTTCTCCTGGCCGCGCTGGGTTTCGAGCAGCTCGAGCGAGACGCGGGTCGCGGCATCGATCGCCATGTGGGCGGAGAGGCGCTCCGCGGCGGGTGGGCGCAGGGCGACGGGGACGCCCTTCTGGCTATCGCTGATGTAGTCGAGGAGAGCGCCGAGAGCAGCGCGGCCGGCGCGGGAGTAGGCGGTGGGGTCGACTTCGCCGGCGGGGAAGGCGGCGGTGATCCGGTTAACTGCGAGTTCGCTGTCGAAGGCGGATGTGTCGAGACTGACAAGAGCCGCGTCGGGGAGCGGAATCTTGCCATCCGCGAGGGCGGTGCGGGTTGCTTCGGTGAGCAGCAGTTCGGCGGGGGCAATGCGGGCGAGTTCATCGGCGAGGGCGAGGACCGAGACGTCGAGCACCGCGGTTTCGCCGGTCGAAACATCGGCCCAGGCGAGGGCGAAATCCGTCTCGCCGTGGCGGACCATGCTGAGGGAGGCGAGATAGGCCGAGCCGCGGGTGGGGAGGAGGTCGTCCTCGGTAATTGTTCCCCTAGTCACAAGACGCACGACGTCGCGCTTCACCGGCGACTTGGAGCCACGTTTCTTGGCTTCCGCCGGGTCCTCCACCTGCTCGCAGATGGCGACGCGATGGCCGAGGCCGATGAGCTTTTTCAGGTAGTCCTGCGCCGCGTGGATGGGGACGCCGCACATCGGGATGTCGTTGCCCTGGTGCTTGCCGCGCTTGGTGAGGACGATGCCGAGCGCCTGGCTGGCGATCTCGGCGTCCTCAAAGAACATCTCGTAGAAATCACCCATCCGGTAGAACAGCAGGTAGCCCGGATTGACCGCCTTGATCTCGAGGAACTGCGACATCATTGGCGTGATAGGCGCGCTGTCGGCAGCACTCGGGGCGTTATAGGGCGCTTGGTCCATCGGGCTCGGCGGCGGAGACAGGGAGGCCGGGACGTTAGGGGGTTTGGGGGTGGCGGGCAACTGAGTCGCGGGTTGCTTCCCCAAGTCCACTTACCGTCGGTGCGGGACACGTACCCGCACCGGACTTGGTGATCGTCAGTACCGGTCGCTCGGATCCCGCACCGGCCGGTAGACGAAGTCGGAGAACACCGCTTCCTTCGCCGTCCCGTTCAAGTCCGATGCCGCCATGCCGACGAAGGCGCCGGTGAAGCTGCCGTGTTCGGCGTGGCCGCCGCATTCGTCGGAGAGGAGCGAGGCGTCGAGCGTGCCGCCGACCGGTTGCCAGTTGCCGGCGGCCCTGGCGTCGCCTGCGGCGTAGAAGAACTGCAGCTTTGGGCCGCGGATCTCGATCTTGAGACGCACCGGGCCGTCCTGTGGCAGCGGAACCGGGGCGGCCGGGTAGCTAAGCCGGCCGTCGGGGTGCGACGCGAGCGAGCTCATGATCAGCAGCTCGCGCTTGCCGTCCGAATGCGCGGTGACGGTGAGGTAGTGGAAGTTGTAGCGGCCGTAGTAGCCGGTAAGGCCGGCGAACTGGCGTTCGTCGACAGGCGAGAAGTCGAGGGTGACTTCGGCGTCGTAGGAGAAATGGGTCTGGCGGCGGGCGACCAGCGCCTGCTCGAACCAACTGCCGATCGACTCGCGGCCGAAGAGGGTCAGCTTGTTGTCGCCGACCTTGAAGATGCGCTCCGTCTCCGGAGTGCGGAGCCACTGGAAGTCCTGGTGCAGCGTGTCGAAGCTGTAGCGCTGCTCGGCCCAGTAGCCGGCGTCATCGCGAGTGCCGGGGATTTCGACTTCGAGCGAGGGGACCGGGCCGTTCTTCACCCACAGCCAGTCGTCGGCGCCCCAATAGGCCTCCTGGATGCCGGTTTCTCGGCCGAGCACGCAGCGGCGCTTCTGGGTGGTGGGGCGGCCCATCAGATGGACGAGGAAGGTCTTGCCATCCGGCGTCTCGACGATGTCACCATGGCCGGCCCGCTGCACGGCGTTGAGCGGCGCGTCCTTGGCGGTGAGAATGTGCTGGATCGGGTGGGTTTCGTACGGCCCATCGATATTGCGCGAGCGGGCGAAGGTGACAGCGTGCTCGTAGCCGGTGCCGCCCTCGGCGGTCAGCAGGTAGTACCAGGGCTGCCCGTCCTTGCCGTTGCGCTTGTAGAGATGCGGGCCCTCGACCAGCTTCAGGTCGGTGCCCTGGTAGATGTTCTTGATCGGCCCGACGAGCTTCTTCTGCGCGTGGTCGTATTCCTGCAGCGCGATGCCGGCGAACAGCAGCGGGCGGGTTCTATGGTCCCACAGCATGTTGACGAACCACTTCTTGCCGTCGGTGTCGTGGAACAGCGAGGGGTCGAAGCCGGAGGAGTTCATGTAGACCGGGTCGGACCACGGGCCTTCGATCGAGGGAGCGGTGACGAGGTAGTTGTGCGCGTCCTTGAACGAGCCGTCCTTGCGCTTCACGTCGGTGTAGATGAGGAAGAACTGCTCGCCGTCATGGCTGAGACACGGCGCCCAGATGCCGCACGAATCCGGATCGCCACGCATGTCGAGTTGGCTGGCCCGGGTCAGCGGGCGGGTGACCAGCTCCCAGTTGGCCAGATCATTGGAATGATGGATCTGCACGCCCGGGTACCACTCGAAGGTGGAGGTGGCGATGTAGTAATCCTCGCCGACGCGCAGGATCGAGGGATCGGGGTTGAAGCCGGGGAGGATGGGATTGCGGATGGTGGGCATGTGACTCGTTTCAGCTGAGCGGCAGGCGATACTGGATGAAGCCCGAACGGGAGGCGACGCGATCGTAGAGGGCCTGGGCAGTGGTGTTGGACTCGTGGGTCAGCCAGTATACCCGGCCGCTGCCCGCCTGCTTCGCCTGGTCGGCGACATAGGCGATGAGGCCGCGACCGTGACCTAGGCCGCGCCCGTCCGGCGCCACGAACAGATCCTGCAGGTAGCAGTTGTCGGCCAGCGCCCAGGCGGTGCGGTGGTAGATATAGTGGACGAGACCCACCGGGCGCTCGCCGGCGAGGGCGAGTGCACCCCATACCGGCTCGTCGTCGGCCAGAAGGCGTGACCAGGTCGAGGCATAGATCTCCTCGGGCAGGACGCTTTCGTAGAAGGCCAGGTACTGCCGCCAGAGATCGGCCCAGGCGGGCCGATCATGAGGGGTCAGTGGCCGGATGGAACCCGTCTCCGCCATCAAACGAACCGGTTGACCAGGTTCTCGAGGTATTCCTGCTGGCCGGATTTCGGCTGTGGGTTGATGCCCTGCGCTTCGACCCGGGCGGCGATATCGGCGAGGCTGTCGGAGGTCAGCATCTTCTGTGCTTCCGCGGACTTCCAGCCGGCATAGCGGGCCTCGATCACCTTGTCATAGGTGCCGTCTTCCAGCAGCCCGGCGGCGCCCTTGAGGCCGCGGGCGAGGATATCGAGGCCGCCGACATGGCCGTGCAGCAGGTCGGCCGGATCGATCGACTGGCGGCGCACCTTGGCGTCGAAGTTGAAGCCGCCCTTGCCGAGGCCACCGGCCTTGAGGATCTGGTAGAAGGCCAGCGCCATTTCGCCGGGGTTGTTGGGGAACTGATCGGTGTCCCAGCCCGACTGCAGGTCGTTGCGGTTGGCATCGACCGAGCCGAGGATGCCGAGGCCGCCGGCGACGGCAAGCTCGTGCTCGAAGCTGTGGCCGGCGAGGAAGGCGTGACCGACCTCGATGTTGACCTTCACGTCCTTCTCGAAGCCGTAGGTCTTGAGGAACCCGTACACCGTAGCGACGTCATAGTCGTACTGGTGCTTGGTCGGCTCCTGCGGCTTGGGTTCGATCAGGATCTGGCCCTTGAAGCCGATCTTCTTGGCGTGCTCGATGACGAGGCCGAGGAAGCGCGCGGCGTGATCCTGCTCTTCCTTGATGCGGGTGTTGAGCAGCGTCTCGTAGCCTTCGCGGCCGCCCCACAGCACGTAGTTCGACCCGCCGAGATCATGGGTGATCTCAAGCATCTCCTTCACCTGCCCGGCGGCATAGGCGAACACGGCCGGATCGGGGTTGGTGGCGGCGCCGGCCATGTAGCGGCGGTTGGAGAAGAGGTTCGCGGTGCCCCAGAGGAGCTTGGTGCGGCTCGACTGCATCTTCTTGGCGAAGATGTCGGTGATGGTGCGGAGGTTCTTGTTGCTCTCCTTGAGACTGTCGCCTTCCGGGGCGACGTCGGCATCGTGGAAGCAGAAGAACGGCGCGTCCATCAGGTCGAACATCTCGAAGGCGACGTCGGCCTTGATCTTGGCCCCCTCGAGGCCCTTGTCGTACCAGGGACGATCGAAAGTGCGGCCGCCGAACGGGTCGCCGCCTTCCCAGGCGAAAGTGTGCCAGTAGGCGATGGCGGGGCGGATGTGATCTTCCATCCGCTTGCCGAGGACAATCTCGTCCTTGTTGTAGTGCCGGAACGCCAGCGGGTTGCTGGACGTCGGTCCTTCGAACTTGACGGGCGAAATTCCCTTGAAGAAATCAGTCACTTACGGGCCTCCTCGATGGCGGGGTAGAGCGCGCGGTAGCGCGCATATTGATCGGAATAGGCGGTCTTCAGCTTGGCGTCGGGTTGGATCACCCGCTTGATCGCCGGCATGGTCATGATCTCGGTGGGATCGGCGCCCTCGGCGGCACAGAGGCCGAGGCGGGCGACGCCCAGCGCGCCGCCGAAATCGCCGTCCTCGGGGAGCGCGATCTCGGTGTCGAGATTGGTGGCGATGAGCTTCAGCCACAGTTCGGATTTCGAGCCGCCACCGACGGCGAGCAGCCGGCCCATCGTCGTGCCGGCATCGTTCAACACGCGCTGGCAATCGCGGAAGGCGAAGGCGACGCCCTCCATCACCGCTTGTGCGAGCAGCGCCGGATCAGTGGAGTGGCTGAGGCCGGTGAAGCTGCCGCGGGCGGCGGCGTTGTTGTGCGGCGTGCGCTCGCCCGAGAGGTAGGGGAGGAAGATTTCCTCGCCCGGACCCTTGAACCCGGACTCGGCGGCACCGGCCAGTTTGGCCGGGTCCTGGCCAGTGATCTTGGCCAGCCAGTTGAGGCTGTCGGTGGCCGAGAGGATGACGCCCATCTGGTGCCACGTATTCGGGATGGCGTGGCAGAAAGCGTGGACGGCGCCCTTGGTGTTGGGGCGGAAGCGGTCGTTCGAGACGAACAGCACGCCAGAAGTGCCCAGCGAGACGAAGCCTTCGCCCGGCTCGGTGGCGCCGATGCCGCAGGCGGCAGCCGCGTTATCCCCTGCCCCACCGGCGACGACGACCTCGCCGGACATACCCCAGCGGTTGACGAACTCACGCTTGAGGTTGGCGGACGGCGCGGAGCCCTCGACGAGCCGCGGCATGTGCGAGCGATTGAGGCCGGTGAGCTTCAGCAACTCATCGGACCAGTCGCGCTTGCCGACATCGAGCCACAGTGTGCCGGCGGCGTCGGACATCTCCTCGACATGCTCGCCGGTGAGCAGCAGGCGGATATAGGCCTTGGGCAGCAGCACCTTGGCGAGCTTCGAATAAATCTCCGGCTCGTGCTTGCGGACCCAGGCGATCTTGGGCGCAGTGAAGCCAGGCATGGCGATGTTGCCGGCAATATCGCGGAGCGCGGGGAGCGCCGCTTCCATCTCGGCGCACTCGGCAGCGGAGCGGCCATCGTTCCAGAGGATGCAGGGGCGGAGGACCTTGTCATCCTTGTCGAGCAGGGTCGCGCCATGCATGTGGCCGCTGAGCCCGATGCCGCGGACCTTGGCCATTTCGGCCGGGTGGGCCTTCGACAGCTTGTCGATGGCTTCGAGCGTGGCGTGCCACCAGTCGGCGGGATTCTGCTCTGACCAGCCGGGATGTGGGCGGGTGGGTTCGACCGCCTTGGCGGTGGCTTCGCCAATCGGCGAGCCGGCCCGGTCGATCAGCAGCGCCTTGACGCCGGAGGTGCCGATATCGATGCCGAGATAGGTCATGAGGCACGTACCTCAAGACCGTGCAGACAGAACATGCTGAAGTCCTCCCGGGGCGTAGCTATTGATTGATTACCCTCTGGGGAGATTGTCGCGCAGATAGAGCCCGATTTCAATGGGGGCCGGACGGCGCTCGGCATCCTGGCCCAGCGCGAGCGCTCGGGCGACGGCGAGCGCGGCGGCGATTTCGCCATCCGGGTTCTGGTCGATGACCACGTCGATGGCACCGGAACTGAGGCCGGCGCGGGTGGCTTCGGTGAGTTCGTGGGCGACGACGCGGACCTTGCCGGTCATGCCGGTTTTGTCGAGCGCACGCAGCAGGCCGGAATAGCCGCCGCCCATGTTGTAGATGCCGCTGAGCGGCTGGCTCAGCAATTCGAGCGCCGCGGCCTCGGTCTTGGCGTCGTCGTCAAAACCCTCGAGCGGACCGATGATCTTGTGACCGGGGAACTCGGAGAGAAGCACCGCCTCGAAGCCTTCGCGGCGCTGGTGGTGATCGGCGAGGCTGAGGGAGCCGGCAATGAGGCCGATAGGTCCGGGGGCGGCGAAGCGGCCGAGGAGCGAAGCGGCCGTGCGGCCGGCGGCGTTGTTGTCGATGCCGACGAAATGGCGGCGGGCCGAGCCGGGGAGGTCGGAGACCAAGGTTACGACTGCGATGCCGCGGCGGGAGGCCTGGTCGATGGCGCGGCGCACCTTGTCATCCTCGGTGGCGACGACCACGGCGCAATCGCAGGTTTTGGGGTCGAGTCCGCTTAGCGCGCTAGCGAGGGCGGCGGGGTCGAACGCGTGCACCAGCTTTGTGGTGATGGAGAGTCGTTCGCCCTTGGTGGTGCGGGCGCGGCGGTGAATGGCATCGACGAGGCCGAGCATGAACTCGTTGCGGCCATCGGGGATGAGGAAGGTGACGCCGAGGTCGCGAGCCCGCGCGAGCAGTGACGCAGAGATATCGCGGCGGAAGTCGAGCGTCTTGATCGCCTCGGCGACCTTGTCGGCGGTTTCCGTGCGTACTCCGGGGCGGCCGTTGAGGACGCGATCGACCGTTGCGAGCGACACGCCAGCCTCGCGAGCGACATCATGCACCGTGGCGCGGCGCTTCACTTCGTCCATCTCGCCTCCTCCCCCGCTTCCGCTTCCTCAAGATTGCGGCTATCAACCCGTCGCACGAAAGAGGAGATAACGGCAATGAGCGTCACGGTGGAAGAGTTCGGCAGCTTCGAAGGCAAGCGGGTCGAACAGTTCAAGCTCAAGAGCGACACCGGCGTCGAAGTCGACATCATTTCGTGGGGCGTATTGGTGCGTGACTGGCGCGTGCCGGTGGCCGGGGGCTTGCGTTCCGTGGTGCTGGGCTTCGACAAGTTCGGCAGCTATCCGGCGCATTCGCCGTATTTTGGCTCGCTCGCGGGGCGCGTTGCCAACCGCATCAAGGATGCGACGTTCAGCCTCGACGGCAAGACCTACACGCTGCCGGGCAACTTCCACGGCCACACGCTGCATGGCGGGCCGGAAGGCATCGGCCGGCTGGTGTGGGAAGGCGAGGCGGACAGCGCCAACAATGCCGTGCGCTTCACCCTCGAATCACCCGATGGCGCCATGGGCTTTCCGGGGAACGTGAAGTTCACCGCGACCTACACGCTCAGCGGCAACCGGCTGCGCCTCGATATCGCGGCCAAGGCCGACCGGCGCACGCCGATCAACGTGGTGCAGCACCAGTATTTCAACCTCGGCACCGGCCCGGATGTGCTCGACCACAAATTCAAGATCGCGGCCAGCGCCTACACGCAGCTCGGCGAGCAACTGATCCCGACCGGCGCGATCCTGCCGGTCGATGGCACGGTGTGGGACTTCCGCCAGGGCCGCAACATGCGCGACGCCAGCGGCAAGCCGATCGACTATGACGGCAACGTGGTGCTGAACAGCGATCGCAAGTTCGCGGATCCGGTGGCGGTGGTGACCGGGCCGGACGGGCTGCTGACACTGAGGCTCTATACCGATCGGCCGGGCCTGCAGGTCTACAACTCGGTGACGACGCAGGCTGCAGCCGAGGGCAAGACGTACGGCAACCACTGCGGCTTCTGCCTCGAGGACCAGGATCTGCCCGATTCGGTGAACCACCCGCATTTCCCCTCGACGATCTACGGGCCGGACCGCGACTACAGCCACCGCGTCGACATCGAGATCGCGTAAATGGCGGTGTACGTCGCCCTGATCCGTGCAATCGGACCGGTGACGCACGCCAAGATGAAGATGGCCGCGCTGCGCGACGCTTGCGCAGCGGCGGGCCTCGACGACGTCTCGACGGTCGGCAATACCGGCAACATCATCTTCTGCTCGGGGCACACTTTGGCCGAGGTGCGGAAGATCGTGCAGGGCGCGGTAGATGGCTTCGGGCTCGGTCCGGCCAACGAGGTGTTCGTGCTTACGCCGAAGGCGATGGCAGCGGTGGTGAAGGCCAATCCGTTTCCCGAGGTGGCCACGGAACGACCGAGCGAACTCGGCGTCTCTTCCTTCCACAAGGCGCCGGACTGGGCGCCGGTGATCGGCTGGGCTGGACCGGAGCTGGTGGCGACGGTGGGTGCGCACTTGATCGTCGCGTACCCCAAGGGGATCACCGGCTCGAAGCTGCAGATCGAGAAGGCGCTCGGGGCCAGGATGACGCAGCGCAACTGGACAGTGTTTGCCGCGCTGGCGGCGAAAGCGGCGGCCCTGGCGAAAGCTGCTGACAGCATCTGACAGCAGGCCTCGCGCATCGATCTCCGCGTACCCCAACGTGGAGACGATCCTTGACCCCTTTCACCATCGCCATTGCCGACGCCGATATCGCCGACCTCAGGAGCCGGCTGCAGCACGCCCGCTTTCCTGACGAGGTCGAGGATGCCGGCTGGGAGTATGGCACCAGCCTCGCCTTCCTTCGCCGCTTCGTCGACTACTGGGGCAATGAGTTCGACTGGCGGGCCGCCGAGGCGCGGCTCAACCGCTACCCGCAGTTCACTGCCGAGATTGATGGCGAGACTGTGCATTTCGTCCACGCACGGGGCAAGGGCAGCAACCCGGTGCCGGTGCTTCTCACCAACGGCTGGCCGAGCAATTTCGTCGAGCTCTTGCCGCTGGTCGACCGGCTGACCGCCGACGGCGTGTCGTTCGACGTGATCATCCCCTCGCTGCCGGGCTATGGCTTTTCCGGCCGGCCCCGGCACAAGGGCATGAACCTGACGCGGACGGCGCAGCTTTGGGCCAAGCTGATGGATCGGCTCGGCTACCCCCGCTTTCTCGCCTCAGGCTCGGACCTCGGCACCGGCGCGATGCTGAGCCTCGTGCGACACCATCCCGAGCGGCTGCTCGGCGCGCACTACTGCAACGTCTTTTCGGGGTACCCAAAGCCGGACGACCCGACGTCGGAGGAGGCCGAGTATTTTCAGAAGGTCGCCTATACCGGCTTTGCCGAGGGGGCCTATGCCCTGGTGCACGGCACCAAGCCGACATCGCTGGCGGTGGGCCTCAACGATTCGCCCGCCGGGCTCGCGTCGTGGATCCTCGAGAAATTCCATCGCTGGGGCGACACCGGCGGCGACATCGAGAGGGTGTTTCCGTTCGAGACACTGGCGACGCTTCTGTCGGTCTACTGGTTCACCGAGACTACCGGTTCGTCGGTCCGCCTCTACAAGGAAGCCTTCGCCGACCACGAGATCATGTTGCCGATGCCCAGGCACGACGTTCCGCAGGGCGTACTGGTGCCGGCCGAGGCCGACCTCCCGGCGCCGCGCGCCTGGGGCGAAAGGAACCTCCAGAACCTGATCCACTGGAACGAGGCCCGGCAGGGCGGACACTTCCCGGCGCTCGAGGTGCCGGATGTGCTCGCCGGGGACATCCGGGCATTCCATCGCGAGATCGCGCGGCGCGGCTAGCGCTTGCCCGCCGGGGTGGCCGTCAGCTCGGCCACCTCATTCGCCGCCCGTTCCACCACGGCGGCATCGGTGCGGTAAAACCAGAAGCGGCCGCGTTTTTCGAGCAGCAGCAGGCCGGATTTCCGCAGCACCTTGAGATGCTCGGATACCGTTGCCAGCGACAGCTCGGAGAGGGCGGCGAGATCGCCCGCCGCCTTCGCTTCGGACATGCAGGCAGCAACGAAGGCGCGCCGGTCGGGATGCGATAGGGCGCGCAGCACTTCGTCGAGGTCGAAACTGTCGATCGCCGTCAGCCCTGGATGAGGGTGATGAGGTTGCCGGCGGGGTCGCGGACCTGCGCCTTTTTCACCCAGCCATTGTCGACCGCCGGCATGGCGATGGCTCCGCCCTTGGCCTCCGCAGCGGCGAGCGCCTGGGCGAGGTCGGGCACCACGATGCCGAGGGTGAGCGACGGGGTTTCGGCCTCGACCAGCGCGCCGTCCGGTCCGCCATCGGGGGTCGCGACCATGCCATAGCCGGGGCCGCGCGGCGTTATCTGCCAGCCGAGCACGCCGGAATAGAAGCTTTGCAGGGCGCCGAAATCCGGACCGGCGATATCGAAGTGACCGATGCCGTTGAGGCTGTGGGGCTTGCCGCTCATCACGATCTCCTGTCGTTGCGGACACATTATTTCGGGATATCCCGAAATGTCAATCGCTGCTGACAGCCTCTGGCAGGAGCCCCCTCACATGGTGCAGCGAGCCGAATTTCGGTAGAACCGAAGGACCTGGGAGATGATTGCTTGGACAAGACCGAACGCCTGTTTTCCGTCATGGACGCGCTGCGCCGTCACCGCCGCCCGGTTACAGCGGCACAGCTCGCCGAAGAACAGGGCGTGTCCGTCCGCACGCTCTACCGCGACGTGCAGACGCTCATCGGGCTGGGCGCGCCGATCGATGGCGAGGCCGGGGTGGGCTATATGCTGAAGCCCGGATTCTTCCTGCCGCCGCTGATGTTCACGCCCGAGGAACTCGAGGCGCTGGTGCTCGGTGGCCGCTGGGTGCAGGCGCAGCCCGATGCGGGGTTGGCGGGTGCCGCGAAGAACGCACTGGCCAAGATCGCCACCGCCTCTCCTGACGATCTGCGCGACCGGATCAAGGATACGGGGCTTTGGCCGGTGCTGATGCGCGGGCCGCTGGAGCCGACTCCTGTACTCGGCGTGGTGCGAGCGTCGATGCGCAACGAGAAGGCGCTGCACATTGCCTATGCAGACGAGAGCGGCAAACAATCGGAACGCGACATCTGGCCGGTGCAGCTTGCCTATTACGAGGGCAAGCAAATCGTCGTCGGCTGGTGCTGCATGCGCGAGGCGTTCCGCAATTTCCGCACCGACCGGATCGTGTCGGCGGCGGAGACCGAGCAGCGCTATGGGCGGCGGCGGTTGCAGCTCGCCAAGGAATGGCGCGAGGAGTGGGGGCGGCTGCACCCGGATTGGGCCTCGTCGCCGGGTGGCTGACACTATCGAAGGACTTGGCTTCAGATCCCCGCCTGCGCGGGGATTTTTGTTTGCGTCACAGCGGGATAACGATGCTGCCACGGTCTGTCAGCAGGGGTGATGCAAGGTCTTTTGGAGACGCCGGGCCATGGTGGGCCGGCGCGGAACAGGAGCCGAAAATGACCGAACTTGATCGCAGGAGCTTGTTGAAGGCCGCAGCTGCGGCGGCAGTCGTCCCGGCGCTCGGCGCCTTCGTTTCCCACGCAACCGGAGCAGACGAAATGAGCATCACCCCGTTCAAGGTCCAGGTGTCCGAGGAGGACATTGCCGACCTCAAGGAGCGCCTGACCATGGCGCGCTGGCCGCATGCGACGAGCACCGACTGGAGCCGCGGGCAGCCGGTCGCGTTCATCAAGGAACTCGCCGACCAGTGGCTGAACAAGTTCGACTGGCGGGCTT
Organism: Devosia sp. P2_G7; assembly: GCF_056403495.1. NCBI lineage: Bacteria > Pseudomonadati > Pseudomonadota > Alphaproteobacteria > Hyphomicrobiales > Devosiaceae > Devosia > Devosia sp. P2_G7. The sequence continues at coordinate 133,878 of NZ_JBFUFI010000013.1, forward strand.
GGGAGGCCAAGCTCAACAGCTACCCGCAGTTCCTCACCGAGATCGACGGGCAGACCATCCACTTCCTCCACATCAAGTCGAAGGAGCCCAACGCCTTCCCACTGGTCCTGACGCATGGGTGGCCCTCGAGCGTGATCGAGTTCTTCGAGGTGATCGGGCCGCTGAGCGATCCGCGGGCGCATGGGCTCGACCCGGCGCTGGCCTTCGATCTCGTCATCCCCTCGCTGCCCGGTTACGGCTGGTCGACGCCGCTCGCGGCGCCCGGCTGGGACACCGCCAAGGTGGCGAAGACCTGGGACACGCTGATGAAGCGGCTCGGCTACACCCGCTATGGCGCGCAGGGCGGTGATGTCGGCTCGCTGGTCGGCAAAGAGCTCGGCATCCTGAAGCCGGAAGGCCTCGTTGGTACGCACCTGCAGCAGATCTTCGCCTTCCCGACCGGCGCACCGGGCGAGATGGAGAAGCTGACGCCGTTCGAGAAGGAGGGCTGGGCCAATCTCGACATGTTCATGAAGTATAACGGCTACCAGGACATCCAGAGCAAACGCCCGGGCACGCTGGGCTATGGCCTCGTCGACTCACCTGTCGGTCAACTGGCCTGGAACACCGAGCTGTTCTTCGGCTTCGAGGGTCAGGGCGTGCAGTTTGTCGATCGCGACCGGTACCTGGCGCACGTCTCGATCTACTGGTTCACGGCGTCGGGTGGCTCGGCCGGGAATATCTATCTTGAGGATGCGCGCTCCGGTTCTGGCTATCGCGAGGAGCGCAACGACACGCCGACCGGGGTCGCAGTGTTCCCGTGGGATTTCCGTTCGGTCCGCAGCTTTGCCGAGCGCGCCAACAACATCGTGCACTGGACCGAGATGCCGTCAGGCGGCCACTTCGCGGCGACCGACGCACCAGATTTGCTGGTCGCCGATATCCGGACGTTCTTCGGCGGACTAATCTAAAGGGGCGGCAGCGTACCTTCTCCCCTTGTGGGAGAAGGTGCCCGAAGGGCGGATGAGGGGTCTCTCTCCGCGAACTCCAATTGCTCGTCGCTACGCTCCGATCGCGCAACCCTCAGGTTGCGGACCCCTCATCCGGCGCTGCGCGCCACCTTCTCCCACAAGGGAGAAGGTAACCCGGTGGGTGGGGGAAGCCCCGCCCCTTCGTTACTCGGCCGCCTCCAGCTCGCCGACTGCCGTCAGCTCGACATCGTGCGGGAAGCGGATGAGGTTGGAGTAGGGGCAGATGTCGTGGGCCAGCGCCATGACTTCTTCGAGCGTCGCCTGGTCGAGGCCCGGGGCGCTGGCGGTGAGGGCGGCCCTGATGCCGTAGCCGACGCCATCTTCGCGATCGTAGAAGCTGACCGCACCGGTGACCGTGGTGTCCTCGGGCAGCTTCACCTTGAGGCGCCCGGCAGCGCCCTTCATGGCGCCCATGAAGCAGGCCGAGTAGCCCAGCGCGAACAGCTGCTCGGGGTTGGTGCCCGGGCCGCCGTCGCCACCCATCTCCTTGGGAACGGAGAGCGAGACGGCAACCTTGCCGTCATCGGTCGCGGCGGTGCCGGTGCGGCCGGCATAACCGGTGGTGGCGTGGGCGGTGTATTTGACCTGCATGGTGAAAAGTCCTTGTCGAAGGGAGGAGGAAGGCGGAACGTCGGGGTACATAGACGACAATTAGATTGTGCGCAATTCAATTGTGCACTATCTATCATCGCATGGAGACGAACGTGGCAAACGCATCGGCAAAGGACCTACGGCTGGACCGGCAGCTCTGCTTCGCGGTGTATTCGGCGGCGCACGCGTTCAATCGCTTCTACAAGCCGCTGCTGAGCCAGCTGGGGCTGACCTACCCGCAGTATCTGGCGCTGCTGGTGCTGTGGGAGGATGACGGGCTCACCGTCTCGGCCATTGGCGAGCGGCTGCTGCTCGATTCGGGGACATTGACCCCATTGCTGAAGCGGCTCGAGGCGATGGGGCTGGTGAGCCGCCGCCGCGACGAGCGGGACGAGCGGCAGGTGATGATCCGGCTGACCGAGAAGGGCAACGGGCTGCGGAGCGTGGCGGAGGGGTTTCCGGCCAAGATCCTCGATGCGTCCGATAGCCCAGGCGAGGAAGTCGACGGGCTGCGCCGGCGGCTGGTGGACTTGCGCGAAAAGCTCGACCGGTCCGTCGCCTAGCCGAACGGGGCGAGGACCAGCAGACCGGTTAGCACCGCCATGTGCAACACGGTGATCATGGCCGTCACGATGACGAAGCTTCGCTTGCTGGTCTTGTGACGCAGTAGCTGCTGCGCGACGAGGCCGCCGGCGATGCCGCCAATGAGATCGATGGTGTGCAGCGACCGCTCGCTCACGCGCCAGCGATCGGCTTGGGCGGCTCGCTTGTCGAACCAGTAGACGATGATGCTGGTGACGCCGAGAGCGAGGTAAGCGGCTGGCAGCCAAGCCGGGGCGCGGCCGAGAAGGACGGCGGCGACAGCGAGCAGCACGATGAGTGCGGCTCCAGTGGCGAACAGCCAATTGCCGGATGGCTGCCGAACGGATGGCGCACCACGCCGATTGGCGGCCAGGTTCACCGGATTGGCGCCTGCGATCTTCACGTCGTCGGCAGCCGGCCGGCCGTCTCGGCCCTGGGTGAGGGTGAAAGACACCCGATCGCCGACACGCGGGCGCGTCGCGATACGGCCGATGGCCTTGATGTGAACGAAGCAGCGCCGGCCGTCATCGGCGGCGATGAAGCCAAAGCCCCGGTCGTCGTTCCATTGCACAAGTTCGCCGGTCTGCCGCCCCATCCTACAGTCCCGCGAGATCCGCTTCGCTCCACCCAAGCGCCGCGACGTCCTCGATGCGGTCGCGAAAGTCGCTGGCGGTGAGGAATTCGTCGAGCTGCGGCGGCTTCACGGAGCTGCCCGACAGCATGGCATGGACCTGACCGCGGTGGTGGGTCTGGTGCATGAACAGGTGCAGCAGCAGATCGTCGGTGCGCTCGTCCTGGATGCGGTTGGTACGGTGGACATGGGTTTCGGCGGCAAGCCGCGCGTCGGTTAGGCCGGTGCAGAAGGCGAGGAGGCGCTCGTCGACAGCGAACTGCGCCGCCGCCAGCGGTGCGATGGCGTCGAACGGTTCCTCCGGGTCCCAGGCCTTCGGCCCGAGCGTGCCGCCCTCCAGCGCATCGACGTAGAACCAGTCGACGGTGAGGATATGGCTGAGGGTGGATTTGAGCGAGGGAAAAAAGCTCACGCGCCTCGCTTCGAACTCGCCCGGCTGCAGCGCGAGACAGGCGGTGAGCAGCCGGTGATTGGCGAGCCGGTTGTTCTGCGCGAGCTTGCGCATGATGCGGCCGGCGATGCTCATGGCTTGCCTCCCGGCTCGATGGGCTTGGTCGGGGCCGCCATGCCATCGGCTACCATGCTGCCGAACAGCTGAGCCAGACGGTTGCTGACCGGAGTGTTGGCGGTGGCAAGGACGCGCGACACCTCGCCCACGAGGTTGCCGCTGAGGGTGTTGAGCAGCTCGGTGCCCTCAGCGGTGAGGGTGAGCACCTTGGCGCGGCGGTCATCCGGGTCTTCGGCGCGGGCGACGAAGCCGCGGTCGACCAGCGTGCTGGCGACCCGGCTCGCCGCCGGCAGCGATAGCGCCAGGGCGGTGGCGAGGCTGTTGATCCTCAGCGCCTTGTCGCGATCGAGCAGGTAGAGCGCCGCCAGTTCGGCCAGCGTCATGTTCTCGTTGCGGAGGTTCCGCGCGGTGCTCGACAGCAGCTGCGCCGACATCAGCCGCAGGAACTGCGCCATCGGGCTCATGGGGTCGGCGGCAGCTATTACTTGCATATCTGGAATCATTGCAATCTGACAACAATTATGAACGCGCACTAAATGGTGCGCTCAAAGGCGGTTCAGTGGAAGCCCGTCATAAGGCCGCCGTCCAGTCATCCACCGGGAATGCTGGACCGGCGACCGGAGGACTGGCGCCGTCCCCTCCCGGACAGGAGACTGAAATGAACGTGACCAAATCGGCAAGCCTCGCCCTCGCGGCGATCCTGCTCAGCACCAGCCTCGCCTCGGCGGGTGGTATTCACATCCCGGGCCTCGACGGATCGGGTTCGGGCGACGATTCGCATTCCATCGACATCTTCCACGATGCGATGCCCGATAACGATCCGCCGGATTTCGGCGACATCTTCAACCCGCAGCCCGAGCTTGAGGTCACCATCAATGAAGACCTCTTCGAAGTGCTCAATCCGCCGCTCGATGTCATCGATCTGGGCATCGACATGGGCAACGGCGCGCCTGGCAAGGGCGGCAAGGCAAAGGCCGGCCAGCTCAGCGCCAACGTGAAGCTCGGCGCGGCGCTCAAGTGCGTCGTCTCGGGGACGCCGAGCGAATTCCCGGACGATCTGCGCATCGCCAATGCCGGTGTGCTGGCGCTGCCGGCCGGCACACAGTTCAAGTGGAAGGCGGCGGGGATCAGCGGCGTTGCGAGCCTCGGCAAGACGCTGCAGCCGGGCAAGGCGCTCAAGCTCTCCAACGTGCTGCCGGGCGGCGTCGAAGCCGGCACGGCGTGCTCGGCCAAGGTCATCGGCCTTTGACCGGAGGCGAGGTCCCGGCCGTCGATGTCGGGACCTCAGCGCATGAAACGCGCGCGGTACTGCCGCGGCGTCATCTGTTTGGCCGCCTTGAACTGACGGTTGAAATTGGCCAGCGAGTCATAGCCCACGTCGGACGCGACGTGGGCTATCGGCCGTGATGTGCCCGACAGCAGCGCGCAGGCCTCGCCGATGCGGAGCCGGGTCACATAGGCCGAGACGGGGCTCCGCACATGGCGGACGAACATCCGGTGCAGGCCGGAGGGCGACAGCGCCGCGATGTCGGCGAGCGCGTCGATCGACAGCGGCTCCATGTAGCGGGTGTGGATGACGTCGAGCACCCGGTCGATACGGGTGCGGTCAGCGGAGTGATGCGGCACCGCAGCGGCCGGACTGGCGAGCGGGGTGGCGGCGTCGTCCTCGGCGAGGCGGCGGAGGATGTCGATCAATACGCTGAGCCGGTCGGCCGGCGGGCGGGCGAACAGCGCGTCGATCGTCGGGCGGATGGCATCGGAGGCCGCGGTCGAGAACTTCAGCCCGCGCTGCGCCCGCGCCAGCAGGTCGGCGACGGGACGGAGTTCGGCCAGCAGCTTGGTAAGGCCCTCGGCCCAGTCCGGGTGGAACCACATCACCCGCGCCACATGCGGGGCGGCGGGATCGAGCTTGTCGCGGCTCGCCCAAGTGTGCGGCAGGTTGGGGCCGATCAGCACCAGGTCGCCATCGCCGTAGTCGCCGATGTGGTCACCGATGAAGCGCTGGCCGACCGAGTTGAGCGTGAGGGTCAGCTCGAACTCGGGGTGATGGTGCCACTGGAACGGGATGGCGTCATCGAGCCGGCGGTCGAGCCACGCCCAGGAAGCGCCTTCCGGCGGCATCACCTTCTCGAGAAGCGGCTTCATCGTGCAGATCACCCACCACCAACGCCAGAATAGTATCAGAACTGGCCGGAGCACGGCAACATGCCGGGGCGTGGCGGCCCTAGCCTCTCTCCATCGAAACCGATCCCCGAGGGGGAACATCAGATGGAGGACTATGATGTCGATGGCTCAGGGCATGGCGCCGCAAGGCATGGCGGCTGGGATCAAGCGGGATTCGCACCCGACGACGCAGAAGGTCACCACGCAGCTCAAGGACATCCGGAAGACGCTGCCGCTGCGGGTCCTCAGCGAGGCGGACTTCAAGCACTGGCAGGAGCGGGGCTATGTGATTGTTCGGAATGCAGTCGACGCGGATCATGTCGAGCGGCTGAAGGCTTTGCTCTGGCAGTTTGAGGAGAAGGACCCCAACGATCCCTCGACCTGGTACACGCCGCAGCGCCGCGACCACATCATGAAGGAGCTCAACGGCACCGGCATGGTGGAGATCTACAACCACCAGTACCTGTGGGATAACCGGCAGCAGCAGCGGGTCTACGACGCCTTCGTCGATATCTGGGACATGGAAGAGCTGTGGGTCTCGATCGACCGCGCCAACCTCAATCCGCCCAAGCAAGTCCCGGGCCCGAACCAGAACGGCTTCATCCACTGGGACAGCGACACCTCGCTCGATCCGCTGCCGATCGGCGTGCAAGGGGTGCTCAGCCTCGTGAAGCAGGACGGCGATATCGGCGGCTTCCAGTGCATTCCCGAGCTGTTCTACGATTTCGACAACTGGGTGAAGACCCAGCCGGCCGACCGCGATCCGATGCATCCCGACACCACCGGGTTGAAGATCACCAATATCGAGATGGAGCCGGGCGACCTGATGATCTTCAACACCCTGCTCGCCCATGGCGTGCGCCCCAACCACTCGATCAACTCGGGCAACCGGGTGCGGATGGCGCAGTACATCTCGATGTTCCCGGCCAACGAGGAAGACGTGATCGAGCGGGCCGAACGGGTGCGGCTGTGGCGCGAACTCGACCACCCGCAGCGCGACGCCTTCCCGGGCGATCCGCGCGAGTGGGAAAAGAAGAATGCCCGGACGGCCAAGCTCAGCGAGCTGGGCGAGAAGTTGCTCGGTCTGCGCAGCTGGAGCTAAGCGCCGGGGATCGACAGTGGATGGGCTGGCGGCAGGAAGATATCCTGCCGCCAGCCCTCGTCTTTCAGTGGCAGCCGGCGCGGGTGACGAGAGCGTTGACGATCAGCGGCGTGGCCGCCGTCTCGCCCCAGCTGCGCTTGTCGGGCGCCGCCTTGGCCAGCACCTTTTTCACGAGCCCGGCATCGAGCGCCATCGAGCGCTCGCAGGTGACATAGGGCTTGCCCGTCGCGTCGGTCGCCGAGATCAGCACACCGGCAGATTCGCCCAGCCCGCCCAGATAGGCCTGCAGCAGCTGCGCGGCATGGCCGTCGCTTCCGGCGCGATCGAGAACATCCATCACCTGGGCGACGGAGATCTGACCGCCCGAGGTCGACGACGTCGCCGCAACCGCCGGCAGGGTAACGGCTACGAGCAGGCCGGCGACGATGATGCGCCGGATGAGGCGAGAGGAATGGTGCTGCATGTGGAAAACTCCAATGGTTCACGAACGGCGACATCGATAGACGACGATTTGTTATTGCACAACGATAATTTCTTATCGTAGATTGCGCATTCCAGATGACGTAGGGGTGAAGCATGAGGACTGATGCAAGGCGGCGGCGGGTCGCCCGGTTGAGCGCGGTGACGCGCATGGCAGCGCTGGTGCTGGCCGGCGTACTGCCGGCGCTGGCAGCCGCCTACTGGGGCTTTGCCACCGACGCCGAGATTGCCCGCAGCGCCGGCCTCGCAGCGACGGCCGTACAGCTAGGTGTCGGCGAACGGGTCGGTGCGGCCATCATCTCGGCGCTGTCGCCGTTGGCCTTGAGCTGGGGGCTGGTGCGCCTCGCGGCGGCGCTCGGTTATTTCGGCGCCGGCGTACCCTTCGTGCCCGCGGCGGCTCGCGGCATCCGTGATTTCGGCTTTGCCGTCCTCTTGTGCACGGTGCTGAAGGTGTTGGCAGGCACGGCGTTGAGCGTGCTCCTGAGCTGGAATGGAGCGGGGCAGCGGCAGTTTGCCGTCAGCATCAGCTCGGACATGCTGCTGATGCTGCTCTTGGGCGCGGTGATGGCACTGATGGGCTGGGCGCTCGGCGAGGCGGCGGCACTGGCCGAAGAAAACGCGCAGTTCATCTGATGCCGATCAAGGTCAATCTCGCGGTGCTGCTGGCCGAGCGTGGCATCAAATCGAAGGACCTCGCCGAGCATATCGGCATCACCGAGGCCAACCTGTCGCTGCTCAGGCAAGGCAAGGTGAAGGGCATGCGCTTCGATACGCTGGAGGCGATCTGCGGCTACCTGGAGTGCGGGCCGGGCGACCTGCTCAAGTACGTACCCGGCGAACCGCAGGAGTGATCTCCTACGACGCCTTGCGCCGGCGCAAGCGGAGCAGGTCGTCGCCCTTGCTGGTAAGGAAGGGCGGCGAGACCCGGTTGCGGCCATTGTCCTTGGCGTCGTAGAGGGCCGCGTCGGCCTCGCCGATGAGCTGCTGGAACTCGAGGCCGGCCACTCGCGCCGAAGCGACACCGAAGCTGGCCGTGACCAGTTGCGGGGCCGGCCGCGCCGGATGGACGATGGCAGCGGCCTCGACCAGGCGCCGCAGCCGCTCGGCGGCGCCGACGGCCTGCGACAGCTCGGTGCGGCGCATCAGCACCAGGAACTCCTCGCCGCCGAACCGGAAGGCCTTGTCGCCGGCATTTCGCAGCCCCGACTGGAGGAGCGAGGCGACGTGCTTGAGGCACTGGTCGCCGGCGAGATGCCCAAGCGCATCGTTGTAGGGCTTGAAGTAGTCGATATCGATGAGTGCGATGGCGATGTCCTCGCCGGGCTGTGCAGCTTCGACGATGGCCGCGATCTCGCGCTCGAGCGCGCGGCGGTTGCCGACCCCGGTCAGCGGGTCGCTGAGCGACAGCTCTGAAAGCGTCAGGTTGGCGAGGTGCTCGCGCAGCGCGAGGAGATACGAGCGGCGAGACTCGCGCTCGAGGTGCCAGGAAGCGGTCAGCGCCATGACCACCGCGGCGAAAAAGATCACCACCTCGGCGATGAACTGCGCGAACTCGTGGTCGCGCGTCAGGAACATTTCCGACAGCATCAAGCCGAAGGTGAACAGGCACCCGGCGACGGCGTAGACGAACCGCACCCGCATCACCATGGCGATGAACAGCACCACCAGGATGATGGAGTTGTGCTGGATTTCGCGCAGCGGGCTCTCGCTCGCCTCGACTATCACCAAGGTCGTCAGCGCGGCGAGGACCGGGATGAGGGTGACCAGCCCTTCGCGGAGCGGGGCGGGCGGGTTGCGGCCGAGCAGGAGCAGCGCGAGCCCGACGAGAGGCAGCAATAGGCCGAGCCTCAGGCCAACGGCGAAGCCGAAAACATCCGGGGTCACCAGCCAGTCGGCAGCGAGATAGGCGATGAGGCAGAGGGTGCCGAGGATGCCTTGCCAGGCGAGCATGCGGCAGCGTGCCAGGCCGGTTTCGGCCTCGAAACGTGCCTCGAGCGCTGGTTCGAAAGCGAGGCGTGGCCCGCTTCTCTCGAGCTGGTGCTCGACCAGAGCCTCAGTGACCGCGACAGTGGAGGCGTCGGATGCCACCTTGGTCCTCGTGCCGAAGTTCTACTGGCCGCATTCTGCGGTTCGTGGCGTTAAGGAATAATAAGGAAATGGCTGAGCGTTTGCCGTAGCGCCGATTGTCAGAAGCGCCTTGCCAAGCGCGGCCACACGCGCAGACTTGGCACCCGAGGAGAGAGCCGATGAAACTGCTGCACACCACGCTCGGGCCGAAGCGGGCCGACGAACTCGGCATGATCCTGCCGCATGAACATGTGTTCGTCGACCTCAGGACCCCCGACCAGCCCGGCTACGCCGAGGCGGACCCCGCCAACGTCGTGCAAGTGATGGCGCCGGAGATCGAGGCGATCAGGGCGCGCGGCATCACCGCGCTGGTCGAATGCTCGACCGGCGGAGTGGGGCTCAGGGTGGATATCGACCTGGCGGTCAGCCAGGCCACCGGCTTTCCGATCGTCGTGCCGACCGGCAATTATCGCGAGCCGTGGATCCCCGACTGGGTGCGCGACGCCAGCGAGGCCGAGCTCGAGAACCGGATGTATCGCGATCTCGCCGAAGGTGTCGGTGAAACCGGGGTGAAGGCAGCCTGGATCAAGGTTTCGGCAGGCGATGAAGGCATCACGCCGCTGGAGGCGAAGATCCTCAGGGCTGCGGCGCGAGCCGCCCAGCGCACCGGTGCGGTGATCGGCAGCCACACCATCAAGGCCAGCGTGGTGATGGACCAGCTCGATATCATCGAGGCCGAAGGCTATCGCGCCGACCGTTTCATCTCGATCCACAGCCAGGAAGAAAAGGATTTCGGGCTCAACATCGCCGTGGCGCAGCGTGGCGCCTGGATCGAGTACGACCATGTCGGACGGGCGCCCGATGCGACGGTAAGCGAGCTGATCCTCCGCGCGCTGCAGGCCGGTCTGGGCCACCGGCTGCTGCTCAGCCACGATCGCGGCTGGTACGACCCGGCCCTGCCCGGCGGCGGCACGCCGACCCCCTATACGCACCTGAGCGACGTGATGCTGCCGCTGCTGCAGGCGGAGGGCGTCGACGATGCCACCGTCCGGCAGCTGACCGTGAGCAACCCGTTCGAGGCGTTTGCCCGCTGAGCAGCGAGGATGGCGAATAGCAGGGCAGCGCTGCTGCCCCTTGTCCGGGTCTCCCGGCGGCGGTACAATTTCGTTAGGATCATAACTAATGGGGTTCCGTGATGAGCGCCGGGCCAAAATCCTATTTCACCTCCATTCTCAAGGAAGCGGGGATCGAGCTCGGCGGCAGCCGGCCGTTCGACGTCACGGTGCATGACGACCGATTGTGGGCCCGGGCCATCAGTCACGGCACGCTGGGGTTCGGCGAGGCCTATATGGATGGCTGGTTCGACACCGATGCGCTGGATCAGTTCATCTACAAGCTGCTCGAATACGACATCTACGCGCACCTGAAGCCGGACCTGGGGCTGGCACTGAGCTTTGTGCGTGGGAGGCTGCTCAACCTGCAGCGCGCCCGCGTCACCGAGGTTGGCGAGCGGCACTACGACATCGGCAACGATCTCTACGCGGCGATGCTCGACAAGCGGATGATCTACTCGTGCGGCTACTGGGCCGAGGCGACGACGCTGGACGCGGCGCAGGAAGCCAAGCTCGACCTGATCTGCAAGAAGGTCGGGCTGCAGCCCGGCATGAAAGTGCTGGATATCGGCTCAGGCTGGGGCGGGTTCCTGAAATTCGCGGCCGAGCGCTACGGCATCGAGGGCGTCGGCATCACCATCAGTAAAGAGCAGGCAGCCTATGCCGAGGCGACCAAGGGCGCCCTGCCGATCGAGACCCGGCTGATGGACTACATGGCGCTCGAGGGGCAGTTCGATCGGGTGATCTCGATCGGCATGTTCGAGCATGTGGGCTACAAGAACTACGACGCCTATTTCCGTAAGGTGCGGTCGCTGCTCGTGCCCGACGGGCTGTTCCTGCTGCACACCATCGGCAACAATTTCACCTCGACCCACGGCGACCCGTGGACCGAGAAATACATCTTCCCCAACGGCATACTGCCCTCGATCAAGCAGATCGCGGCCGCCAGCGAGCGGGTGTTCGTGATGGAGGACTGGCACAATTTCGGTGCCGACTACGACAGGACGCTGATGGCCTGGTGGGCCAATTTCGATGCGGCGTGGCCCAGCCTCAAGGACAAGTACGGCGACCGCTTCTGGCGGATGTGGCGGTTCTACCTGCACGTGTTCGCGGCGATGTTCCGGGCCCGCAACATCCATCTGTGGCAGCTGGTGCTGAGCCCGGACGGCATTCCGGGCGGCTACCGCCGGATCTCTTGAGGCGGCGGAATAAACTCGAATCTTGGGTGTTGTTCCTGTTAGCCGACCGGTTGCGGCGGCGAGGGGAGCATGGCCCAGGAGATCCATATGCCATTCAAATATCTGACGAAAAGCTTGACGATTCTGGCCGGCGCGACGCTCGTCGCCAGCATGCTGGCAGCCGCGCCGGTCTACGCCGTCGATGGTGGCGGTAGTGGCGGCGGCGGGAACAGCGGTGGCGGTGGTGGCGGCAGCGATGGCACCTCGGAAGTGGTGCGCGTTCCGTCGCTCGACGACGCCCGGGTGCTGATCCGCGCCAAGAAGTGGAAATCGGCGGTCAGCATGCTCAAGCAGATCGTCCGCGCCGATCCAGGCAGTGCCGAAGCCAACAACCTGCTCGGCTACTCGCTGCGCAAGACCGGCGACTACAAGAACGCCCAGGGCTTCTATCTCAAGGCGTTGAAGCTCAGCCCCGGCCACAAGGGGGCGCACGAATATCTGGGCGAGCTCTATGTCGAGGTCGGCCAGATGAAGAAGGCCCAGCAGATGCTGGCGCAACTCGAAAAGCTGTGCGGCAACAAGACCTGCGAGGAATACGAGGACCTCGCGAAATTCATCGCCGCCAAGAGCTGACGACCATGCCTCCGCCGTGACAAGGCGGAGGCCCTACCCCAGGGCCAGGTTCAATCGATAACTCAGGGCTTCGGCCAAATGCGGGCGCGCGACCTTTTCGGCGCCCGCGAGGTCTGCGAGCGTTCGCGCCACCTTCAGCACGCGGTGGTAGGCACGGGCCGAAAGGTTGAAACGTTCGGCGGCCTGCAGGAGGAGGGTCTGGCTATCCTTGTCGGGGTCGACCAGCTTTTCGATCAGTGACGGGCCGGCCGCGGCGTTGGTGAAGACGTCGGGATGGCCGGCTTCAAGATAGCGCTGGCGCTGGCGTTCACGGGCTTTCTCGACGCGCGCGGCGACGGCAGCGGAGGGTTCGGCAGTCGCCGGGCCGATCATGTCGGCGGCGGAGACGGCGGGGACGTCGATGCGCAGGTCGATGCGATCGAGGAAGGGGCCGGAGACGCGGCCCTGGTAGTCGAGCGCGCAGCGGTCGCCGCGCTTGCAGGTGTGGCCGGGCGTGCCGGCGAGCCCGCATTTGCAGGGGTTCATCGCGGCCACGAGCTGGAAGCGGGCGGGGAAACTGACATGCGCGTTGGCGCGGGCGATCACGGTCTCGCCTGCTTCAAGCGGCTGGCGCAGACTGTCGAGTACCGATGGCGAGAATTCAGGCAGCTCATCGAGAAACAGCACGCCGTTATGGGCGAGGCTCGCTTCGCCCGGACGCACCCGCAGGCCACCGCCGACCAGCGCTGCCATCGAGGCGGAATGGTGCGGGGCGCGGAACGGGCGGCGATCGGACAGGGCACCGCCGGCCAGTTCGCCAGCGATCGACTGGATCATCGACACATCAAGCAGCTCGCGCGGGTTGAGCGGCGGCAGGATCGAGGGTAGCCGGGCCGCCAGCATGGACTTGCCGGCACCGGGCGGCCCGATCATCAGCAGGTTATGGCCACCGGCCGCCGCCACTTCGAGGGCGCGGCGGGCGACTTCCTGGCCGCGGACTTCGGACAGGTCCGGGAGACCTGTTGCGTCGGTTTGCCGCCGCGGCACCGGCCGGGTGCAAAGCTGGAAGCCGCCGAGGTGGTTGACCAGCGCCAGGAGCGTCTGCGGCGCGACGATTTCCAGGTCGTCGCCTGCCCACGCCGCCTCGGGCCCCGCGCTTTCAGCACAGATGATGCCCATGTCGCGCGACAGCGCGGCGATCGCCGCAGGCAGCACCCCGGCGGTCGGCGCCAGCCGGCCATCTAGGCCGAGTTCACCCAGCGCCAGATAACCCTCCAGCGCGTCGGACGGGATGGCGCCGATGGCCGCCATCAGCCCGAGCGCGATCGGCAGGTCGTAGTGGCTGCCCTCCTTGGGGAGATCGGCCGGCGCGAGATTCACGGTAATGCGTTTGGGCGGCAGGCTGAGGCCGGAAGCATAAAGCGCGGCGCGCACCCGCTCGCCGGATTCCTTCACCGCCTTGTCAGGCAAACCGACGAGAAAGAAGTTCGGAAGCCCCGGCGCGATCTGCACCTGGACGTCAACCGGCACCGCCTCGATACCCTGAAACGCTACGGTCGCGACCCGCGTGACCATCACTACGCCCCCAACTATCCCCACGCCGAACGCTATCAGGAGAATTACGGATGGTGCAAGAACATTACGGGAACAGCACATCGGAACAACAATAACCGCCGGCGCATTCAGCTTGCCGTCGTCCTGCTCAGCACGTAGCGCCGATGCCGGATAAGCTCACCGCGGGAGCGAGACCTGGGCTCGACTGTATCCATGCCACGTTGCCGCTCCGGCTATTGTGTGCGATCGACGCCGTACCAGATCTGCCGGGCCACCCGGTTGAGCGGCGCGGTGATCCGCCATTTGGAGGTTCGGTTGACGCGCTTCGCCAGCCCGGCCATGTCTGGAACACGTCCGTGCAGGATCTTGACGCCGCCGCCGATCGCGCCCGGATAAGGCAGCCGATAATTGTAGGCCATGGGCAGCACTGCGAAGCGGATATCGGTGTGGTAGAGCGCGTGGCGGAACGGCTGCTGATCCTGCTTGAGGCCTGTCTCGGTATGCCGCGCTGACCAGAAATCGAGGAAAGCATCGGTTTCGGCATCCTTGCGCAGCGCCACCAATCCGGAATTCAGCTTGGGGAACGATATCGGGATGCCGTCATCGTCCGACACTCCGCCCCGCTGCTGCAGCTCGACGGTCCAGAAGGGCGTTACGGCCGCCGCCAGCGGGAAGCGATCGAGGATCGTGAACAACTCGGGGACCGGATCGCAGACGAAGGTGTCGGTGTCAATGAACACCGTTCGGGCGAACGGACTGTGTCGCATTGCCCACATCTTGAGCGACTTGACGTGCATGCCTGGGGGCGGCGCGATCTGGATGTCGAACAAGTGCTGCGGCATGGGCTTGTCGGCAACAATCGCCACTGCAGCCTGAGGCATCACCGCCTTGATGCTTGCCGCGGAGCGTTCGGCTTCGATGAGCCAACGGTCGCCCCTGGCGCAGTAGAGAAATCCCTGGTCGGACATGTGCACTTCCGCCGGCCTACATCTGAACGTGATTTCTGATCAGCCCCGGCGCGAAGTAGGCGACGATTTCGGCGCCGTAGATCACCAGCGCGTAGCCAGCTCCAAAAACGAACGAGCCGCTTGCCGTGAGCGGATCGAGACCCAGCGGGCGGGCACGTGACGCGATCGTCTGCCCGTTCCTGCCGATGGTACGCACCAGCCGTACGGCGCCGCCGAGCGGGCTGGCGTGCAGCCAGCCCAGCGGTCGCTTGTGCCGCCGCCAGTAGACATTGTCGTAGCCCTGGCAGACGGCACGGATGAACGCATGCCGCAGTCCTTCGGGCGCAGGGTGGCTGACAGTCGCATCGGCCGCCCGCCAGATCTGTATGCCGTCGGCCTTGAGACGGCCCGCCAGCTCGACGCATTGCCCGCGATAGCTGCCGGCGCGGCGGAAGCCGTAGCGCTCGAGGATCTCGCGCTTGAAGGCGACGTTGTTGGCGTAGAAATGTCCGGTCGGGCTGACGCCGGTGTGCTTGGGGTTGGGTTCGAAGAACCAGAAGCCCGAGAACAGGCGGTCGAGCAGCGTGTCCCTTGCAAGGTAGGTGTGGCCGCCGACCACCTGCACGTCATCCCGATCCACCGCCCCCAGCATGTGGCCGAGCCAGCCGGCATCCGGGATGACGTCGCTATCGAGGAAGACGACCGTATCGGCGGTGGCCGAGGCCGCGCCAAGGTTCTTCTGCTCGAAATAATGCAACCCGGGGGCTGCGATGTAGCGGATATCGCCGGGCCAGTTTGCCGGGTCGAGTTCTTGATCGACGGTTGAGCGCGGCACGGCGACGTCGATCTCGCCCGGATCATAGGCGACGAGCAGCTCGAACCGGGTGTTGTGCGACCGGGCGTAGTCCCTGGCTTGCTCACCGAGCCTCGACAGCATCTGGCGTGCCCGGTCGACATCGGACAGCAGCGGGTTTTCCCACTCGATCACGATTGAAGCAGTTGATGGCAATTTTGGCCCCCCGACCGATTGCCATCAGAAGCTATCAAACTGTCCGGCGCAGCGCGAGTCCCGCGTTAACCATGCTGGAATAACAAAGGGTTAGCGCAAGGTTTCGTTAAGCGCGCCATGTTGATTCAAAGGCTTCCGATCTCTGTCCGAAAGCCAGACGACCAGCATGCTTGCCGCCGCCCGCCCCGCGTTTCCGTTCGCCAAATCCCTGCTGCTGGTCGGGCTAACCCTGCTGCTTGCCGCCTGCGGGCGCTCGCCTACGCATGACTATCGCGGCATCCCCGGCGACAACGATCCGCATGACGGGGTGCGACGGGCCTGGGGCCTGCCGATCCAGGGGCTGGATGTGGCGCGCTACCAGGGCCGCGTCGATTTCAACGCGGCGCGGGGTGGCGGGGTGCACTTCGTCTACATCAAGTCGACCGAGGGCAAGGACTATATCGACCCCAATTTCTACGATAACTGGCGCGGCGCCCAGGCGGCCGGCCTGGCGCGTGGCGCCTATCATTTCATGACCTGGTGCAGCCTCGCCTCGCAGCAGGCCGCGTGGTTCAAGCGCATGGTGCCGAACGATCCGGACGCGCTGCCGCCGGTGCTCGATCTCGAGTGGAACAACCACTCGAGCTGCAAGAACAAGTTCAACCGCGAGGACGTGCTGGAGAAGGTTCGCGTAATGCTCGCCGAGATGGAGCGGCACACCGGCAAGGTGCCGATCATCTATACCGACATGAACTTCTACAGCGACATCCTCGCCGGCGAGCACTTCGATTCCTCGTTCTGGTTGCGCTCGACTGCCGCCGAACCCCACACCAAGTATGGCGACGAGCCGTGGCTGTTCTGGCAGTGGACGCAGACCGGCACGATGTCGGGCGTGCGCACCGAGGTCGACCGCAACGCGTTCTACGGCAGCGAGGGCGACTGGGTGACGTTCCTGCTCACCGGTTGCGACCCGCGTACTGTCGACCGGCTGGGCCCGCAGGGACGCTGCCAAAGCCACAAGTAACGGTGCGTGAGTGCTTGGCGGCCTTGTCAGTATTTCGCCTTGGTTCTAGCCTCACGTAGTGATTTGCCGGCGGAGTCGGCGCGAAACAATGGAAGGGGATACGCTATGGCCAAGGGTCAGCTGAAATCCAACAAGGAAGCCAAGAAGCCCAAGAAGGAAAAGCCGAAAGTGCTGGCGACGGCCGGGATGACCCCCGCCACTGCCGCTCCGGCGAAAAAGAAGTAATCGGGCTGATCGATCATTGTTCAAGGGCCGTGGCATCGCCGCGGCCCTTCGCTATTTGATCAAGGCGCCGGGGTGATGTTCCACCACTCCTCGAGCACGCCGCAGAGCAGGCCCGCTGGGCCGCCCGGCGCTGCAAAGGTGAGACGGAAGACGCCATCGACCTCGCGATGCACGCCCTTCTTCAAATCGGTGAAAGCGGCGTGCCAGTGGGCATAGGCCATCGGTCCATCCACCGCCCACAGGCTGAACGAGAATTCGATGTCACGCTGCCGCGCAACGACATCGGTGTCCCAGTAGGCGCGGATACCGGCGTGGCCGGCGAAGGGCGGCCTGAAGCGGGTCTCGTGATAGAGCCCGTCAGGCGTGAACAGTGAGACGATCAGCGCGGTGTCCTGCGTCACCCACGCCTGCTGGTAGAGTGCGAGCCAGGCAACCGCTTGCTCCGGCGTAACGCCGAGATCAGCCACCGAGCACACCGCTCTGCTTTACCCCATCCAGCAGGAACTGCACGGCGAGCGCCGCGAGCAGCACCCCGACGACGCGGCTGACCACGGCGAGGCCGGTAATGCCGAGCAGCCGCTGGATCGGGATAGCGACGAGCATCACCAGGTAGCAGAGCAGCAGGATCGCCAGTAGCGCCACGACCACGATGAACCAGGCAAGATTGAAGCCGCCGCCGGTGCCGGTGGTCAGAAGGATCACCGCGCTGATGGCGCCGGGACCGGCGAGCAGCGGCGTCGCCAGCGGGAACACCGAGATATCGGAGCGGTGCTGCGCTTCGTTTTCTTCCTCGGGTGTCGTGCCGGTGCCGCCCGAGTGGCGGGCGAACACCATGTCGATCGAGATCAGCAGCAAGAGGATGCCGCCGGCGATGCGCAGCGCCGGCAACGTGATGCCGAACAAGCGCAGCAGCACCTCGCCGAATACCGCGAAGAACAGGAGGATCACGCCGGCGATGACGGTGCCGCGCAGCGCCATCGAGCGCCGCTCAGCCTGGGTGTTCTTCTGTGTCAGCGCCGCATAGACGACGAGCAGATCCGCCGGCCCAAGGGTGGCGAAGAACGTGGTCAGGGCGAGGAGAAGCGTATCGACGGGCATGGCGGGACAATGGCCGAGGCCGGGCCGAAAGGCGAGAGGGCGCGAAGGATTTCACCCGGTCGCGCAAGACCTCCGCAAATCAGCCGCAAAGCCGCCCGACTGAACAGCGGCTGCCATGACCATTACCCTCGACGCATCGCCGATCGATGTGCTGCCTCAGCCGCGACCGCTGTGGGGGACGCTGGCGTCGTTCGGCCTGCATGGCGCGCTGCTGGCGCTGTTGCTGATCGGGCCGAACATACAGCGGCTGCGGCCGGTGATGCCCCGCAGCATTGCCGTCGAGATGATCACGGCAGCGCAGTTCGCGGCACTGACACGGCCGCCCGAACCCCCACCAGTCGCGGTGGAGCCCACTCCCACCGCACCATCCACCGCCCCGGCGTCGGCAGCCCATGCGCCCGCCCCCATCCCGAAGGCCGCACCTGGCGGCACCATCCGCGCCACCGATTTCTATGCCGGAAGCCTGCTGGCCGAGCCGGCGAGTGCGAACCTGCGCGAGACAATGAAGACGCTCGATGGCAGCGAGCGCGTGGTGCAGCTGTGCAGTATCGAAGCAATCGAGCAGATCCGCCGCGCCCGGCCGGAATTCGATCCGGACACCGTCGTCGCTTATGCGATGGCCGACATGGCGGTGCGAGACGGCGCCTTGATCGCCGAAGGCGGTGCCTTCCGCAGCCGGCGCGAATGGTATGGGGTGCGGTTCAGTTGTACGGCCGCTGCCGACTACTCAGCAGTCGAGCAGTTTGAGTTTTCGGTGGGTGAGTTTATCCCGCACGAGCTGTGGGACGCGCATTATCTCACGGCGGCAGAGGACGACGACGACTGATCAGGCCGGATGGGGCGCGGCTCGCGCGAGCACCTAACTGTCGTTCAGGATGGTTTCGACAAGCTGGTTCAGTGCCTCCAGTGGGGCGCCGGCCGTCACGGCAACAATGGCGATGTTCAGGTCCGGAGACCGAACGGCCTTGGCCGGCCATTCGGCCAGGTGCCGGCCGCGAAGTCGTCGATGGCTCGGGAGCCATGGGAGCGAGCGACGGCGATGAAAGCTCGCAGCGCCGACAGGCGATGCGAGCGGTTGCACCGCGCCTAGCTCCGCCGCTTCTCGATCGCGTCCCAAATCATCACGGCGATATCCGGCCCGCCGAAACGCTTGATTTCGCGGATGCCGGTGGGCGACGTGACGTTGATCTCGGTGAGGTATTCGCCGATCACATCGATACCGACGAAGATCATGTCGCGCTCCTTCAGTGCCGGCCCGATGGTGGCGCAGATTTCGCGCTCCCGCTCGGTCAGCGGGGACAATTCCGGGCGGCCGCCGACATGCATGTTGGAGCGCGCCTCGCCATCGGCGGGGATGCGGTTGAGGCCGGCCACCGGCTCGCCATCGACGATGATGATGCGCTTGTCGCCCTTGCGCACATCCGGCAGGTACTTCTGCACCATGAAGGGCTCGCGGAAGCTCTGCTCGAACAGCTCGATCAGCGAGTTGAGGTTCTGGTCGCCCTCCTGCAGCAGGAACACACCGGCGCCGCCATTGCCGTAGAGGGGCTTGAGGATGATGTTGCCGTGTTCCTTGCGGAACTCGCGGATCAGGCCGCGATCGCGCGTCACGAGCGTCGGCGGCATCAGCTCGGGGAACTCGGTGACGAGGATCTTCTCCGGCGCGTTGCGCACCGCAGCGGGCGGATTGACCACATAGGTCTTGGGGTGGATGCGCTCGAGCAGGTGGGTGAGCGTGGTGTAGTTCATGTCGAACGGCGGATCCTGCCGCATCAGCACCACGTCGTAGGCCTGGAGATCGGCCCGTGCGAACTCGCCCAACGCGTAGTGCTCGCCCTTGGGCTTGTCGAACACGGTGATCGGGGCCAGCTCGGCCGACACGTGGTTGTCGCGCAGCGCCAGGGTCTGCGGCACGTAATAGTCCACCTTGTGCTTGCGCGCCTGCGCCTCGAGCATCATGGCGAAGGTCGAATCCCCCGCCGGATTGATCGAAGCGATGGGGTCCATCTGCACGGCGATTTTGAGGGACATGAAGCGGTCCTAGCTGGCGTCGAAAGCGCCTTTGACATGGCGCGGCCACGTGCGCGGCGCAAGGAAAATCACATCGAACCGGAGGGGCGTTTCGGCGAGGGCCGGGTGGCGCGCAACATAGTACTGCGCGGCGCGGGAGATGCGGCTGGCATTGACCGCAGCGAGGGCCATGGCCTCCTCCGAGCGGGCCTGCCGGGCCTTCACTTCGATAAAGGCGGTGAGCCCGAAGCGGCGGGCGACAAGGTCGATCTCGCCGACCGGTGTCTTCACGCGCGCCGCGACGATGCGGTAGCCCTTGAGCCGTAGGTACCACGCAGCCAGCGCTTCGCCGCGGCGGCCGAAGAGTTCGGCGCCGAGCCGGGCACTGCGGGTCTGGTTATTCCTCGGCCTTGAGGGCGAGGGCCGCATCGTAGACCTCCTTGCGCTTGAGGGCGTAGCGCGCGGTGATCTCGTCGACGGCGGCGCGCAGCGGCTGCGCAACCAGCGCCTCCTCGAGCGCTGCCTTCCAGTCGGCCTCCTCGACCACCACGCCCTCGGCGCCGCCGACGAGGATCACAGCCTCGCCCTTGGTGTCGCCGGCCCCAAAATGGCGTGCGAGTTCGCTGAGCGTGCCGCGCTCGACCCGCTCGAACCGCTTGGTGAGCTCGAGCGCTACTGCGGCAGGCCGGTGGCCCAGTGCTTCAGCCATGGCGGCGAGCGTATCGCCGAGACGGCGGGGCGACTCGTAGAACACCAGCGTGTCGGCGCGCCCCTTGAGCGCTGCGAGCGCGTTGGCGCGGGCTCCGGCCTTGGAGGGCAGGAAGCCGATGAAGCCGAAGGCGTCGGTGGGGAGGCCGGCGCTTGCCAGCGCCGCGAGCAATGCCGACGCGCCGGGAATGGCGAACACCGGCAGTCCGGCTTCGCGCATGGCGCGGACCAGCGGGAAGCCCGGATCGGACAAGAGTGGCGTGCCGGCGTCGGAGATCTGCGCCACCGCGCGGCCCGCCTGAAGGCTCGCAATCACCTCGCCGATACGGGCGCGTTCGTTGTGCTCGTGCAGCGACTTGCGCGCGGTGCGGATGCCGTAGTGATCGAGCAGCGTTGCCGAGTGACGCGTATCCTCGCAGAGGATCAGGTCGGCAGCGGCCAGCGTCTCAAGGGCGCGCAGCGTAATGTCCTTGAGGTTGCCGATCGGGGTGGCAACGACATACAGCCCGACCGCCAGAGGGGCCGCGGGAAACTCGGTTCCGGCGATGAAGAAGCTCTTCGGCCGATCGTCCACGCCGCCTCCGATTAACACGAAGTTAAGCTCGGTCTTTATGAGCCGGGCCCGATTCTGTATAGACGCCTTTCAAGGTGCGCCACGCGCGGCAGAGTGCGGGACTTGATAAAGGTAGGGCAAGTGAGAATTGCAACGGGCGCGAACGCGCTGACAGGGCTCAGGTATCTCGGGCTCGGCCTTGCTGCTGCGGCGCTGCTCTCCGCCTGTTCGCCGGGCAATTTCAACTTCGGGCCGGGCGGCGGCACGACCGCCGGGGCGAACCAGCCGCTCGCCACCGGCAAGACCTTCGGCAAGGGTCCGGTGCGGGTGGCGCTGCTGCTGCCGCTTTCGGGCGATCCCAATCTGGCGGCAGTCGGCACCTCGATGGCCAATGCGTCGGAGCTGGCCATCGGCTTTGTCGAGACCAACCCCAATATCGGCGAGAACATCACCGTAGTGTTGAAGGACACCGGCAGCACGGCCAGTGGCGCGGCACAGGCCGCGACCCAGGCGCTGAGCGAAGGCGTCAGCCTGATCCTCGGGCCGCTGCGCGCCGACCAGGTCACCGCCGCGGGCCAGGTGGCGAAGGCGGCTGGTATTTCGGTGATCGGCTTCTCCAACAATTCGGGCGCCGCCTCGCCGGGAGTGTTCCTGCTCAACATCCTGCCCGAGAGCGAAGTGAAGCGCTCGATGGGCTATGCCAAGAAGCTCGGCAAGAAGGCCTTCGCGGGCGTGTTCCCGACCACCGATTTCGGCCGCATCCAGGAAGGCGCGTTCCGCCAGGCCACCGCCGATCTCGGACTGAATGCCCGCGCCGTCTACAACTTCTCGTCGGAAGCCGAAGCCCGCACCGTCGTGACGCAGCTGGTGCCGATGCTGCAGGCCGGGCAGATCGATGCGCTGTTCATCCCCGACCGGGCGACGGCGCCGAGCTTTGCCAACCTTCTCAACGAAGCCGGCATCGCGCCGGGCAAGGTGCAACTGATCGGCTCGGCCGACTGGGATGGCGATCCTTCGATCCTCAACACCACGACGCTGGCCGGGGCGATCTTCCCCGCTATCGACGACGCCGGCTACAACGCGCTGCTGCCCGAGTACCAGGCGAAGTTCGGCTCGGCGCCGCACAAGTTCGCCACTATCGCCTACACCGCGACGATCCTCGCCAATGCCGGCACACTCGCCAACGGCACGCCGAAATACGACCGTGCCCAGCTGACGCTGCCGGCCGGCTTCAACGGCCGCGACGGAGTGTTCCGCTTCCTGCCCGATGGGCGGAGCGAATACGCGCTGGTGATCAAGCAGGTGTCGATCGGCGGCGCGAGCGTCGCCGAAGGGGCGAAACTCTAGCGCCTAGCTGTGATACCAGCCGTTGAGGTGGGCCTTCTCGTGGCGCAACACCTTGCCGCGGGTCTCGGCGCTCAGTCCCTTGACGATCCAGATGACGTCGCCGCCGATGCGGGAGCACCCTACGACACGGGCGTCGGGATCGCTGCGGCGCGCTGCAGCGAAGTGATCGGCGCACATGCGGTTGATGGTTGCCTGGTCCGAAGTGAGTACGCGGTAGTCCTGGATCGGCTCGTGGTCGAAGAGTACAGGAGGCATACGGACGTCCCTCGCCACCGCCGGTCCCGCCACGAGGACCAGGACGGCAGCCATTGCCATCGCTTTCATGGTTTAGTCGCTCAGAGAGTCTGCTGCCGCTCAGCAGTAGATGCCGTTGGCCTCCACGACGCAGTTCCCATCCTCGGTGGTCACGAGGCTCCCGCCTTCAAACGGGATGATCGATACGAACGAGCCGGCCGAAAGCGGGGCGCTCGCCACCCAGTGCCGGTCGTTCCAGTACCAGACGCCGGCCTTCGCTGACGGCTTGGGCTCTTTGATGATGCCTGGATACTGAATGTGTGGACTCGCCAGTCCGTCGGTCGAGTAGACGCCGCTGTCGGTCTGCATGACTCTGACGAAGGTGGTGTGCCCGTAGGCGATCTTGCGAACCACCGTCTCGGCAACCGGCTCGATCGAGACGCCGGGCTGCACGTAATAGCTCCAGCGCATCAGCTTGTCGGGATCGAAGACCGGCGGCCACACCTCGTCGGGTGTGCTGAGCAAGGTGCGCATCGGCTCCTCCTCGGCGACCGCGCGCGGCAGGATGTTGGGCAGCGACAGCAAGGCGGCAGCGCCGAGTCCGATTGCTCCCCCAAACATGATGGCGCGAGTCGCATCCATTCGCCGTTCTCCGGTCGGTGTTAACCAACCATCAACCATACCGGCGAAACGCGTGTCAAAATGGAACAGCGATTAAGGTAAATTTAACCTAGGGAAGCGCGGCCGCGAGCTCTTCGACCACCTCGACGAAGCGGTCATAGGCCTCGCGGGTGGGCCAGGGCCGGATCAGCTTCTCGAACGGCTCGAACTCGAACACCGGGAAGCTCGGCTCGCCGAAATAGCGTCGTGCTTCCTCGGGCTCGAACCCGGCGAGATGGGTGGCTTCGAGGAAGGCAGCCTCGCGATCGGCGCGTTTGATCTGCTTCTGCAACGCCGCCGGGGGCGTCGCGGGAAGGGAAAAGCGGAGGTAGACGGCGCCGAGCAGCCGGTTCTCCACCTCCTTGTAGTTGCCGCCCATCGCCGCCTTGAACGGCGAGATGATGTCGCCCATCACGTATTCGGGCGCATCGTGCAGCACGGCGTAGAGCATGGCACGCGGATCGGCATCGCGGTTCAGCGCGCGATAGAGTTCGAGCACCAGCACCGAATGCTGCGCCACCGAAAACGGGTAGTCGCCGATGGTCTGGCCGTTCCAGCGCGCCACGCGGGCGAGGCCGTGCGCGATGTCGGATAGCTCGACATCGAGCGGTGACGGATCGAGGATATCGAGCCGTCTGCCCGACAGCATGCGCTGCCACGCCCGCTCCTTGCCTCGCGCCATGGAATCCCCCGGTGTTTGAAGCCGAGGAAGCTAGTCTTCGGGGGTTGATTCGCCAAACCCGGTCTTCGTCGGCAAGGCGGCCATCACGCGGCGGCGGTGGCCCTGGCTCGCATCGTGTCGACGCTCCAGGTCCCCGGCCCGGCGAGGACCAGATAGAGGAAGATGAAGCAGTAGAGGATCGCCGACACGCCGAAATTGTTGTTCGGGAACGGGCTCATCGGGAAATGGAAACCCCAGTAGGCGACTGCCATGAAGCCGCAGAGCACGAAGGCCACCGGCCGGGTCAGCCAGCCGACGAGAATGAACAGGCCACCCACGAGCTCCAGCCATCCGGCCACAGTCATCAAGGTCTGTATCTCGGGCGGCGAGGGCTGCACCGGCGGTGGGAAGTTGAAGACGACGGTGAGTCCGGCGTGGACGAACAGCAGGCCGGTGACAATGCGCAGGATTGCCAGCCCATGCGGCGCGTAGGCGGAAAATCGATCAAGCATTTTGGGTCTCCCTTCAATGTCGGGCGCTCAGGACGGTATCGCGATCGGATATCCATAACCAGAACGTTCTATAACTATAACGTTATAGATGAGGCCTCGATACTGTCAAGAGTTGCGATCACGGTCGCGAGATCAGGCTTCACTCCTCGGGCGAAACGTCCCCGAACTGGTACGTCGCCCAAGGTGGAAGGCTAACCGTCACAGGCTTGCCATCGACCGTCACGGCGGCCGGATCGGTGACGCGGTCGAGGCGGAGGATGGCGACGGCGCGGCCATCGACGACTTCGCCGATCGAACCTGCGTCGCGGCCGCCGGCAATGACGGACGTGCCGGCTGGCGCATCGATGCCGGAGACGATCACCGGGCGGCGGCGGGCGGTGCCGCGGTGCTTCATGCGGCTGACCACTTCCTGGCCGATGTAGCAGCCTTTGACGAAGTCGATGCCATCGAGCAGGTCGAGCCCGATATCGTGGGCGAAGTTCTGGTCGATGCCAAAATCCGGACCTTCTTCGGGGATGCCCGCGCTGATGCGATGCGTGGCAAAAGTGTCGTCCGGCGGCAACCAGCCGGTAGTAGCGGACTTCTCGGCGATCACGCGTTCACCAAGTCCGCGCGGATCGGCGTGGACCACGCCCTCGGTCCAGCCATCAAAGCTCCAGCCGACGGCGTGCGTGTCGCGCAGGTCGTCGATCTGCACCTGGGCGCGGAGGCGATAGAGCTTCATCTTCTTGAGGAAGGCATCGGCGACGGAGGTGTCCACATCGAGCCAGAAGGCATCCTCGGCCCAGCCGCTCAAGCCCTCGGCCTGCACCTTGCCCTGCGGCGAGAGCAGCGCCCACCACACGGCGGGGCCGGGTTCGGCCAGCAGGCGCCCGGTCACCACGTCGAACAGCAGCTTCTGCGCCTCGGGCCCGGAGAACCGGAAGGCGGCACGGGACGGACGGAGGATTGTGGGCATGGGATGGTTCCGCTACACCCGCCGAAAGGCAGGCGGACCACAGACATGGCGCAGTACGAGACGATCTTCAAGAACGGCACGGTGGTGAACCATGACGGGGTGCACCGCACGGACATCGCGGTCAATGACGGGCGCATCGTCGCGCTGGGCAATCTTGGCGCGGCTTCGGCCGGTGAGGTGGTCGACTGCACCGGGCTGCACGTGCTGCCCGGCGTCATCGATACGCAGGTGCATTTCCGGGAGCCGGGGCTGACGCACAAGGAGGACCTCGAATCGGGGTCGCTTTCGGCGGTGATGGGCGGCGTGACCGGCGTGTTCGAGATGCCCAACACCAACCCGCTGACCACGACGCGCGAGACCTTCGAGGAAAAGATCCGCCTCGGCACTCGCCGCATGCACTGCGACTTCGCCTTCTACATCGGCGGCACGCACGACAACGTGGCGCAGCTGCCGGAGCTGGAGCGCCTGCCCGGATGCGCCGGGGTGAAGGTGTTCATGGGCTCCTCCACCGGCTCGCTGCTGGTGCCCGACGATGTCGGTGTCGAGGCGATCCTTTCCGCGATTTCGCGCCGCGCCGCTTTCCACTCGGAGGACGAGTATCGGCTCGAAGAGCGCAAGCACCTCCGCGTGCCCGGCGATCCTTCCTCGCACCCTGTATGGCGCGATCCCGAGGCGGCGATGCTGTCGACGCGGCGGCTGGTGGCGCTGGCGCGGAAGACCGGCAAGCGGGTGCACATCCTCCACATTTCGACCGCCGAGGAGATGGTGTTCCTCGCTGCGCACAAGGACGTGGCGAGCGTCGAAGTGACGCCCCACCACCTGACGCTGGACGAGACGGCCTACAGCCGGCTCGGCACTTACGCGCAGATGAACCCGCCGGTGCGCGACAAGGCGCATCGCGAGGGGATCTGGGCCGGTGTGGCGAACGGCGTCGCCGACGTACTTGGCTCCGACCACGCGCCACATACGCGCGAAGAAAAGGACCATCCGTATCCGGCCAGCCATTCCGGCATGACCGGGGTGCAGACGCTGGTGCCGATCATGCTCGACCACATCAACGCCGGCCGCATGACCCTCGAGCGCTTCGTCGACATGACCAGCCACGGCCCGAACCGGCTGTTCGGCATCGCCAACAAGGGCCGCATCGCGGTCGGCTACGACGCCGACCTGACGGTGGTGGACCTGAAGCGGCGCGAGACGATCACCAATGAGTGGGTAAAGAGCCGCGCGGGCTGGACGCCGTATGATGGGGTAACGGTCACCGGCTGGCCGGTGGGAACGATCGTCCGCGGCAACAAGGTGATGTGGCAGGGCGAACTGGTGACCCCGAGCGTCGGCCAGCCGATGCGGTTCCTGGAAGCGCTCTGAGGCTTACTGCAGCGAGCGGCTGAGGCTGTATTCGCCCGCCTGGATGCGATCGGGCAGCGTCGCGATCAGCTCCGAGATCGCCGTCTCTCCGTGGTGCTCGACCAGCGACGTGATGGCAGCGAACAGCGAGGCATGGGCCAGCGCCAGCGTCGCGACGCCGTCGTCCTCGGCGGTGTTCCAGGCTTCCGCGATGTATTCGAGCGCCACTTGGCGCTCTTCGCGTTCGGCCTCGGCGAGACGTTCGATGCTGCCGTTGTCGCCCTTGAGGGTCTTGGAGAGTTTCATGACATCGCCCGTAGCACGCCCGCCCGCGAGGCGCGCCTCAGACGTCTCCAAAAGGTTAATATGCACTCTGCAATTATTGTTAACCCGCGATGCGGCGCTATTCAGCGTAGCGCGAGTGGATGTCGCGGGCGGTTTTCTCGGCCTCGACCAGCAGCCGCGACATCGCCTGTTCGGCTGAAACGGTGCAGACGCGATAGAGCCGCGCATAGGCTTCGTAGCCGGAGTTGAAGGCCCCCGTCAGCCGTTGTTTGCGGTCGTCATCGGGCTCGTCCAGCGCGATCAGGTCGGCCATCTCGCCGCGCCAGTCCGATGAGGCGGCGGGCTTGCACAGCGGATCAAGGAAATAGAGGCTGCCGAGGATTTCCGAGAGCCGCTCCATCTCCGCCTGGTAGGGCGGATCGATAGCCCGCGCCGGTCCCGCCGCGAGCAGCAGGGCAACAAGAGCAAGGCGAAGCGGGCGGAAGCGCATGCCCGCATCCTTAAGTGAAACGCCCGATTGCCTCAACTGCGATCGAAGATGCGGAAGGCTCCGGCCACCACGTCGCCCAGATCGGGGGTGGTGTACATGCCGCCGACATCGTCCGCTCGCACCCAACGCCACGCGCTGACTTCGTCGGAGGCGACGATCTCGCCCTCGAAGGCTTCGGTGGCATAGACCTGCAGCACGAAGCGGCCTTCGCCGAGGAACATGCGGCGGATCGGGTGCAACCGCCAGACGCGCAGGCCAACCTCTTCCAGGATCTCGCGCTCGGCCGCCTGCTCCGGCGTTTCGCCCGGCTCGAGCCGCCCGCCGGGCAGGCTCCACATGCCGAAATACGGCTTTCTGGCGCGCTGGATCAGCAGCACCTTGTCGCGATCGATCAGCGCGACACTCGCAGCATTCGGAGGCCGTTGGGACGCGGGCATAAACCGATGATTGTGGTTTGTCCTCGGCGCGGCAAGTGCCTAACTAGGGAGTGAAGGAGAGCCCCTTATGTGCGGACGCTACGCCACCACCCTGCCGCCGGAAATGATGGTCGAGCTGCTCAACTTGCTCAACAAGATCGACTTTCCGCCACGCTACAACATCACCCCGACGCAGCCGATCGCGGTGGTGTGGGAGCAGTCGGGGCGCCGCACCATCCAGCTGGTGCGCTGGGGGTTCGTGCCGAACTGGGTGAAGGATCCGCGCGAGTTCTCACTGCTGATCAACGCACGGGCCGAGACCATGGCGGAAAAGCCGTCGTTCCGCGACGCTGTGCGCCACTCGCGCTGCATCGTCCCGGCCTCGGGCTACTACGAGTGGATGAAGGGGCCGGACGGCAAGCGCCAGCCCTACTACATCACCATGGAAGACGATTCCCCGATGATCTTCGCGGGGCTCTATTCCAACTGGTCGGGGCCGGACGGTGAGGAGGTGGATACCGCCTGCATCGTCACGGTGGAGCCCAATCTCGAGATCAGCTCGGTCTATGACCGGATGCCGGCGATGCTGACCGGCGACGCGGTCGACATGTGGCTCAACACCCGCGACTTCGACATCACCGCCGCCCGACAACTGGCCTTGCCGCTGCCTCCGGGTTCGCTGAAGTATCATCCAGTGGGCAAGGCCATCGGCCGCGCCGATGTCGATGGGCCGGAGTTGATCCGGCCGATCACGCCCGAAGAGGCAGAGGCCGAAGCCGCGGCGGCGGTGAAGCCGAAGAAGAAGGTGGCCGCTGGCGGCGGCGGGCAGCTCGACCTGTTCTAGAACAGCTCGAAGTACCCGAGCGCATCGCCGATCGCCTCTTCCTCGTAGCCGAGATGGCTGAGGAGGACCCGTTCGAGGGCGCGGTAGAGTTCGAGCGTATCGGCAAAGCGGCTCGCGCCGGGTTCGGTCGCGAGTTCACCCAGCGCATCGATCAGCCGCACCAGCAGCTCATGCACGACGACATGCTCGGCCTGCAGCCGATCGGCGATGGCCTTGAAGCCGGCGCCCTGCGCGGCGATAGCCGGGAACACCGCCTGGTCTTCGATCGAATGGTGCGCGTTGACGATGTTGCAGTGCTGGCCGCAGAGGTTGCCGAAGCGGCGGTAGTTGGCGACCATGGCGAGGCTGGCGGCCTCCTCCGTCGCTTCTGTCGCGCGAACTTCGCCGGCGGCGGCGCGATCGATCAGTACGGCGAGAGTTTTCATGTTGTCGCGCAGGTGGTCGTGCACCTCCTTGAGGTGCAGGCCGGGCGCGCGCTGAGCCTCGGTCAGGCCCTCGAGCCTGATGGGCGCGGGCCGGGTGGCGTCGTCGAGAAATCCGATATCGAGCAGCATGGCCGTGAGATGGGACGCGGGTGGCGTGCCGTCAACAAGGCACCTCGTGGTGACCTGCTCTAGAGTACCTTGCCCGGGTTCAGGATACCGTTCGGATCGAGCGCCGCCTTGATGGCGTGCATCATCTCGAGCGCCACCGGGTCCTTCACCTGCCGCAAGAGGCCCGACTTCAGTTGCCCGATGCCGTGCTCGGCCGAGACCGAGCCACCGAGTTTCCGCACCACCTCGTAGACCGCCGCATTGGCATCGGCCTCGCGGGCCATGAAGGCCTTGGGATCGGCGCCGACTGGCTGGCTGAAGTTGAAGTGGATGTTGCCGTCGCCCATGTGGCCGAACGGGCATGGCCGGACGCCGGGGATGGCGCGTTCGACGGCCGCTGTGCCCTCCGCGATGAGCTGGGGGACCGCGCCGATCGGCACCGATACGTCGTGCTTTATCGAGGCGCCCTCTTTCGATTGCACCTCGCTCATCTGCTCGCGTGCCGCCCACATCAGGGTGCGGTCTGCCTCGGACTCCGCGACCACGGCGTCGCCGACGAGGCCCGAACCCAGGGTCCCCTCCAGCGCCGATTGCAGCGCGCCGGGCACGCCGCCCTTCATGCGATTGACCTCTGCCAGCACGTACCATGGCGAGAGGCTCGCGGTCGGATCGCGCGGCAGCAGACCGTACTTGAGCTGCAGGTCGACCCCGAAGCGGTTCATGAGCTCAAAGGCCGTCAGCCGCGAGCCGGTGCGCTCGCGCAAGAGGTAGAACAGCTCTAGCGCAGCCTCCGGGCCGCTGACATTGATCAGCGCCGTCTCCTGCGCCTCGGGGATCGGGAACAGTTTCACCGTCGCGGCGGTGATGAAGCCAAGCGTGCCTTCGGCGCCGACCAGCAGGTCCTTGAGGTCGTAGCCGGTATTGTCCTTTTTGAGCGCGTTAAGGCCGTTGTAGAGCCGGCCGTCGGCCAGCACCGCCTCGACCCCGAGAGTAAGTTCGCGGGCATTGCCATAGGCCAGCACCTGCACGCCGCCGGCATTGGAACTCAGCACCCCGCCAATGCGGGCCGAGCCCTGTGACGCCAGCCAGAGCGGGAAGATCGCGCCCGCCTCTTCCGCCACCTTGTGCGCCTCCTCGAGGATCAGGCCTGCTTCGACCGTCATGTGCCCGGCCGCCGCATTGACCTCGCGCACTCGGTTGATGCGGGAAAGGTTGACGATCACCTCGTCGCCGCGCAGCGGCACTTGCCCGCCGACCAGCCCGGTATTGCCGCTTTGCGGGATCAGCGGCACCCGGTGCTGGTTGGCCCAGCGGCAGAGCGCCTGAAGCGCCGCGACGCTGCCGGGTAGCGCCACGGCCACAGCAGCGACATGGAAGCGCTTCCGCGGTTCGGTCACATAGCTCGCCATTTCCTGGGGATCGGCTATCAGCGTACCGGCTTCGCCTAGGAGGGCCTTCAGCGCGCGGACGATGTCTTTGGGGGCCAGCGTGGTCATGGCGCCGGAAGATAGCCCCCGGCCCGCTTGGCGCAAGGGCGAACTTGCCCGCGCCAAGCCCCTATGCGACAAGCGGCGCCAACGAGACATTCCATACGGAGCAGAACGATGGCGCAGGGTCTGATGGCCGGCAAGAAGGGCCTGATCATGGGCGTGGCGAACAACCGCTCGATCGCCTGGGGCATCGCCAAGGCCCTCGCCGACCAGGGCGCCGAGATCGCCTTCTCCTACCAGGGCGAAGCACTGAAGAAGCGCGTCGAGCCGCTCGCCGCCGAGATCGGCGTCACCACGCTGGTCGAGTGCGACGTGTCGAACGACGCGGCGATGGACGAGACCTTCCGCGTGCTGAAGGAGAAGTGGGGGACGATGGACTTCCTCGTCCACGCCATCGGCTTCTCCAACAAGGAAGAGCTCGAAGGCCGCTACATCAACACCAGCGCCGATAATTTCGCGCTGACCATGAACATCTCGGTCTACTCGTTCACCGCCGTCGCCAAGCGCGCCGAAGCCATGCTGAACCCCGGTGGTTCGCTGCTGACCCTGACCTATTACGGCGCGGAGAAGTACGTGCCGAACTACAACGTCATGGGCGTAGCTAAGGCGGCACTCGAGGCCTCGGTCCGCTACCTCGCGCACGACCTCGGCCCGCAGAACATCCGCGTCAACGCCATCTCGGCCGGCGCCATCAAGACCCTCGCCGCCTCGGGCATTTCGGGCCTTCGCACCATGCTGCACTATCAGGAGAAGGCGGCGCCGCTGAAGCGCAACGTCACCCAGGAAGAAGTTGGCTCCGCCGCGCTTTACCTGCTCAGCGACCTCTCCTCGGGCGTCACCGGCCAGATCCAGTATGTCGACTGTGGCTTCAATATCATCGGCATGCATGTCGATGATGAACCTGCCGCCGCCGCGCCCACTGCCTGACCTATTCCAGGGCTGCCGCGAGGCGGCCCTTTCTCTTTCCGAGCGTCACGATGTCTATCAACTGGCCTGAACTCTATTTCATCCGCCACGGCGAAACCGACTGGAACGCCGAGGGCCGGTATCAGGGATCGAGGGACATTCCGCTCAACGACATCGGCCGCGGCCAGGCCGATCTCAACGGCAAGCTGCTGCATCAGATCCTCGCTCGCGCCGGCAGGACGCCGCACGAGTTCAACTGGCATGCCTCGCCGCTGGGCCGCACTCGGGAAACTATGCAGCGCGTCCGCTCGGCGTTTGCCGAACCGCTGCCCGAAGTCAGGTTCGACGACCGCCTCGTCGAGGTGTCGTTCGGCGTCTACGAGGGCCGGCTCCATACGGAACTCAGCTCGGGCGAGATGGCCATTGCCGGCGAGCGCGACGCCGATTTCTGGTTCTTCCGCCCGCCCTCGGGTGAGAGCTACGAGGATGTGGCGCAACGTGTCCGGAGCTTTGCCGCCGATACCCTCAAGGGTCCGGCGATCATCGTCGCGCATGGCGGCATCCTGAGGATCCTCCGCCGCCTGATCGAGGACTTTCCGGCAGAGCGCGCGGTGAACTGGTTCCCGCCGCAGGATTCGGTGGTGCACTTCATCGACGGCAAGAGCGTCGTGTACCCGGCCGGCCACAGCTGGGACGACTGAGCGGAGCGGCGGATGTCGACCACCACAGCATTCGCCACGATCCTCCATGACACCGAGGCACGCCTCGCCGGCCCGATCGCGGCGGCCGCCCCGGCGCTGCGCAGTCTCTTCGCCGGCTTTGCCGTCAGCCTGACTGAGGCGACCGATCCTCGGGTAGCTACCGTCCTCGCTGAAACGCTAGACGCGCGGGTCGCCTGGCATCCGACCGGCGAAGCGATCATCGGCCAGGCGCGGCGGAGTGCCGTCGGGCTGGCGCTCGAATGTGGCACCGAGCGTGTGCTCTATTCCGATCTCGACCATATCCTGCGCTGGATCGACACCCATCCTGCCGAGATGACGGACGTGCTTGCCGCCCAGCCCGAGGCGCAACTGCTGATCATCGGGCGCACGGAACGCGCCATGGCGGCGGTGCCGAAGCGGTTGCGCGATACCGAGATGCCCATCAACCGGACCTACGAGCTGCTGACCGGCCGTTCGGCCGACCTGCTGTTCGCCGTGCGCCGGATGGACCGCGCCGCGGCTAGCGACATCGTCGCGCACAGTCGGGTCGACAGCATCGCCAACGACGTCGATTGGCCGCTGCTCGCCGAGCAGCTCGGCCACCGTATCGGCTATGCCGAGGCGCACGGCCTCTACTATCGCACCATCGACGAGTATGGCGCGGCGGCCGACAGCTACGACCTCGAGCCGCTGCAGTGGATCCGCCGCATCGAGATCGCCGCCGAGATGGCGAAGGCAATGCGACCATACCTCCGCCCGTCGGATTGAAGGATCACGTGGACAACATCTCCATCCGACCGTGGCGTTCGACGGATTCCGTGTTCGAACTGACCGAGATGCTGCACCGCGCCTATGCCGGGCTCGCCGGGATGGGGCTGCGCTTTTGGGCGACGCATCAGGGTGCCGATGTGACGCTGAAGCGGATCGAGCAGGGGGAGTGCTTCGTCGCCGAGGCCGATGGAGTGATCTGCGGCACTATCGTGTTCCGTGACTGCACCCGGACCGGCGGTTGTCCCTGGTATGATCGCGCAGACGTCGCTTCCTTCGTTCAGTTCGCCGTTGAGCCCGGCCTTCAGGCCAAGGGCCTCGGCCGGCGCCTCCTCGCCCATGTGGAGGAACGTGCCATCGCCTCGGGCGTCCGGGAACTGGCCCTCGACACGGCGGAGCCTGCCACTCACCTCGTCGAATGGTACACGCGGCTTGGGTACCGGTTCATCGAGCACGCGCAATGGTCGCACACCAACTACCGCAGCGTCGTCCTGAGCAAGACGCTCCGCGCTGCGTGAGCCCCTTGCACCGAAGCGCCGATTGACCTTCATCGGGCAGGTTCCTAGAAGTCCTTCACGCTGAGGACCTGCGATGTCGTTCAACACCTTCGGACACCTGTTCCGTTTCACCACCTGGGGCGAGAGCCATGGACCTGCCTTGGGCGTGGTGGTGGACGGCTGCCCGCCGGGGCTGCCGATTTCGGCTGAGGTGATCCAGCGCGATCTCGATCGGCGGAAGCCCGGGCAGTCGCGCTTCACCACGCAGCGGCGTGAGGATGACCAGGTGCGGATCCTCTCGGGTGCGTTCGAGGACGAGCGCGACGGGCAGCTCAAGACCACCGGCACCCCGATCTCGCTGATGATCGAGAACACCGACCAGCGCTCCAAGGACTATTCCGAGATCAAGGACAAGTACCGGCCGGGGCACGCCGATTTCACCTACCACCAGAAATACGGCATCCGCGACTACAAGGGCTCGGGCCGTGCCTCGGCGCGCGAGACCGCAGCACGGGTGGCGGCCGGCGCTGTGGCGCGGCTGGTGATCCCCAATGTCACGGTGCGCGCCAGCCTCGTGCAGATCGGCCCGCACAAGATCGACTACTCGCGCTTCGACTGGGATCAGGTGGACCAGAACCCGTTCTTCTGCGCCGATCCCGTGGCTGCCAAGGAGTGGGAGGTCTACCTCGACGGCATCCGCAAGGCCGGCAACTCGGTGGGTGCGGTGATCGAGGTGGTGGCCGAAGGCGTGCCGCCCGGCTGGGGCGCGCCGATCTACGGCAAGCTGAGCGCCGACCTCGCGTCGGCGATGATGTCGATCAACGCGGTGAAGGCGGTGGAGATCGGTGCCGGCTTCGAAGCGGCCGAACTCACCGGCACCGAGAATGCCGACGAGATGCGGGCGGGCAATGCCGGACCCTATTTCACCTCGAACAAGGCAGGCGGCATCCTCGGCGGCATCTCCAATGGCGATCCCATCGTCTGCCGCTTCGCGGTGAAGCCCACCTCGTCGATCATCACGCCGCGCCAGACGGTGACGACGCACAACGAGAACACCGAAGTCATCACCAAGGGCCGCCACGACCCCTGCGTCGGCATCCGTGCCGTGCCCATCGGCGAGGCGATGATGGCGGTGGTGCTGGCCGACCATTTCCTGCGTCACCGGGGCCAGACCGGGCGCGAAGGCGGCATCGGCTACTGAGAACAGTCCGCAGCGCTCCGCACGCTGCTGTGGCGGATGCTTAGGCGGCCGAAAATCGGTCGTTCAGCGCTCGCGCTTATGCGCGTTGACGCCGCCGGTCCGGCAGGGCCTCTTGTGATGACAACGTGTAAGTCATTGCCAGCGCTGGATTTATTCTAAGGGTAAGTGCTGGACGACTAAGCGGTCGCACTGAGACAACCGAGGGGTCGTCCGATGTTCGAACACTGTCGCGCCTTCATCATCGCCGCCGATCAGATCGAGACGCGGTCGCTTGAACTCACAGCGCACCATCTCGGTTTCGGCGAGGTGGTCAGCAAGCTGGACGGACCAAGCGCCATGCAGTCGCGCGCTGGCGTCACCTACTTCTTTCTCGGCTCCCGGATGCGCGACGACGAGTTGCTCGACGTGATCGAGGCGGTTCGCGACGAGCGACGCTCGAAGCTCTGCTACTCACCGATCATCCTGTTCATCGACGATTGCCCCGCCGAGATCATGCTCAAATATGTGCGGTTCGGCTTCGACGACGTGATCGGGCTGCCGCAGCACCGCGATACGCTGGCCGAGCGGCTGGCGGAGCAGCTCAACAGCGAGCAGACCTATGTCGAGGCCAAGGACTATCTCGGGCCCGACCGGCGCCGGCTGGACCACGGCGCGGACCTGCGGGTCGGCGTCGCGGCGCACACGAGGCTGGTGTTCCAGCGCGATCCGAAATACGGCACCCGGGTGATCCACCGCGAGGTGCGCGGTCGCCGCTTCCGGGCGCTGCCCGACCCGAGCACGCATTTCATGCCGAAGCTGTTCGGCCACCGCGCCGTCTAGCGGCGCGAACCGCTAGGACGCGAGGAGCTTCCGGATCTTGCCCACCGCGGCGTCGGTGGGCTCGCCATAGGCGATGGTGCCCTCGAACTGGCCGTCCTTGTTGATCAGGAAGACCGAGGCCGTGTGGTTGACGAGGTAGTAGCCGTCCGCATCGGGCGCCGCGGCCTCGGACATCGCGCCGAAGGATGCCTTGGCGTCGGCGGTCTGCACTTCGTTGCCGACGAGGCCGATGGTGCCGGGGAACGAGCTCAGATAGTCGGCCAGCACGTCCTTGGTGTCGCGCTTGGGATCGACGGTGACGAAGATGGTGCGCAACTGGTCCGGGGAAATGCCGAGCGCCTCGCGCCACGCGGTCGATTCGGCCAGCGTTGTCGGGCAGACATCCGGGCAGTGGGTATAGCCAAAGAATACGAGGCTCGGAGTGCCCTTGAGGTTGTCCTGGGTGAAGGTGCCCCCGGCGGTAGATTCGAGCGTGAAGGGCTTGCCGGTGACCCCGATGGGAGCGGCCGGCGGCCTGAAGATGAACAGCGCCGTGGCGCCGATGGCCGCAACGACGACCAGCGTCCACAGAATGATGCGAAAGCGCGCCAGCGCCGGGGAATTGGTTTCGGCCATGAATGTTGCCCTACTGTGTTGGCGCTGCTTATAGCGCCCGTGGGGCAGATTTGGCGCGCGTCATTGTCGCGCAGTCACTGAGGTTTGTGTCTGCGGGCAGCGCCCGCGTTACTGCGGGTCGAGCGGCTCGGTGCCGGTGGGCTGGCCGTTGCGCAGGGTGATCTTCTCGATCCGCATCTCGGCGGCCTTCAGCAGCGCCTCGCAATGCGCCTTCAAGGCCTCGCCGCGCTCATAGATGGCGATCGACTCGGCGAGCGGTGCCTGGCCGCTTTCCAGCTTGCCGACAATGCCCTCGAGTTCACGCAGCGCCGCCTCGAAGCTCATCTGCTTGATGTCGTCAGGGGTGGCGGGGGAATCGGCCATGTCAGTTCCTTCGATGAG
Organism: Devosia sp. P2_G7; assembly: GCF_056403495.1. Classification (NCBI taxonomy): domain Bacteria; kingdom Pseudomonadati; phylum Pseudomonadota; class Alphaproteobacteria; order Hyphomicrobiales; family Devosiaceae; genus Devosia; species Devosia sp. P2_G7. The sequence goes on from NZ_JBFUFI010000013.1 coordinate 170,686, forward strand.
GCTCGTTGCAGAGCGCTTTCAGGAAAAGTTGCAGACTTTTCCGGTTCGAAAGCGCGACAAATCAGGAACCTGGAGCATTTCGCCGTTTCAACGAAACGGTGAGATGCTCTAGCCCGCGGCCAGCAACTTTTCAACATGCGCGGCGACCCCGGTCGCGAGGCCCTGCCGGTCGTAGCCGCCCTCCAGCATCGAAACCAGCCGCCCCTCGCAGACCCGCCCGGCGACCTCGGTCAGGCGCTCGGTGACCCAGGCGAAATCCTCGGGGTGCCAGTTCAATCCGGCGAGCGGATCGCGATAGTCCGCGTCGAAGCCGGCGGAGACGAGAAGGAAATCCGGCCGGAACGCCTCGAGCGCCGGCAGGATGCGGTCGGTATAGGCGGCGCGCATTTCCGGCCCGCCGCTGCCGGCATCGAGCGCGGCGTTGCAGATATTGCCAACGCCGGTGAAGCTCGGCGATCCGGTGCCCGGATAGAGCGGCATCTGATGGCTCGAGGCATAGAACACTGTCGGGTCGTCCTTGAAGATGTCCTCGGTGCCGTTGCCGTGATGCACGTCGAAATCGACGATTGCCACGCGTTCGGCGCCGAACTTGCGCTGCGCCTCGCGCGCCACGACGGCGATCGAGTTGACGAGGCAGAAACCCATCGGCCGGTCGATCTCGGCATGATGTCCCGGCGGCCGCACCGCACAGAAGGCATTCCGCACTTCGCCCAGCGCCACCGCCTCTAGCGCAGCAAGACCGCCGCCCAGCGCCGTTGCCGCCGCTTCGAGCGAGCGTGACGAGATGAAGGTGTCCTCGTCGATCTGGCCGATCCCTTCGGCCGGGCGGGCGCGGGTGAGGATGCTGAGGTAGCTGGCGTCATGCACCAGTTCGGCCAGCGTCAGGTCCGCCGAAGGCGCATCGCGGCGGATGAGCCTGGCGAAGCGATCAGCGCCGAGCGCCTCCTCGACGGCACGTAGCCGGTCGGGTCGCTCGGGGTGCCCGGTGGGGGTGACGTGGCTTTCGAAATTGCGCTGGGAGACGAGAAGGGTGGCCATGGGCTCGGAACTGTCGCTGCCCCAATAGCTTGACGTTTTGCTGTCGAGCTTGTCAAACCTCGCGCCATGGCCGGTGCCGTTCATCCCCCGTCGGATTTGCTCGCGCTCGCAGCGCTGCTGCGGGCCGGCGAGCTCGTCGCCTTCCCCACCGAGACGGTTTACGGGCTCGGCGCCGACGCGACGAACTCCGATGCGGTGCTGAAGATCTACGAGACCAAGGGCCGTCCGCGCTTCAATCCGCTGATCGTGCACGTCGCCGATTTCGCCATGGCCGAGACGCTGGTGCACTTCAGCCCGATGGCGCGGAAGCTCGCAGAATTCTGGCCCGGCCCACTGACGCTGGTGCTGCCGAAACGACCGGAAGCCGGGCTTTCCGATCTCGTCACCGCCGGGCTCGATACCGTCGGCATCCGCATCCCCAACCATCCGCTGGCGCTCGAGCTGATCCGCGTGGCCGGCCTGCCGCTCGCCGCCCCATCCGCCAATCGCTCCGGCAAACTGTCGCCGACCACCGCGGCGCAGGTCGAGCGCTCGTTCAGCGGCGCGGTGCCGGTGCTCGATGGCGGGCCATCGCAGGCGGGGGTCGAATCCACCATCCTCGCCGTCGAGGGCGACGTGGTGACGCAACTACGCGCCGGTGCCCTGCCGCGCGACGAAATCGAAGCGGCAATCGGCCGGCCGGTGGCGGTCGCGAAACACGATGCAGCGATTGCCGCGCCAGGCATGCTGGCCAGCCACTACGCGCCGAACGCGACGCTGCGGCTGGATGCCGAGCGGGCGGAGGCAGGGGAGACGTGGCTTGGCTTCGGTCCGGGCCCCGCCGGCGCCAACCTGTCGCCGAGCGGTGACCTGCGCGAAGCCGCCCGCAACCTGTTCACGATGCTGCACCTGCTCGACGAGGGCGCCACGCGGATCGCCGTGGCACCGATCCCCCGCAAGGGCCTCGGCGAAGCGATCAACGACCGGCTGAAACGCGCCGCTGCCCCGCGCGGCTGACTGTAGCGAACCTCCGCTCCATCTCAACCTCAACTCCCCACCGGGGTGGGTTCGATCGTGCCCCAAACTCGATGCGGCACCTCCCCCTCTGACGGGGGAGGATGGGTGGGGGTGAGCGGAGCCACAATCACGAGGCCGGGCAAAGCGTTGCGAGAATCTTGCGCCGATCTATCCCCCCACTCCCCACCCGTGCGATTCTCCCCCATCCGCTGCACCGAAGCGAGATCATGACGAGTGGTTGGTGCGGGGGAGACCGGGTGGGCTGCGGGTCGCTGCAGTTCAGGCGGAAACCATCACGGCAAGGACCGGTTCGCCGGTCAAGCCGCTATCACGCGAGGGTTGCTCGATGCGGAGTGGCCCAAGGGACGAAGCCTGGCACGCATGAGCCGGGCGGGAG
>NZ_JBFUFI010000014.1:0-116797 GCF_056403495.1 Devosia sp. P2_G7
GCAAGGACCGGTTCGCCGGTCAAGCCGCTATCACGCGAGGGTTGCTCGATGCGGAGTGGCCCAAGGGACGAAGCCTGGCACGCATGAGCCGGGCGGGAGCAACGAAGGCGGTGCTGGCATTCCGGCCGCCGACCGAGCTGCCATCGTTCTCGCGATGCGGCAGGGGATGCGCCCCGGCACTGGTGGCATAGGCCCAAAACCCCGGCCGGCCGGCGAGGCGTGAGCCTCTTTCATTCGCGGACTACCGCGTCGGGGCAAACGCCTCGCCGGTCCCGCTTCGTTCTGTCCGAGAGGGCAGAGTTCTTTGAAAACTCCGAAGCCCACGGGCTGTCGGACCTGTTGGTGTGCCCTGGATGGGCACCACGCCGTCGAGGCCTAGTTGTCCCGCACCTTGTACGGTTTCTGGTCGCGCCAGAAGCGCATCAGGCTTTCGAGGTCGGGGTCGCCCTGCTCGGGCAGGACGATCCGCAGCGTGACGTACAGGTCGCCCGCGCCGTGGAGGCCCTTGCCCTTCAGCCGCAGCGCCTTGGCGGTATTGACCGAAGCCGGCAGGTTCAGTTCGGCTGAACCGTCGAGGGTCGGGACGCGGACCTTGCCGCCGAGCACCGCCTCGTAGAGCGTGATCGGCACGTCGACGCGCAGGTCCGCGCCATCGCGGCGGAACTGCTTGTGGCGCTCGAACTTCACCGTGACGATGGCGTCGCCGGGCGGGCCGCCAAGCGGCGAGGGATGGCCCTGGCCCTTGAGCCGGATCTGCTGGCCTTCCTCGACCTTTTCGGGGAGCTTGACGTTCAGCACCTTGCCGGTCGGCATGCGCAACGGCACGCTCCCTGCGGCATTGGCCTCCTCCAGCGTCACCGTTGCGGTGGCGTTGATGTCTTCGCCGCCCATGCCGGTGGTGCGGCCGGTATTGAAGCCGCCGCTCGAGGCGCCGGTGAAGGGGTCCCAGCTCTGGCTGCCGCCGGCGCCACGGGTCGGCCCGCGCTGCTGGCCACCGAAGCCCGACATGAATTCCTTGAGGATGTCCTCGGCTGAGAACCCGCTCGCTCCAGCACCGGCGCCGGGGCGGGCACCGGCACCGGTGCGGCCAAAGCCGCCAAAGCGCGGGTTGCCGTCAGCGTCGATCTCGCCGCGGTCATAGCTGGCGCGCTTGTCCTTGTCGGACAGGAAATCATAGGCGGACGAGACCTCGGCGAATTTCGCGTGGGCCTTGGGGTCATCCTGGTTCTGATCGGGGTGATGCGCCTTGGCGAGCTTGCGATAGGCCGCCTTGAGGTCCTTCTCGGTGACGGACTTGGGCACCCCGAGCACGGTATACGGGTCGCGCATGGGTTCTTTCAATTCGAGCGGGTCGGGGATTTGCTTTCGCGCCCCGCGCCATCCTATATGGCCATGCGCTCCGGGCTTGTCCAGACTGGCGCGCGACGAGGGTAAAGCCATGCCTGCAACGACACTTACCGAGCGCCTGTTCGACGATTCCGATACCGCGCCGATCGACCCCTGCTCGCTGTTCGAGGAATGGTTCGCGGCGGCGCAGGAGAGCGAACCGAACGATCCGCACGCCATGGCACTGGCCAGCGTCGACGCGGATGGCATGCCGGACGTGCGCATGGTGCTGCTCAACCAACGGGACGCGCGGGGCTTCTGCTTCTTCACCAATTTCGAAAGCGACAAGGGCCGCGAACTGCTGGCGCATCCGAAGGCCGCGTTCGTGATGCACTGGAAGACGCTGCGCCGGCAGATCCGGGTGCGCGGACCGGTGGAGGTGGTGGCCGACAAGGAGGCCGACGCCTATTTCGCCACCCGGGCTCGGGTGAGCCAGATCGGCGCCCACGCGTCCAAGCAATCCCGGCCGCTGGCCAACCGCTACGCGCTGCTGGAACGGGTCGAAACGCTGAACAAGAGCTTTCGCGAGGACGAGCCGGTGAACCGGCCTGCCCATTGGTCCGGCTTCCGGGTGATCCCGCAGGTGATGGAGTTCTGGAAGGACGGTGCCAACCGGCTGCACGACCGGGTGCGCTTTACCCGCGCCCTGCCCGACGGAGCCTGGAGCCGGCAGCGGCTCTATCCGTAACAATCGTTTCCCAACGGATTGCCAGTTCTGCCGTGGCCTGCAAGATAATCGGCGGGCTCGGAGGCGCGGACGGGGATGCTGACTGATGGGACACTGGGCGAGGACGCCCAGCCCAGCCACGACGCCGTGGCTTTCACCGGCACCCGCTCGGAACTGTTCGGCAGGCTGCTGCGCGGCTACCTGCTGATGCTGCCGACGCTCGGCGTCTATCGGTTTTGGGTCACCACCACGAAGCGCCGCTTCTACTGGCAGAACACCGTCGTCGCCGGCGAGCCGCTCGAATATACCGGCAATGCGCGGCAGTTGCTGATCGGCTTCCTGTTCGCCGTCGCCTTCTTCCTCCCGATCTACGTCGCCTTCTTCGTATTCTCGACCCAGTCGGGCACCTTTGCACTGGTCGGCTACGGATGCGTTGCGGCGCTGCTCTGGTTGCTCACCGGCTATGCGCAATATCGCGGCCGCGATTTCCGGCTGTCACGCACGCTGTGGCGCGGCATCCGCTTCGACCAGAAGGGCAGCGCCTGGGGCTATGCCTGGCGGCGCTTCGGCTGGTCGCTGCTGGTGCTGGTCACACTTGGGCTGACCTACCCGCTGATGGTCGGCAACCTCTGGCGCTACCGCTACAACAACACCTGGTACGGCAATCGGCAGGTCACTTTCGCAGGCAGCTGGAAGACGATAGCCGGCCCGTTCTACCGCGCCTACGGCGCAGTGGCCGTGACCGTGGCGGCGGCGATCGTGCTCAATATCGCGGCACGCGGCGGCGGCGGGTGGATCGGGATCAGCCTGCTCGCCGTCCTGCTGGTCGCCGGTCTCGTCTTCCCGTACTGGCGGTCGCGCGAGGCGAGCCGCATGCTCTCGGCCATCCGGCTCGGCGACGTCGCGGTCAGCGTCCACGTGCGGGCCCGCACATTGGTCGGGCAGTATACCGTATTCGGCCTAGCGCTATTCGGCGTGCTGGTTGCGCTGATGCTGGTTGGCACGATGCTGTTCATGCAGCTTTACCTCACCCACCAGATCGATCCGGTGGGCGACTTCCGCCAGCTGGCAATGTCGGGCTGGGCCGGGGCGACGCTGGTGATCGGCGGCTATCTCGTGGGCTTTGCCAGCTTCAGCCTCCTCGCCGAGACGATCCTCGATTTTGGCTACTGGAAGGCCGTGGCATCACGCGCCACGCTCAGCAATGTCGAGAGCCTCGCCGCGATCCGCGCCATCGACGAGGACAAGGCGCTGGTCGGCGAAGGCCTGGCCGATGCGCTCAATGTGGGGTCGTTCTAATGGAGCCCATTGCCACCTATCACGATGGCCTGGTCGCCGCGACGCGTGTCGTCACCTTCGCCATAACCCGGGCGCCCGAGCCGCCCGAAATGATCATCGCCGACATCGATACACTCGACGAGATCGACCGCTGGCCGGTCGACGACATCTTCGAAGTGCCGTCGCGCAAAGGCGAGCTGCGGCTTGGCGCCACCGGGCGGCCCTATGGCGCGCGCCTGCGCCTCACCGGCAAGGGCTGGATCGACGCGACGCGGCAATTGCTGCCGGCGCTGAAGCGGCAGCAGCGCGGCGAGACCGGCGCACAGCTGAAGATCATCGGCATCGCCACCGGGGCGCTGCTCTCCGTCATCGTCGCCTATGTGGTCGGCGTGCCGCTGCTGGCGAGCCGGATCGTACCGCTGGTGCCGCCCGCCTGGGAGGCGCAACTGGGCGAAACGGCGCTCGAGCAGATCAACTCGCTGGTGAGCGAGAGCGGCTCGGTGCAGCTCTGCGATGCCGATCCGGGCAGCCTCGCCAACCGCGCCATCGACAGCTTTGCGAGGGATGTGCTGGCCGGCACCGGCTCGCCGTTCACCCCCGACATCAAGGTGGTGCGATCGGCAATCCCCAACGCCTTCGCGCTACCGGGTGGGCACAGCTACTATTTCTCGGCGCTGCTGGCGGAGACGCGAAGCCCCGACGAGTTCGCCGGGGTAATGGCGCATGAGCTCGGCCACGTGCTCCACCGGCACGGCCTCGAAGGGCTGATCGCCAGTTCCGCCACCGGCCTGCTGGTCGGCTTCGTGCTCGGCGACATGACCGGGCTCTCGGTCGCCGGCGGTCTCGGTGCGGCGCTGATCGACACGCGTTTTTCCCGTGACGCGGAGCGGCAGGCCGATGCCTTTGCCGGGGCCACCGGGGAGCGGCTGGGGTTCGACCCGACGGCGCTGGCGACACTGCTCGAACGGGTGGCCGCCGACGACGATACCGGCCGCATGCTGAGCGTCTTCAGCTCGCACCCGCTGACGGCCGAACGGCATGCGGCGCTGGAGGCGATGCCGCAACCACCGGCCGGACGACAGGTGTTCAGCCCCGACGAATGGGCGGCCATCAAGGCGATGTGCGGGCCGCCGCAGCCTGGCTCCTAACAGCTTTATTCGGCGAGGCTTTGCATGAAGCGGCCTGCCGTGCTTATCCCTTAGCTCAACTGCATTTCCGGCCGGCACGATGCGCATACTCATCCGCACCTCGAAATGGGCGATCTGGGCCCGGCGCTTCGGCAGCCTGGCGTTGCCGCTCACCATCATCCCGATACTGCTGCACCGTGAGCAGCTGATCAGTAGTGCCGACTTCGCCGTCATCGAGGCGGTGGCGGCTGCTGTCGCGGCGCTGGCGGTGTTCCTCGCGCTCGGCGCGTTCGGGCGGCTGTGGCTCACCGGCGACCGGGGCTGGAGCAAGGGGGGCTGGGGCCTGTTCTTCGGCATCCTCTGCCTCCTCCCCTTCGCCTATCTCGGCTACGAGGCGACGCGCTTTCCGATGGTCAACGAGGTGACCACCGATGTCACCGACCCGTTGCCGCTGGTTTCCCCCGTGCGCGTCGCGCCGACTAGCGCACCGTTGCGCGAGCTGATCGCCGCGACCTTCCCCAACGTGCAGACCCGCACCTACCCGATCGAAGCCACCGAGATGTTCAGCATCGTCGACGACCTCGTCGAGGCGCGTGGCTGGGACGTGCGGACCCGGCGCGCGCCACCGACCGCGCTCGACATCGGCCAGATCAACGCTATCGCGGTGACGCTGTTCGGCTGGCGCGACGAGGTGGCGATCCGGGTGACCGGCACGGCGCAGGGTTCGACCATCGACATGCGCTCGGTGCCGCTCAGCGGCTTCCACGATTTCGGCGAGAACGGCAAGCGGATCGAGGAATTCTTGCTCGCGCTCGACGAGAAGATCACCCTGACGCTGCGCGATGCCCCGCAGACCGCGACGGCGCCGGATGTCGAAGCCTCCCCGCCGCCGCCCGCCGGCGGGGAACCGGAGTAAGACCGCTCAGGTCCGCGACGGAAAGATCGACGTGCCGAATACGCCGTACGTCGCGCCGATCAGCCCGCGGTCGGCCAGGTATTCGACATGCGCCTTCAGCGTCATCAACGCCGCTCCGCGCAGCGGCAGCGGCAGCTTGGGATAGATCGGGGCCAGCAACTCGCTCACCTTGCGCGCTCCGCCCTCGACCGCGGCGAGCACCTGCCGGTTGCGCTCCTGCCGATGTGCCAGCAATGCCCTGGCATAGGCCGGACCGTCCTCGATCACCCCGCCATGCGCCGGCACGTAGTGGGCATAGCCGAGCCCGATCACCCGTTCGAGCGCGTGCAGGTAATCGGCCATCGAGCCGTCCGGCACCGAGACCAGCGTCGAGTTCCAGCCCATGATGTGATCGCCGGTCAGCAGCCACGGCGTGCCGACGAGGCCGAAAGCCAGGTGGTTGGCGCAATGGCCGGGGGTCTTGATCACCTCGAGCGCGACGCCGCCGAGATTGAGCTGGTCGCCATCCCGCAGCACCCGGTCGGGCTCCAGTGCCCAGTCGCTTTCGCGATCCACGGCGTTGATCTCGAACAGCCGCGGCGCGCGACTCAGCCGGTGCCTGCCGCCGAACCACACCGGCGCGCCGGTCGCCGCCTTGAGCTTGGGCACCAGCGCCGAATGGTCGCGATGGGTGTGCGTGAGGACGATCGCCTCGACCTTGCGCTCGCCGATCGCTCGCAACAGCGCCTCGAGATGCGCCTTGTCGTCGGGGCCGGGATCGATCACCGCGAGGCTGTCGGTACCGACGAGGAAGCTGTTGGTGCCCTTGAACGTGTAGGGCCCGGCATTGGGTGCCGTGATGCGAGCGAGACCCGGTGCCACCGGCACCGCACGCCCGGTTTCCGGGTCTAACGCGGTGTTGAACTGCAGTGCGGGGGGTGGGGCAGCCATTGCGCTCTCCCAAGCGAGCGACTAGAAATCGGGCTAGAAATGCTCCTCAGGATGAAGGATTGGCAATGGCCTTGACGCTCACCACGCCGAACACCGTTCTCGGCGTGCTCTCGCCCAAGTCGCAGTCGGCCCGCCTCGCGGCAAATCTGGTCACCGTGGTGCTCGGATCGCTGGTGCTGGCGCTCTCGGCCAAGATCAGCGTGCCGGTCATGCCGATCCCGGTGACGCTCCAGACTCTCGCGGTCGCGGCGCTTGCCGCCGGTTTCGGCTGGCGCATCGGGGTTGCCACCGTGGCCCTCTACATCGTCCAGGGCCTCTCGGGCCTGCCGGTCTTTGCCACCGGCGGCGGCCTCGACTACGTCATGCGCCCGTCCTTCGGCTTCATCCTCGGCTACCTGCCGATGGCCTACATCATCGGCCGCGCCGCAGACCTCGGCGCTTCGGGCCGCATCGTGCTGCTGTTCGGCGCGATGGTCCTTGGCGACGCGGTGCTGTTCGCCTTCGGCTTCACCTGGCTGCTGGTAGTCGCCAATGTCATCGTCCAGTCCGGTGCGGCGCTGCCGACCTGGCTCGATGCGACCAACCTGATCGGCACGGCCTGGAACGGGGCCGTGGCGCCGTTCATCGTCTGGGATCTGCTGAAGATGGCCTTTGCGGCGCTCAGCGTCGTCGGCATCTGGAAGCTGCTGCCCAAGCAGGCCTGATCGCCCTGCTACGAAATGCGAAGGGCCGGTCGAAGGACCGGCCCTTTTCGTTGGTTTGGTCGCCTGCACGAATGACGCGGTCCTTTCGAACCGCGCCATTCGGGGCAAGAACAGGGTCTAGTTGGTGAACACAGCCAGCGAACCGTCGGCCGCAACGCCGATAGCGATGACGTCCTCGGCCTCGGCATTGTTGGCCTCGAGCCAGGCATCGAGCGCGACATTGCCCGAAACGGCGGCCTGCAGATCTTCTATCTCGCCGGCGTTGTCGGTCAGCGCCAGGTCGAGCGCCGCCGCGTTGTCGGCGTTGATCCAGCCGCTCACGTCATAGGCGGTAGCGTTGACGTCGGTGAGGCCGGAGAGGCTGAGATCGGTCCAGTTGCTGGTTTCGATCAGTCCGATCACCACCCTGAGCTCGTCATCGGATGTTAAGGACGCAGCCGCCGAGGCGTTGGCGGTGAGGCCCCCTGCCGTGCTATCGGTAGAATTGACGGCATTGATGCCGACATTGGCGTCGGCGCCGAGGCCGAGCGACAGGCCGGTGCCTTCGCCGGCCGAAACGTCGCCGCCGAGCGAAGCGCCTACGCTGAGATCGAGCGCCAGACTGGGCGTGGAGAGGATGCAGAGGCAGACAAGCGCTGCGGCGAGGGTTTGAGTTTTCACGATGATGGCTCCTTTGCCGTTAGTGCGAGTCGGAGTCTGGGGGATTCGGCCTGACACCCGGATGAGATCGTTGTCAGGCAACGGTCAGGGTCGCGAAGCTATTCTGTCGCCCATGCTCCCCATCCGACCGAATCATCGGCTGCTGCTGGCACTGGTATGTGCCGCCGGCCTGCTGTTCAGCCCCGCCGCCATGGCGCAGGGGCTCGGCCTCGATCTGGGCGGCCTCGGGAGTGTCGACGTGGATGTCGGCGGCGATAGCGGGCTCGATGTCGATGTGGACCTGGGCGGTGAAGGCGGGCTGGGCCTCGACCTCGATCTCGGCGGTTCCGGCGAGGGCGGGCTCGATCTGTCGCTTGGATCCGGCGCGACGCCGCTGGGTCAGGACTCGGCGCTCGAAGCGGTCCGCAACCACCGGGCGCTGCCGCTCGAGGACATCATGCTGCGTGCGAGGCTGTTGACTGATGGCGAGATCATCGACGCGCAGCTGGTCTCGGTGCAGGATATCCTGCTCTATGAGATCAAGGTCCTGGGCAAGGCTGGTGACGTGAGCGAACTCTACTTCTATGCTCGCTCCGGGTTGCCCGTGGAGACGAACTGAGCATCACATGCGGGTTCTGGTCGCCGAAGACGATCGACGGATCGCCGAAGCTCTCGCTGCCGCCTTGCAGGCGGCCGGTTTTGTTGCCGAAATCGAAACCGACGGCGAAGAGATCTGGTACCGCGGCGATACCGAAGAATTCGACGCCATCGTCCTCGACCTCGGGTTGCCGACGCTCGACGGCCTCACCATCCTGAAGCGCTGGCGCAAGGCCGGCCGTACCGGACCGGTGCTGATCCTCACCGCCCGCGGCCACTGGGAAGAGCGGGTGGAAGGCATCGAGGCCGGCGCCGACGATTATGTGGTGAAACCGTTCCGCGTCGAAGAGGTGGTGGCCCGCATCCGCGCCATCGTCCGCCGCTCCGGCGGCTTTGCCTCCTCGCGCGTCGAGATCGAGGACCTGGTGCTCGATACCCGGACCATGCAGGTGACCCGGGACGGCATCCCGATCAGCCTCAGCCCGCAGGAATACCGGCTGTTCGCATACCTGGCGCACCAGCGCGGCCGCGTGGTGTCGCAGATGGAGATCACCGAGCATCTCTACGCGCAGGACTTCGAACGCGAATCCAACTCGATCGAAGTGCTGGTCGGCCGGGTGCGGCGGCGGCTCGGCAGCGATATCATCAAGACCCGACGAGGCTTCGGCTACTATCTGGGGGCGCTTGAGGAATGAACCCCCGCTCGCTGCGCCTGAGGCTGCTCGGCGGCGCGGCATTGTGGATCGTCCTGGCGCTGGTGATCGCCGGGCTGGGCATCGGCTGGATGTTCACCGCCAATGTCGAGCGCTCGATGCGCGACGGGCTCACCGCCAGCCTCAACCGGCTGGTGGCACAGATCGACCCAGCTGCCGCGGACCCGGTCCCCGCCGACGCGCTGCCCGACCCACGCTACGGCACACCATTCTCGGGCGTCTACTGGCAGGTCGAGGCGATTGCCTCGGGCGAGACGTGGCGCTCGCGCTCGCTGTGGGACCACGTGCTCGATACCAGCGGAGCTACCGCGCCGGGTGGCGCCGAGCGCTTCGGCACGCTGGCTGGACCGAGTGACCAGTCGCTTTCCGGCATGGTGCGCGAGGTCAGCTTTGCGTCCGATGCCGGCCCCAAGCTGTTCCGGGTCACGCTGGCCGAAGACCGGGCGGTGCTCGACGAGTCGATCCGCCGCTTCGGCGGTGACCTGATGCGGGCGCTGGCGGTGCTCGGCGTGGCGCTGATCCTCGCGGCGTGGCTGCAGGTTCAGCTCGGCTTGAAGCCGCTTGAGAGTCTGCGCGAAGGCATCGGCGCGGTGCGCCGCGGCGAGACCCAGACGCTGCCGCCCCGCTACCCGGCCGAAGTGCTGCCGCTGGTCGGCGAGGTCAACGAACTGTTGGCGCAGCAGCGCAAATCGATGGAGTTCGCCCGAGCCCGCGCCGCCGATCTGGCGCATGGATTGAAGACGCCGCTGTCGGTGCTGCGCAATCTCGCCGCCGATATGCAAAGCACCGGTCACGCTGAGGCAGGGGCGCAGGTGGATGAGATCGTCGGCGAGATGGACGACCGGGTCGAGTACCAGTTGCGGCTGTCCCGGCTGAGAATGCGCACCCGGGCACACCAGCTCAGCGCCTCGCTGAACGAGGCCGTGACCCGCACCGTGGCCGTGCTTGGCCGCACGCATGAAGGCGAAGTGCTGGACTGGCAGCTGGCCCTGGCGCCGGACCTCAAGGTCGATATCGACCGCCATGACCTCCTCGAGCTGGTCGGGGTGATCCTCGAGAACGCTGCCAAGTGGGGCAAGTCGCTGGTGCGGGTCGAAACCCGGTCCGATGGCGAGTTCGCGGACCTCACGATTGCCGATGATGGGCCCGGCCTCCCCGAGGATCAGATCGCCCAACTCGGCGTGCGCGGCCAGCGCCATGACGAGAGCCGGCGCGGCTCCGGCCTCGGCCTCGCCATCGCGCTCGAAGTGGTCGCACTGAACTCCGGCACCGTGCAGTTTTCGCGCGCCGCAGAGGGCGGATTGCAGGCGACAGTACGGCTGCCGCTGGCCCAGGCGGCTCTTGGTTAGCCCAAGCTTAACCCTGTCGTTCAAAGTCGCCGGTCTTTGGAACGAAGCCGTGAGCCTTTTCGCGTAGACAACTACGGGTCGGCCGAATGCCGGCAGCTCTTCTGGCCGCACAGCGAGGAATTCGTGCTCCGGCGTACACAAACGGTCGCTCTCAAGGATGACAGCGAAGTCAAAGAGGCCCTCCGCCCTGAACTGCCGCGAACCGCGGCACTCAAGGCCGACCCACAGGTGCTGGACAAAGTGCTGGCCGAAGTTACCTGGACACCGCCGCCGACCCAGACGGAACGCCGCAACCTCGATGCTTGGCGCTCCGAGGCGCTGCAGACGGTGGTCACCAATACCGATCGCCGCAAGGGTGGTGACCGTCGCCAATCCGCCCCGCCGCCGCAGAATCTCGGCTGGCGCTGGAAGATTCCGCCCTCCCGCATTGCGCTGCTCGCCGTGGCGCTGATTGCCGGCGGGCTGGCCGCCTACCTCACCACGCAGTCGAGCCAGCCGGTGACGCAGACCGTCGTCCAGCCGGTGACCGAAGTCGTGCAGGAGCCGCGGCTGCAGGTCCTCGCCGCCAAGACTGGCATCGGGCTCGGCCAGCGGCTGACGCCGGAATCGGTCGAGTGGATCGATTGGCCCGAGGGCGCGGTCCGTACCGAGTACATCACCGCGGCGGCGATGCCCGATGCGATGACCGAGATGAACGGCGCGGTGGCGCGTTTCGAGTTCTTCCCCGGCGAGCCGATCCGCGCCGACAAGCTGGCCCAGCCCGGCGACGGCTATCTCTCCGCCGTGCTCGACAGCGGTACGCGTGGCGTCTCGGTGGTGATTTCCGCCTCGTCCGCCTCGGGCGGCTTCATCGTCCCCAATGACCGGGTCGACGTGGTGCTGACGCGCAGCAGCGAACTCGGCCAGGTCTCGGACACGATCCTGCGCAACGTGCGGGTGCTGGCGATCAACACCCGACTCGGCGAGACGGGCACCACCGGTGCTCCGGCCGATCCCGAGAACCCGCGCGCCGAGATCTTCGCCAACGAGGCAACCGCGACATTGCAGCTCGATAGCGCGCAGGCCGAGGTGATCATCAATGCCACCGGCGCGGGCAAGCTGTCGCTGGTGTTGCGGCCGATCGTCGATGCCGCCGAAGCGGTTCCCGCCGCCGAGCGGAGCACCAACCAGGCGATCCGCATGTCGAGCCCGTTCTGGGCCAAATGACCGGTTTGGGCGCCCCTATGAAGGTGCCAAACCGTACCGCCGTTAAATCGCCGTTGACCCGGCTTTGCTAGAACTTGCCGGGTTGCTTGAGAACGTTAGCACGATGCACGAACTGAACAGAAACCGGGACAATGGCAGAACGCTGCTGTCCCAGGGACTTAGGTGGGCGCTGCGACTGGCGATGCTGGTCGGCGCGCTGTTGGTCGGGGGTTTGGCCCCGGCGCTGGCGCAGACCGTCAATTACGATCTCAAGACCACATCGGTGATGCGGATCAAGCTGCCGGTGTCGCAGGCGGTGACCGTCACCATCTCCGATCCGGTGTTCAAGATCGTCTCGGCCGACCCGCTGATCGCCGACGCACAGCCGATCACCGACAAGTCGCTCTATCTGGTCGGCAAGGGCTTTGGCACCACCACGGTGAACCTGTTCTCCGCCGAAGGCGCCCCGGTCGGGCTGCTGGCGGTGGAAGTCGGTGTCGATACCGCCGACATCGCGCGCTCGATCCACTCGGCGCTGCCGAACTCCAACGTCAAGGTCAGCAGCGTCAATGGCCGCGTGCGTCTCGGCGGCACGGTTACCGACTCGGTCACCATGCAGAAGGTGCTCGATATCGTCGCGCAGTACGGCAGCCCGGCGGTGATCAACACCATGACGCTGAGCGGCGGCCAGCAGGTCAATCTCGAGGTCCGCATCCTCGAAGCGCAGCGCGACGCCGGCCGTGAACTCGGCATCCAGTGGGGCGGCAATGTCGGGGGCGTCGACGCCACCATCGGCGGCGGCCCGGCCAACCCGGTGAGCAGTTCCTTCGCGTCCTTCGTCACCAGCATCATTGCCTCGGGCGGCATCAACCTGACGGCGACCATCAATGCGCTCGAGGGCAAGGCGCTGGTGCGCACGCTGGCAGAGCCGAACCTGACGACCCTCTCGGGCGTGAGTGCCAGCTTCCTCGCCGGCGGCCAGGTGCCGATCCGGGTGGTGGACGAGAGCGGCAATGCCGCGCTCAGCTATCGCGACTTCGGTGTGCGGCTGGTGTTCCAGCCCACGGTGCTCGATGACGACCGCATCCAGATCCACCTGACGCCTGAAGTCAGCGGCATCAACGGCTTTACCTCGTCCGGCGACCCGGTGTTCAACACCCGCAACCTCGACGCAACGGTGGAGCTGCGCGACGGCCAGAGCTTTTCGGTCGCGGGCCTGTTGCAGGCCAATACCGAACTCAACCAGAACCAGCTGCCGTGGCTGGGTGACGTGCCGATCCTCGGCTCGCTGTTCAAGTCCTCGAGCTTCCAGAAGCACGACACCGAAATGGTGGTGATCGTCACGCCGCGCCTGGTGCAGCCGACTACGCCCGGCCAGGTCGTTGCAACCCCGCTCGACGCGACGCAGCCGGCCAACGACCTCGAGTTCTTCGCCCTCGGGAAGATGGAAGTGACGCCCAAGATGCTGAAGAACTTCCAGACCGGCGACGGCGTCGCGGGCCCCTATGGCTACATCATCGACCTGGGGAGCGGCACTTGAACGGGCACGCCATGCGCACCGCCGCCGCGATTGCGCTCCTCGCCGCGCTGGGCGGCTGCACCTATGATTACATGCAGCGCACCGACCGGGTGGGCTACAGCGCCGGCGATGCGGTGAAAGCGAACCTCGCGCAGCAGACCACCAATCCCAGCAAGCGCTCGATGTACTCGACCAGGGGGCTGGGCAAGGACGGCGCGATCGTCACATCCCCCGCTGCGCCGGCGGAATAGACGCCCTCCACCGCCGTTGTTCCCGCGAAAGCAGGGCACTCCGTCAGTGTTTCAAACGCTCGATCGCCTTAGGCGCGGCTCTCGGCCGCTGCCCGCGACAGGATCTGGATGTTGTTGGCAACCACCAGATTGTCCGGGTCGAGCTTCTGCGCCTTGCGGAAGTTCTTCATCGCCTCGCTGAGGTTGCCGCGCAGCATGTAGGAATAGCCCACATTGTTGAAGTACTGCGCCGTGCCGCCCGACATCTGGTAGAGCGAGGCATAAACCCGGTCGGACAGGTCGAAGCGGCCGAGCCGGTCATACGACGCGCTGAGCCCGACATAGCCTTCGGCATTGTTCGGCGTCAGCTCCACGGCCCGTTTGTAGAAGGCAGCCGAGTAGCCGAAATTGCTGTTGCGGAAATGGGCCTTGGCCTCGCGCAGCGCGCCATCGGCCGTATAGGTCTCGATATTGGAGATCTCGGCGACCGCCAGTTTGTTGCTGCCGAAGGTGCTGAGGCCGGCCGAACTGCAGCCGCTCAGCGGCAGCGCCACGAGCGCCGCGGCCAACAGCCCATACCGCAAACGCCTGCCAAAGCAGCTAACCATCCCTCAATGCCCCCATCGAGAGGCCCGCGCGCACGCGTGCCTTGACCTAAGTGACAGAACGCTAGGGCGCGCTTGGATACCGCTTGGTAAATATGCGCAGGACCAGTGCGGTTACCCTTAATGGCGGGTTACCGGCGGCCGTTACGAACCGATCGACGTTGCATCATGGGGCCCGAGGTTCCATCTCTGTCGACAGATTCACCGCTCAGGTTACGACGATGAACGCCTTCCACCAGATCCTCGGCAACAACCTCGTTGCCAACATCACCAACTTCACCGTCTGGTTCGCGCTGACCTTCTGGGTCTTTCTCGAAACCAAGTCGGTGTTCGCCACCGGCATGATCGCCGGCGTCTACCTGGTGCTGACGGCGGGGTTCGGCTTCTGGTTCGGCAGCATCGTCGACCACAATCCCAAGAAGCTGGCGATGCTCGGCTCGAGCGTCGTCTCGCTGGTCTTTTATGCAGTGTCGCTGGTGCTGCTGCTGTTGGTACCGCAGGAGGCGTTCACCGACCCCTACGGCTGGCAGCTATGGGTATTCGTAGCGCTGATCATGTTGGGCGTCATCGCCGGCAATATCCGCAGTATCGCGTTGCCAACGCTGGTGACGATCCTCATCCCCGAGGACCGGCGTGACAAGGCCAACGGCCTCGTCGGCATGGTGAGCGGCATCGGCTTTCTCACCACCTCGGTAATATCAGGCTTCCTCGTCGCCTGGGGCGGCATGCTGGCAGTGCTGGTCCTCGCCCTGGCGCTCACGGTGCTGGCCTATGCCCACCTGACCTTCGTCAGCATTGACGAAAAACGAGTGGAGCCCGTGGCCGGCGAGCCGGCCGAACCCAAGCGTGTCGATATCCGCGGCACCATCCGGGTGATCGCCGCGGTGCCAGGGCTGTTCGCGCTGATCCTGTTTGCCTGCTTCAACAATTTCCTCGCTGGCATCTTCATGGCCCTGCTCGATGCCTACGGGCTGTCGCTGGTCTCGGTCGAGACGTGGGGTCTGCTGTTCGGCGTGCTCTCCACCGCCTTCATCATCAGCGGCATCGTCATCGCGAGGACCGGTCTGGGCAAGCAGCCGCTGCGCACGCTCCTCTCGGTCAACGTCATCACCTGGGCGGCGTGCAGTGTGTTCACCCTCCAGTCCTCGATCTGGCTGCTCGGCGCCGGCATGTTCATCTGGATGCTGCTCAGCCCCTATGCCGAGGCGGCGGAGCACACGACGCTGCAGAAGGTCGTGCCGGTGGAGCGCCAGGGCCGGGTGTTCGGCTTCGCCCAGTCGGTCGAACTCGCGGCATCGCCCCTCACCGCCTTCCTGATCGGGCCGCTGACGCAGTTCTTCTTCATCCCGCTGATGACCGATGGCGCCGGCGCCGACCTGATCGGCAGCTGGTTCGGCACCGGGCCGGAACGCGGCATCGCTCTCGTCTTCACCCTCGCCGGCCTCCTCGGCGTCGTGGTGACGATCATCGCCTTCAACTCGAAATACTACCGCCAACTCTCAGCCGCATACGCCGCCGGCCCCGATGACGACGACACCGCCGGCGGCCTACCGGAAGCCGGGCCGGCCTAAAGCCGGAGGGCCGCTGTCCATCGTGGGTGCGCCTCGCTACTGATCACGCCTCGGGGAATGACCCTGCCGAACGTCTCGAGCGTGACGGCGTCAGGCTCGGGGCCACCGCGCTCGGCCAGGGCTGCGGCTGTTGACCCGCACGACCTAGCGGGGAGCCGCCGGCACCGGCTCCCGCTGTTCCGTCGAGGGCTCTCCGGCTGCGAGTCGCAAAGCAACGAAGACGGCGACGGCGATTACGCCTATCGCAGCCGAGAAGGCGACGCTTGCCGCGGTCGTGGCCGCGCTCGCGACGAGCGAGAACGCGAACGGCGCTGCGGCCGAGGCGAGCAGCCTCGACGAGCTGATCATGCCCAGCCGCCGCCCATAGCCCGCCGAGCCGAACAGCACGAGCGGCAGGGTGCCCGAGACAATGCTGTAGAGCCCGTTGCCCAGACCGAACAGCACCGCGAAGGCCGCCGCGCCGGGCACCCACGGGGTCGTCAGCAGCAGGACCGCGAGGCCCGCCGGGAGGACCAGCGCGGCGATGATCGCCAGCACCGGCTGCGACAGCCCCCGTCCGAACTGCATGTTGATCAACCGGCTCAGCACCTGCGAGGGACCGAACAGCATGGTCGCGATCACCGCCGCCTCCCCGGCCCCAAGGTCCGACAGCATGGGCACCATGTGGACGGTCACTGCGGACGACACGAAGCCGACCAGCGCGAACCCCGCGAGCATCAGCACCAATGCCAGGCGCTGCTTTTCGGCCGGCACCAGCGCAGCCGTGGCAGGTGTGTCCCGACGCTCGGCCGAACGCAGCCGATGCCCCCGGGCGAGCCAGAAGTGGATGGGGACACACACCAGCAGGTTCACCGCGGCGTAGATCAGATAGACCTCCCGCCACGAAAACACCTCATGCAGCGCCGCGGTGATCGGCCAGAAGATCGTCGAGGCAAAGCCCGCGATTAGGGTCAGGTGGGTGATGCTGCGCCGCGCCGCGGTAGGCGAGGCCTGCGCGAGGGCGGCGAACGCCGTCGCGTAGAGGACGAAGGCCGAGGCGACCTCCATCGCCGCCAGCCCGGCAGCGAACACGATGCCGTTGGGCGCCATGGCGCAGAGCGCAAGCGCCAGGGCGGCCGCCACGGAGCCTGATGTCATCAACTGGGCTGCCCCATACTTGTCTGCGAGGCGACCCGACAGGGGCGCCACGAGCCCGCCGACCAGCAGCGACGCCGACAGCAGACCGAACACCCACTCCTCCGACCACCCGAATTCCGCCGCCATGGCCGGAGCCAGCGTTCCGAAACTGTAGTAGAGCGTGCCGTAGCCGATGATCTGGGTGAGCCCGAGTGCCCATACGATCGATGCCATTCGGTTGGTGGCTGCGCTCATCATGCCTACGCGAGTTCGACGAGCGCCGGTCGTGCGACCGGCGAAGAACCGCACCCGCAACCGGCTTCTCCTTCGGCCTTTGCCGTCTCGTCCGCGACGCAACACGAGGTGGCGTCCAGGGCAGGCCCGCCGCAGCAGCTTGATCCGCCGGACGCTGCCGGGGTGACACTGCACACA
The DNA here is from genome assembly GCF_056403495.1 of Devosia sp. P2_G7. Taxonomy (NCBI): domain Bacteria; kingdom Pseudomonadati; phylum Pseudomonadota; class Alphaproteobacteria; order Hyphomicrobiales; family Devosiaceae; genus Devosia; species Devosia sp. P2_G7. The sequence continues at coordinate 16,965 of NZ_JBFUFI010000014.1, forward strand.
CCCGTCTCGGGCAGCACCAGGTGGACCTGCCGCGCGGCGACATGGTCCCCGGCGATCTCGGCGACCACCGAGCGAGCCTGCTCGTAGCCGGTCGCCATCAGGAAGGTCGGGGCGCGGCCGTAGGACTTGGCTCCCACGATATAGAACCCCGCTTCGGGATGGCTGAGTTCTTCCACCCCGTGAGGCGGTACCGTCCCGCACGAGTGGAAGTTTGGGTCGATGAGGGGCGACAGGGCCGGTGGCGCTTCCGTGGCTGGATCAATGCCGACACGGAGCTCTGCCAGCATCTGCAGGTCGGGCCTGAACCCTGTCGCGACAACGACGCGGTTCACCTCGAGCGTGATCGGCGCGTGCCCGAGAGTGCCGGTGACTGTGACGCCCTTGTCGGACCGCTGGAGGCCGGTCGCGGCGAAGGGCGCAAGAATTTGGAGCCGCCGGGCGTCGATGGCCTTCTTGGCCGCGAGGCCGAGAGCCCCGCGCTCCGGCAACTGATCGTTCAGGCCGCCCCCCAGGAGCTTGTCGAGCCGGTTGTCGCGACGAAGCGCCCAGAGGATTTTGGTATCCGGGAACTGCTCCTGCAGGGCGAGAAGCGCGAGGGCCGCGTTGATCGCCGAGTGACCGCTGCCGACGACAAGGGTCGTGCGGTCGGCGTAAGGCCCCTGGTCCGATCCGGCAACGTCGGGGATGCCGTAGGACACGAGGTCGGAGAGCGCCCTCTCGCCGGGAACAGGCAGTCCATCGACGCCCATGGGGTTTGGCTTGGTCCACGTACCCGACGCATCGATCACCGCTCGCGCCAGCGTGGACCTTTCGCAGCCGTCGGCATCGATCCATCGGATCTCGAATGGCGTGGTCTCGCGACGAAGGTTGGAGAGCTTGTCCAGACCCTGTCGCGTGATCGCGGTGACGGTCGCGCCCAACCGCAAGGCCGTTCCGACGGACGGCAGTTCAGATAGCGGCCGCAGGTACCTCTCCACGATCTCGCCTCCCGTCGGCAATTCGGTGGCCTCCGGCTCATCCCAATGCGTCTCCGAGAGGAGGGCTTTGGCGGCCGCGTCCATATTGTACTCCCACGGAGAAAACACCCGCACGTGAGACCACTCCAGCAGCGATGCGCCTACCGACGAGCCACGCTCGAAGATGATGGGCTTGAGGCCGCGGCTGATGATTTGCGACGCAGCTGCCAGTCCGACCGGTCCGGCGCCGATGACAGCGATGGGGAGATGTGAGTTGACCATATTTCGATCCTTCCAGAAGGTTGGAACAATGGAGTAAAAAGAGGACGCTATGCCGCCGTCTGTTCGGCGGTCGAAGCGCAGCTGGCCTCGTCTGCGCAGCACTCGTCCGACAGGTAGCCGATCAGGCCATTCATGCTCGTGTAGTTGGCCCGGCAGATCAGCGTCGTTGCCTGACGCTCTTGGCTGACCAGGTTCACCTCGACCAGTTTCTTGACGTGGTGCGAGAGCGTGGAGGCGGCGATATCGAGCTTGAGCTGGAGCTTGCCAACCGGCAACCCGTTGCCCCCGGCTCGCACCAAAGTCCGGTAGATGTTCAGCCGCGTGGCGTTGCCGAGCGCCTCAAGCTGCGATGCTGCTGTTTCGATGTTCATGGAAATAGCATATGCGGCGTGCCCGATGTGTCAAGTCTATTTCGACGATTGCCGAAATACCGTCATAAAAGGTTCACTTGCCGGGCAATCGTCATATCGATAATCCTCGATGCATGGAAAATACCCACGCCGTCGACGTCTTCGCCGCGCTCGCCCAGGCAACCCGGCTTGACGCCTTTCGCCTGATCGTTGGCCACGAGCCACACGGCCTCCCCGCCGGAGAGGTGGCGCGGCTGCTCGATGTCCCGCAGAACACAATGTCCACCCATCTCGCAGTGCTTGCCCGTGCCGGACTTGTCTCGGCGGAACGACACAGCCGGTCGATCATCTACCGCGCTGAAATGGACCGCGTGAGGGAGGTTGCGAGCTTCCTTGTCAGTGATTGCTGCGGCGGGCGTCCCGAGCTTTGCGAACCGCTCGTCGCCGAGTTCACCCCCTGCTGCACACCCGGAGCTGGAAAGAATGCCTGCTGATCGCGTCTACAACGTCCTCTTCCTCTGCACCGGCAACTCCGCGAGGTCCATCCTTGGCGAGGCCGTGCTCAACCACGTGGCCGGTGACCGCTTTCACGCCTACTCGGCTGGCAGCACACCCAAGGGCCAGGTCCACCCAATGACCCTTTCGGTTCTGACCGAGGCCGGCATCTCGACAGCGGGCCTTCGCTCCAAGGCCTGGGACGAGTTTGCGGTACCCGGCGCACCGAAGATGGATTTCGTGTTCACCGTCTGCGACAACGCAGCCGGCGAGGCGTGTCCCGTTTGGCCGGGCCAGCCAATGACTGCCCACTGGGGCATCGAAGACCCCGCCGATGTCGACGGGCCGGAGTTCGCCAAGCGAGGTGCTTTCGAGGACGCGCTCCGCTTCATGCGCAACCGCGTTGCGGCCTTCGTCAACCTGCCGTTGGCAAGCATCGACCGCATGGCGCTGGGAAGCAAACTCCGGGGAATCGGAGCGATGGACGGTAGCACCTCGAAGGCATCCGGGGCCGCATGACTGACCTTCCCCGGCGCTTCGCCGCCGAGACCCTGGGATCCGCGATCCTCCTCGCCACCGTAGTCGGCTCCGGCATCATGGCCGAGCGCCTGACCGACATCCCGGCCCTCGCCCTTCTCGCCAACGCGCTGGCGACAGCGGCGGCGCTGGTGGTGTTGATCAGCGTGTTGCGCCCGATCTCCGGAGCGCATTTCAATCCCGTCGTCACGCTCGCGGCGGCGCTGCAGCGCGACCTCCAGCCGACCGTAGCCGCCGCCTATGTCGTCGCCCAGATCGCCGGGGCGCTGGTCGGCACTGCGCTGGCGCACCTCATGTTCGACCTCCCCGTAGCCCAGCTGTCCCAGCATGTGCGAACGGGCGGAGGCCAGTGGCTCAGCGAGGTTGTCGCCACGGCGGGGCTGCTGCTCGTCATCTGCCTGTCCGGGAAACGACAGCCGGCGTCGGTGCCCGCGTTGGTCGGGCTCTACATCGGTGCGGCCTACTGGTTCACCTCGTCGACGTCTTTCGCCAATCCGGCGGTGACGCTCGCGAGGGCATTCACCGACACCTTCTCCGGCATAGCCCTCGCGGACGTACCGGCGTTCGTCGTGGCGCAACTCGCCGGCGCAGCGCTGGGCGTCGGTCTCGCCAGATGGCTTCAACCCGTACCCGAGGCAACAGCATGACCGTCACCATCTACCACAACCCCGACTGCGGGACGTCCCGGAACACTCTTCAGATGATCCGGCAGAGCGGCGAGGAGCCCGAGATCATCGAGTACCTGCGCACCCCGCCGACCCGCGAGCAGTTGATCTGGCTTATCCGGGAGGCGGGCTTGTCAGTACGCCAGGCGCTTCGGCAGAGAGATACGCCCTACGATGCCCTTGGGTTGGCTGACGCGGCGCTGACCGACGAGCAGTTGGTGGACGCCATGATGGCGCACCCGATCCTCATCAACCGGCCGTTCGTGGTCACCCCGAAGGGCGTCCGGCTCTGCCGTCCGTCTGAGGTCGTCCTCGACATCCTGCCGAACCCCGATATCGGGCCGTTCACCAAGGAGGATGGCGAGGTCGTTAGAGGTCGCTGAATGGGGTCCGCAGACGCGGTTGGTTTCTTGCGCACGAGGGTCTGGCTGGGGCGCTAGGATTCGAACCTAGGAATGGCGGTACCAAAAACCGCTGCCTTACCACTTGGCGACGCCCCAACGGGCGCGTTCCTACACGGTTCACAATTGGGGTGCAACCAATCGAACAAGCCCCCAGTTTAGCCGCTTGAACCCGCAAGGCACCGAGTCTATAAAGCGCCCGCAGCCGATGGCCGCCCGCCGAAACTCCCGCGTCTCGGCAGCATGGGCCCCACGGCAATCTGACGGAGTATAGCGCAGCCTGGTAGCGCACCTGCTTCGGGAGCAGGGGGTCGAGTGTTCGAATCACTCTACTCCGACCAATCAAACCCCGGTCTCGCGAGAGGCCGGGGTTTTTCGTTGCGATGGCCAACTTAGGCCGCCGGCGTTTCCGCAAAGCGATAGCCGACGCCGGGCTCGGTTCGGATCAGCCGGGGTTGCGTCGGGTCGCGCTCGATCTTGGTGCGCAACTGGCCGATGAAGACGCGCAGGTAGTGCACGTCTTCCACATGCGCCGGACCCCAGACCGTAGCGAGGAGCTGCCGGTGGGTCAGGACCAGGCCGGCGTGACGGGCCATGTGGGTGAGGAGGTCGTATTCCTTGGGTGTCAGGTGCACCGTCTCGCCATCGCGCGATACCAGGCGACGGGCGAAGTCGACGCTGAGGCCGTCGCCGTCGTAGCGGCTTGCTGCCACGGTGCCAGGCGAGCGGCGGCGGAGGGCGGTGCGGATGCGGGCGAGGAGTTCGCCGATGCTGAAGGGCTTTTCGACGTAGTCGTCAGCACCCAAATCGAGCGCCTCGATCTTTTCGGCCTCGCGGTCGCGGGCGGAGAGCACGACGATGGGGAGTTTCGACCAGCCGCGCAACGACCGGATCACGTCCTTGCCGTCCTTGTCGGGCAGGCCCAGGTCGAGGATCATCAGGTCTGGCGCCGCGGTCGCCGTGAGCCGTTCCGCCTCGGCTGCGGTGAATGCCTCGATCGGGTCATAGCCAGCAGCCGTCAACGCAGGCATGAGGAACCGGTGGATCTGCGGCTCGTCGTCGACAATGAGGATGCGGCCTTCGCTCACGCGCGCGCTCCCCGGTCGGCGGGAATCCGGATGGTGAAGCGCGTGCCGCGCTTCTTGGCCGCCGGGCTCTCGGCCTTGAGCGTACCTCCCATGGCTTCGACGAAGCCACGGGCGATCGAGAGCCCGAGGCCGGTGCCGGCGGCGCGGCCGTCGGTCTTGGTGCGGCGGTAGAACTTGTCGAAGATGCGCTCGAGCTCACCCGCCGGGATGCCCTTGCCCTGATCGGTAACCGAGATCGTCACCTCGTCGCCTTCCCCTCGCGCGAACACCGCCACTGGTGCTTCTCCGCCATATTTGCAGGCATTGTCGATGAGATTGAAGAGCACCTGGCTGAGGAGATTGGCATCGCCACGTGCCGGCGGCAGGTCGGATGCAAGGCTCAGCTCGAAATCGTGGCCGGGATGGAGTTTTCGCGCGCGATCGACCGCCGTGTTCACCGCGTCGGGGACGTCGATGCTGTCGCGCCGGGGCTTCAGCGTGCCGGCCTCGATGCGGGTCATGTCGAAGAGGTTGGCGACGAAGCGGCCGAGGCGCGAGGCTTCTTCCTCGATCGAGCCGAGCAAATCCTGCCGCGTCGCGGGCTCCATCCTGTCGCCGAGCTCGCGCAGGCTGCTGGCCGCACCAGAAATCGTCGCGAGCGGGGTCTTGAGATCGTGCGACAGCGATGAGAACAGCGCCGTATTGAGTCTTTCGCTTTCCTCGAGCGCGGCGGTACGGACGTTCTCCCGGGCGAGGCGGGCGCGATCGATGGCAACCGCAGTCTGTTCCAGCACGCCGCGCACCAACTGCTCCTCGTGGGGCAGCAGCGCTCCCTTGGCATCGGCCCGCAACAGGCCCAGCACACCGATGGCGAGGCGGCCCTGCAGGACGGGGCGGAACTGCCAGGCGAGCTGCGGCAGCGTGCCGGTCGAATGCCCGGCCGGTTCGCGCTTGTCGAAGGCCCAGCGGACCGCGGTCATGTCGGTGGGATCGAGCGCCAGGTCCGGGGGCCAGATGCTGCCGAGGCTCAGCTCGCCGTCCTCCGGCACCAGCAGCGCCGCGCCCATGCCGGTGGTGGTGTAGAGGTGCGCAGCGGTGGCTTCCAGGACCGTATCGAGCCGGGCGGAGCCGGATAGCTTGCGGCTGAAGTCGTTGAGTGCCTGCGTGGCCCGCTCCTGGCGGCGCGCCCGCTCGGTCTGTTCGCGCATCCATCCGGCAAGTTCGCCGGCGAGGATCGCGGCCGCAAGGAACACGACGAGGCCGAACAGCTCATGCGGCTGGGCGATGGTGAAGGTGTAGAGCGGCTCGATGAAGAAGAAGTTGTAGGCAAGCGAGGAGAGTGCGGCGGCAGCGATGGCCGAGACGCGGCCGTTCAGCACGCCGCAAATGATCACTGCCACGAGGTAGAGAAGCGAGACGTTCTGCAGCGGAACGAAAGCGGTGAGCGATTTGCCGACCAGCGTCGCGACGATCACGGCAAGACCGGCCAACGCCAGCGTCTCGGCCCAGCGGCGGCTGGAGCGATTGCGGAACGAGAACCCGCCGAGATCGCCGGCTGCCTCATCCTCTTCTTCGCCCGAGACAATGTGGACGTTGATGTCGCCGGAACGGCGCAACAGTTCGTCCGGCAGGGCGCGCCGCGTCAGCCGCTGGAACAGCGAGCGGCGCGGCCGGCCGACGACGATCTGGGTGATGTTCTCGCGTCGCGCGACGCGCAAGATCTCGGTGACGAAATCGTCGGCCGTAACCCGCAAGAGCGTGGCGCCCAGCCGTTCGGCGAGCTGCATCGTGTCATCGAGACGCTGGGCTTGGGCAAGATCGAGTGCTGCATCGGGCCTCTTCAGAGAGATCGCGCTCCAGCGCGCGTTAAGGCCGGAGGCGAGCCGGCTTGCGGTGCGGACGACACGCTCCGACAGCGCGTCGCCGCCGACCAGCACCAGCAGCCGCTCGGCGGTGGCCCATGGCCCCTCGATGGCATTCTGGCGCAGGAAATCGACCATCTGGTCGTCGACCCGGTCGGCCGTGCGGCGCAGCGCCAGCTCGCGCAGGGCGGTGAGGTTGGCCGGCCGGAAGAAACCTTCGATAGCGCGCTGGGCGTTTTCAGGCAGGTAGACCTTGCCTTCCTTCAGCCGTTCGATCAGCTCTGCCGGCGGCAGGTCGACGAGGATCACTTCGTCCGCCTTCTTCAGTGCAACGTCGGGCACGATCTCGCGCACTTCGATGCCGGTGATACGCGTGACAAGATCGGAGAGGCTCTCGAGGTGCTGGATGTTGAGGGCGGTCCAGACATCGATGCCTGCCTGCAGCAGCTCCGCGATATCCTGGTAGCGCTTGGGGTGGCGACTACCCTCGGCATTGGTGTGCGCCATCTCGTCGACGACGAGAATCTGCGGCTTGCGGGCGAGACCGGCATCGATGTCGAACTCTTCGAGCACGTGCCCGCGATACTCGACCTTGCGGCGGGGCAGGACTTCGAGGCCCTCGAGCAGCGCAGCCGTCTCGGCACGGCCGTGCGTTTCGACTAGGCCAATCACGATGTCGATCCCGGCGGTCTTCAGCCGCCGGGCACGATTGAGCATGGAGTAAGTCTTGCCGACACCGGGCGCGGCACCAAGGAAGACGGTCAGCTTGCCGCGCTCGCTGTCGGCCGTAAGGGCCAGCAACGCATCGGGGTTCGGACGCCGCTCGGTCTCGGGGGTAGACATCAGCTCGCCGGGGCTGCGGCCAACGCGTCGAGCGCCAGGTTGAGCTTCAGCACGTTGACCCTTTCCTCGCCCACGAGGCCGAACATAGGGGCTTCGACCTGCTGCTCGACCAACTGGGCCACGGTGTCCGCCGGGAGCGAACGCGCCGCGGCGACGCGCGCGACCTGGAGCCGAGCATAGGCGGGAGAGATATCGGGATCGAGTCCCGAACCCGAGGCAGTCGCCGCATCACCGGGGAGCGGGCCGGCAACGCCGGTGCCCTCGATCGTGGCGACAGTCTCGGTGATCCGGTCCTTCAGCTTCTGGCTGGTGGGGCCGAGGTTCGAGCCCGAGGAACTCAGCCCGTCATAGCCGGCGCCTGCCGCGGATGGGCGTGGCCAGAAGTACTTCGGATCGCTGAACCCCTGCCCTATCAGCACCGAGCCGACCACGGCGCCGTCGCGGGTGATGAGGCTGCCATTGGCTGCGGCGGGGAAGACGGCCTGGCCGATGCCGGTCATCGCCAGCGGATAGGCGATGCCGCAAAGGAGCGTAAACAGCACGGTCATGACGATTGCGGGACGAATGAACTGCAGCATTTTCTGCCTCACACCAGATGGAGTGCCGACACGAGAATGTCGACCAGTTTGATGCCGAGGAACGGCACGATCAGCCCGCCAAGCCCGTAGACCAGCAGGTTCCGGCGCAGCAGCGCCGCGGCACCGACCGGCTTGTAGGAGACGCCACGCAGCGCCAGCGGGATCAGCGCGACGATGATCAGGGCGTTGAAGATGATGGCCGAGAGGATCGCCGATTTGGGCGAGCTCAGGCCCATGACGTTGAGCGCGTTCAGCTGCGGGTAGGTCACGACGAACAGTGCCGGGATGATGGCGAAGTACTTCGCCACATCGTTGGCGATCGAGAAGGTGGTGAGGGAGCCACGCGTCATCAGGATCTGCTTGCCGATCTCGACGATCTCGATGAGCTTGGTTGGACTGCTGTCGAGATCGACCATGTTGCCCGCCTCGCGGGCCGCCTGCGTGCCAGTCTGCATGGCGACGCCGACATCGGCCTGGGCGAGCGCCGGGGCGTCGTTAGTGCCATCGCCGCACATGGCGATCAGCCGGCCACCCTTCTGTTCGTTGCGGATGTAGTCGAGCTTCTGCTCCGGCGTCGCCTCGGCGAGGAAGGTGTCGACACCCGCCTCCGAGGCGATCGCCGCCGCCGTGATCGGATTGTCGCCGGTGACCATCACCGTCTTGATGCCCATGGCGCGCAAGGCCGCGAAGCGCTCCTTGATGCCGGGCTTCACCACGTCCTTCAGATGCACAACGCCGAGCAACTGATGACCGTTGGCGACAGCAAGAGGCGTACCGCCAGTGCGAGCGATGGCCTCGACGGCGGCGGTGAAAGCCGGCGGTGCCGAGGCGGCGGCGAGGTTGGCAAAGCGCAGGATCGCATCCACCGCGCCCTTGCGGATGGTGCGGTCGCCGAGATCGACGCCCGAGATGCGGGTCTCGGCGGTGAACCGGATCGGCGTGCCGCCCATGGCGACGATGTCCTTGTCGGCGAGACCGAAATCGGATTTGGCGAGCGCGACGATGGAACGGCCTTCGGGCGTCTCGTCGGCAAGGCTGGCGAGCTGAGCCGCCTCGGCCAGCGCCTGCTCGGTGACGCCGGGCACCGGCAGGAACTCGGTGGCCATGCGGTTGCCGAAGGTGATGGTGCCCGTCTTGTCGAGCAGCAGCGTATCGACATCGCCCGCCGCCTCTACTGCACGGCCCGAGGTGGCGATGACGTTGAAGCGGATGAGCCGATCCATGCCGGCAATGCCGATGGCCGAGAGCAGGCCGCCAATTGTGGTGGGGATCAGCGTCACCAGCAGGGCCGCGAGCACGGTGATGCCGACGATGGTGCCCGAATAGGCGGCAAGCCCCGAGAGCGTCGCCACGGCGATGAGGAAGATCAGCGTCAGCCCGGACAGCAAGATCGAGAGCGCGATCTCGTTGGGCGTTTTCTGGCGCTTGGCGCCTTCGATCAGCGCGATCATCCGGTCGACAAAGGTCTCGCCCGGCATGGTCGAGACGCGCACCTTGATCCAGTCGGATAGCACCGTGGTGCCGCCGGTCACTGCCGAACGATCGCCGCCCGACTCGCGGATCACCGGCGCGGACTCGCCGGTGATTGCGCTTTCGTTGACCGAGGCGACGCCCTCGATCACTTCGCCGTCGCCGGGGATCATGTCCCCGGCCTCGACGAGAACGACATGGCCGACGCGCAGGTCGCTTGCCGGCACCGTGTCGTAGGCCATCGAGTCGCCGGACTTGAGGCGCTTCGCCACGAGCTGCGACTTGGTGCGGCGGAGGCTATCGGCCTGGGCCTTGCCGCGGCCCTCGGCGACGGCCTCGGCGAAGGTCGCGAACAGCACGGTGAACCACAACCAGGCGGCGATCTGGCCGGAGAACAGGGCTTCGCCGGGCGACGCGAACAGGTCGCGGACGAACATGATGGTGACGACGAGCGCCACGATCTCGGTGACAAAAATCACCGGGTTGTGGACCAGTAGCCGCGGATCGAGCTTTCTGACCGCGCCGATGGCGGCGGGGCCGAGCAGCGCCGGATCGAGGATTGAAAGCGTTTTTGCTTTGGTGGCCATTTGAGGCGCCTCAGAAGGACTGGCCGGCGAGCATCAGGAAATGCTCGACGATGGGGCCGAGGGCGAGCGCGGGGAAGAACTGCAGCCCGCCCATGATGAGGATGATGCCGATGAGCAGCCCGACGAAGAGCGGCCTGTCGGTGGGGAATGTGCCGGAGGATGCCGGCACGCGGGTCTTGGTGACCAGCGAACCGGCAATCGCCATCACCGGCACGACGTAGGCGAAGCGGCCAAGCAGCATGGCGATGCCAAGGGTGGTGTTGAACCATGGCGTGTTGGCCGAAAGCCCGCCGAAGGCCGAGCCGTTGTTGCCGGTGGCCGAGGAGTAGGCATAGAGGATCTCGCTCAGCCCGTGCGGACCGCCGGTGCCGACCGAGGACAGAGCAAAGGGCAGGATCGCCGCAATGGCGGTGAAGCCGAGGATCGAGAGCGGCAGGATCAGTACCGCCAGCATGGCGTATTTCATCTCGCGCGCCTCGATCTTCTTGCCGAGGAACTCGGGCGTGCGCCCGACCATCAGGCCGGCGACGAACACCGCCAGCACGCAGAACACCAGCATGCCGTAGAGACCCGAGCCGACGCCGCCGGGGAGGATTTCGCCCAACTGGATCAGGAACAGCGGCACCAGCCCGCCGAGGGCGGTGAACGAGCCGAGCATACCGTTGACGCCGCCATTGGAGATGCCGGTGGTGACCGCGGCATAGAGGGCGCTCAGCGCCTGGCCGAAGCGGACTTCCTTGCCCTCCATATTGCCCATGGCGGGATCGATGCCGAGCGTCTGTAGGATCGGGTTGCCGAACGTTTCGGCCCAGTAGACGAGGCCGACGCCGACGATGAGCAGGATGGCGATGGTGGAAAGGATGGCCCAGCCTTGGCGGCGGCTCTTCACCATCTCGCCGAACGTGTAGACCAGCGCCGAGGTGACCATCAGCATCGCGAAGATGTTGATGAAGTTCGCGATGGCGTTGGGGTTCTCGAACGGGTGCGCGGCATTGGCGTTGAAGAAGCCGCCGCCGTTGGTGCCGAGCTGCTTGATCGCCTCCTGGCTCGCCACCGGCCCCAGCGCGATGGTCTGCTGCGCGCCCTCGAGGGTGGTCGCGACCACCGAGCCGTCGAGCGTCTGCGGCAGGCCGAGCGCCATGAATGCAATGGTGATGGGGATGGCGATCGGCATCAGCACGTAGAGCGTCGCCCGGGTCAGATCGACCCAGAAATTGCCCACCGTCGTGGCGCCAGAGCGCATGAAGGCCCGCGTCAGCGCCATGGCGAGGGCCATGCCGGTGGCGGCGGAGACGAAGTTATGCACGGCAAGCCCAGCCATCTGGCTGAAATTGCTCATCGTCGCCTCGCCGATATAGGACTGCCAGTTGGTGTTGGTGACGAAGCTCACGGCCGTGTTGAAGGCCAAGTCCGGCCCGACGCCCGCAAAACCCTGCGGGTTGAGCGGCAACAGGTCCTGGAACCGGAGGATCAGGTAGAGCGAAACGAAGCCGGCAATCGAGAAGGCGAGCATGGCGAGGGTGTAGCCGAGCCAGCCCTGCTCCTTCTTAGGATCGACACCGGAAACGCCATAGAACAGGCGCTCCACCGGCCCGAGCACGGGCGAGAGGAAAGTCCGCTCGCCGGAAAACACACGCGCCATGTAGAGGCCCAACGGCTTCACCACCAGCGCGACCGCAGTGACCATCAAGCCGATCTGCAGCCATCCCATCAGGGTCATCACCAAACTCCGCTAGAACCGCTCAGGGGCGACGAGCGTCACGACCAGATAGATCGCGAGCCCCACGACCACGGCGAGACCGAGAACAAGCTCGAACATCGGCCGCCTCAAAGCTTGCCGATGGCGCGGGCATAAAACCCGAGAGCCGCGAGGACCCCGGCGCCGAGCGCCAGGTAAACAAGGTCGAGCATGTCGAACTCCGACGATTGAAACGGGAGTTCCGTATGGACCTTCAGCGCGTCAGGGTTCGATTGGGAAGGCTGGGGTGGGGCGTAAGGATTTCGTAAGGGAGGGGTGCCGGACCCCGGCCTCGCAGGAGGCCGGGTTTCGTTTGCGAGCGGACCTACCGTTCAGCTGGTTGCCAGCAGCCCGACAGGCGAGGCGCACAGCGCGCTGGCAGGCCTGCTCCCCACCGAGATCGACGCGGTGCTGCCGCTGCCGGCGGCCGACGTGATGCTGGGATTGCTGGAGAAGCTGGGCGCCTGACGCTCTCTGGTTGCGGCGTGGCATACCCGCTTCCCGTTGTTGCCTGCGAGCCCCCGCTCGCCGGGCAGCCCTAGGCCAAGCGGTAGAGGCCGGCGCCGTGGCTCGGCAGGGTCGCGGCAAAGCTGCCCATGTGTTGGCCGAGCTGCTTGCCCGTCCACAGGTCCGTCACGGCAGCACTCTTGATCCCCAGCGGCGCCAGCTTGAAGCCGATCTCCCGCTCCGCCTTGCCGGTGTTGAACAGCGCCAGGTAGGCATCGCCGTTCTCGGCGCGAGCGGTCCAGACGCGGGTGCCGTCCATGACGAAATGCGGCTGGTTGTCGGTGCTGTGCTGGTTCACCGCCAGTACGTCGCGGTTGGTGAGCAGCGCCAGGGTCGGGGCATCGAGATGGCGCAGGTCGCCGCCCATGATCAGCGGCGAACGGGCGATGGCCCAGAGCGTCATTACCGTCTTCTGCTCGGCCGGGGTGAAGTTGGTGTCGCGATCACCCAGCGCCAGCCGCCCGAGCGGCAGCATGTCGGCATCCGGCCAGGCGCCCGGCCGGCGCCACGGGTTCCAGTTCTCGAGCCGGACGAACTGCGCCTCGACCATCGCCCACTCGTCCCAGAAATCATCGCTGATCCGCCACATCTGCGCGTACTGCCGCACGTGCTCGGCGCGCAACACCGGCGTCTCGCCGGGCGACAGCGACAGCACCATCGGCCGGCCCGTTCGCGCGATGGCGTGGTGCGCCGCCTCGATCTCGGCGGCATGCGCATCGTAGGGGCGGCTCATGTCGTCCATCTTGATGAAGTCGACCCCCCAGGACGCATAGAGCGCAAATATGCTGTCATAGTAAGCCTGCGCGCCGGGCTTGGTCATATCCACCCCGTACATGTCGGGGTTCCAGCTGCAGATGCTGTCGGTATCGGCGATGTCCGCGGCGCGCACCGAGGTGCCCAGCACCGGCAGGTTCTGCTCGACCGCGAGGCGCGGGATGCCGCGCATGATGTGGATGCCGAACTTCAGCCCGAGTGCGTGCACCTGCCGCGCCAGCTCAGCGAAACCGACACCGTGCGCCGCCGAGGGGAAGCGGTTCAGTGCGGGCGTCACCCGTCCGTGGCCGTCCATCGTCGGCACCGGCTTGGTGTTGTAGTTGTAGCTCTGCGCTTCCGGCTCGTACCACTGGATGTCGACGGTGAAGACGTCGTAGCCGAAGGGCAGCAGCTGTTCGGCCATGATCTTGGCCGTCTCGAGCGCCTGCGCTTCGGTGATGGTGGTGGCAAAGCTGTTCCAGCTGTTCCAGCCCATCGGCGGGGTCGGGGCGAGTAGGGTCATGATCGGCAGTCCGGTTTGCAGGAGCCCGACGCCAACTCCGCATCGGCCCCGACGTCAAGCGTCGCCGGGCTCGACCAGACGAACCCGAAAGCATTCGGCTGGATTCAGGAGCCTCAGCCGCCCTTCAGCATCGCCTCGATCTCTGCCCGCGTCGGCATCGACGGCGCCGTGCCCGGCTTCTGTACCGACAGCCCAGCCGTGGCGCAGCCGAAACGCACCGCATCTACCGGCGACATACCCTCGGCCAGCGCCACGGCGAAGCCGCCGTTGAACGCATCGCCGGCCCCGGTGGTCTCCACTACCTTCGCCACCTTGAACGCCGGCACCATGTGCGTGCCATCGGCGCCGTGCAGCAGCGCACCTTTCTCGCCCAGCGTGATGAGGGCATTCTTCGCCCCGCGACGGACAAACTCCTTGGCCGCCGCCAGCGCATCGGCCTCGGTCTCCACCTTCAGCCCGGTGAGCGTTGCCGCTTCCGTTTCGTTCGGCGTGACGTAGTCGCAAAGCGCATAGATGGCGTCGTCGACCTGCACCGCCGGCGCCGGGTTGAGGATGGTGATCACCCCATGCTTTCGCGCCAATGTCAGCCCAGCGATCGCGGTCTCGATCGGCTGCTCGAACTGCGTCATCAGCACTTTGCTGCCCACAATCACCGGCTCCGCTGCCGCCACGTCCGCGGGCGACAGCTTCGCCGCTGCGCCGCTTTCGACGATGATGGCGTTGTTGCCGGTTTCGGTGGAAACGAAAATGAACGCCGCGCCGGTGGGCAACTCATCATCGATCGCTACCGCCGAGGTGTCGATCCCATCCGCCGCCCAGGCCTTCTGCGCCATCTCGCCAAAGGTATCGCGGCCGATGCGGGTGATCATCCGGGCGTCGCCGCCGGCGCGCGCCGCGGCAATCGCCTGGTTCGAGCCCTTGCCGCCCGGCCCGTCCTTGAAGCCCTGGCCCAGGATGGTCTCGCCCATCAACGGCAGGCGCGGCGCCCGGAACGCCAGATCCGCCACGAAAATCCCGAGCACTGCGACAGCCGCACGCGCCATGACATCCCCTCCCAGTAGCGCGCGCCCTTTAGCTGAGCTTGCCCGCCTTCAATGCCGCAAGGATCCAGTCCCGGTAGGTCTGGTCCTTGTTCTCGATCTCGGGGGAAACCTTGCTGGCTTCGGTCATGAAGTAAAGGTAGTCGCGGCCCATTTGTTCGCCGCGGCCGGTATGCATGTCGACGGCGAAATCCGGGATCTCCGGCATCCGCTCGCCGAAGGCCATGGCGTGCTTGGCCCAGTTGGCCATGTCGTCCGTGGTGCGGTCCTTCTTGCCTGAGGCGAGCACGCGGATGGCGTGCGCGGCGAACAGGAACCGGTCATGCGTTGGCCGGTCGAAGCGCTGGTGCGTGCGGTAGAGCGTATCGACCAGCACTGGCGCATCGAGATTGCCGAACCCCACATCCTCCACCGAAATCACGGCCAGCCGGTCCCACAGCTTCTGCTCGAGTTCGGGCGAGGTGAGATACATCTCCCAGCCGAGCAGCAGCGCGTTCTCGGTGAGCCCGCGGCGGATGGATTTTTGCAGCGCCGAGATCACCTCATCGGCCGGAAAACCGTTCTCGGTGGTGGTGCGCTGCCAGGGATCGGGCGCCTGCTTGACCTTGATGCCCCCTTGCGTCATTTGCCCGACACCCAGTTCGCGATGTTGTTCCACAGCGGCGCATAGCCGGCCCAATCGACAAAGGGCGGCGGCGCCCAGTGCGGCCCGCAATCCGAAGTGAACACCGCGGAACGGCCCTTGCCGAACTCGCCCACTGCGATCAGCGGGTCGCCACCGACCCGCACCAGCACCTCGGCATCGGGCTTCGCCACCACCTCGTTGTAGCCGAGCAACGCCGGCCATTCCCCGGTGATCCCCTTAGTGATCGGGTGCCCGGCATCGCCGACATGCGCGACGACGCCCTGCGGGTTCTCCTTGCGGTCGTCGTGGCGGTACATCGTCACGGGCAGTACGTCCTCGACCGCCGAGCCGGCGTATTGTCCCTTCGCGTCGATGCCCTGGAAGGTCAGGTAGCCGCCGATCATCACCAGCCCGCCGCCGTTCAGCACGTAGTCCTTGATCGAGGTCAGCCGGTTGGGCAGCGGCACCGAGCGGACGAACGTATCGGGGTGCAGCAGCAGCGTGTTGGCGCCGATATCGGAGAGCATCACCACGTCATAGGCGGCCAGCGTCTCTGCGGTCTGCGGGAAGTCACGGGCGGCGAGGTGGTTGGGGAGGAACGTCACCTCCCAACCGCCACCCTCCAGCGCCGCCTTCAGCCAGCGGACGCCCTCGTTGTATTCGGTGGTGGTAAAGCTGTCGAAGCCCTTGGTGTGGATCGAGTGGGTGACCCATGACTCCCCGGCGATCAGTACGCGCTTGCTCACGCTATGAAGTCCTTCGTGCTTGGTGCGGCGACAGATTGGCGCCGGATGAGTTCGACCGGCAGCCGCGTCAGCATCGGCGGCGCTTCGCCGTTAAGCAGCGCCAGTAGCGTCAAAAAGCCCTGGCGGCCGAGCTGCTCCACCGGTTGGCGGATGGCGGTCAGCGGGGGCGTCAGCAGCGCGCCGAACGCCATGTCGTCGAAGCCGATCAGCGACACCTGGTCGGGCACGCTGACGCCGCCCTCCTTCAGCCCCATCACCGCGCCGATGGCGAGGTAGTCGGAGGAGGCGAAGATCGCCGTCGGCGGCATTGGCAGCTCGAGGAATTTCTGCGTCGCGGCACGCGCCAGCTCCGGCGCAAAACTGCCGATGGCGACATATTCGGGCCGCACCGCGATCCCAGCCTCGTTCATCGCCAGCATGAAGCCCTCGCGCCGCTCGGTCACCGTCAGCAACCCATGAGGGCCGCCGAGATAGGCGATGCGGCGATGGCCGGCTTCGATCAGGTGACGGGTCGCCGCATAGGCGCCCTCGGTGTTCTCGACGAACAGCCGGGGCACGCTGACCCCGGGGATATCCTCGTCGACGATCACCACGTTCTTGCGCTTGCCGATCAGCGCGGCGAGCGTGCCGTCATCGGCGGTGTTGGTCATCATCAGCAGGCCATCGACATGCCGGTCGTGCAGCCGCTCGAGCGAAGCGATCTCGCGCTCGCGGTCGGAGCGGGTCGAGCTCATGAACACGGTGTAGCCGTGCCGGTCGGCCTCGTCCTCGAAGGCCGAGGCCAGCTCGGCGAAGAACGGCTCGCGGATCTCCGGCGTCACCAGCCCCACCGCTTCGGTCTTGCCGGTGGAGAGGCGCTTGGCGAGGAGGTTCGGGCGATAGTCGAGCTTGGCGATGGCCGCGTCGATGCGACCGGCGGTCGACGGCGGCAGCTCGATACGGTTGTTGAGGTAGCGGGACACCGTCGTCGGCGATACCCCGGCATCCTGCGCTACATCATGGATAGTCGCCATTGCACCCCCACTCGCCCGTTTAAGCTAGATCGGCGCAAGCGCTTTAGTAAAGCGGTTTCGTAACCCGTTTTCTGCGGTTTTCACCATACAATCGGATGCACCTCTCCGGTCGAGACATTCACAAATCCCTCGGGCGCCAGCGGCGACGGCGCCACCAGCACCCAGGTCCACGGCGCACAGGTGAGCGTCGCAAACATCAGCCGTTCAGGGAAGCCGGGGTTCCAGCGCGGCCGGAACGTCGGCTCGTACATCCAGTCGACCGCTTCGGCCGCGCGGTAGAGCGCCTGCATCTCGGCATCGAGCTCGACCGCGGGCCGCTTACTCATCAGCCCGCCGATCTCGAACCGCACCGTCGCCGTCACCTCGCCCTTATGCACCAGCGCCCAACCGCCCTGCGTCTGCCTGAGCGTGTTCACCGCCAGCGCCATGGCCGCGTCGGACGAACCGCAAGTCCAGATGTTGTGCTTGTCGTGCGCCACCGAGCAGGCGACGGCGGTGTCCGGATCGCGCGGGCCGCAGCCGCGCCAAAACATCTTTGCCACCTTCCCCTCGCCGGAGAAGCGGTCGACGATGGCGAACTTGGTGAGGTTCTCGCTCTCCAGCCGCTGCACCTCGCCGTCCACCACCGGCAGTTCCATGGTGTAGAAATCCGGATGCCAGTGGAACGGCCGGATCACCGCCGACTGCATGGTCTGCCGCCCCGGCGCCGCCTTGATGGCGAAGTCATCCGGCTGGATTTCGCGCTTGATGTTGATGGTCCTGGTCGCCCATTCCGGCCAGGCCATATCCGGCACCTTGCCGATGAACTTCGTGCCCTCGGAGATCTGCGCCCCATCGGCCCAGACCTTGGCGATCTTCAGCGCGGTCACGTCCTCCAGCAGCACCATATCGGCAAAGCGGCCGGGCGAGATCGAGCCCACCCAGGGCGTCAGCCGCATGTGGCGGGCCGGGTTGATCGTCGCGCACTGGATGGCGATCTCGGCCGGCAGGCCGGCGGCGATGGCGGTGCGGATATTGTGGTCGGTAGCGCCGGTCTCCAGCGTCAGCGTGGCGCTGCGATCGTCGGTGGCGAACGCCACCTGGCTCCAGTCGACCAGCCCTCGCTGCAGCAACCCGGTGACGATCTCGGTCATCGAGTGGATGCGGATCTCGATGAACAGCCCGTGCCGCAGCTTGTCCCACGCCTCATCGGCCGACATCATCTCGTGGTCGGAGGCCAGCCCCGCCGCGGCGAAGGCGTTGATCTCGCCCAGCGTCCGCAGCCCAGCGCCATGGCCCTCCACCACGCCGCGCGCCGCAAACGTCGCCTCGATCATCCCCCAGAGCCGCTCATGCGATGGGTTCTCGGGGTTCCACACCGCCGGCCAGTCCATCACCTCGTCGAGCCCGGTGACCATGGGGCTCGCCGCCATGAACTTTTGCTGCTCGTCATGGTCGAAATAGCCGCCGCCCCACTCGTAGGCGGTGGGCGGCACGGCGGAACCAGGCTGCGGGAAGATCTTCAGCGGCGACCCCGCTAGCCGCGCCTTGAGCCAGAATTCGAGATTGTGCGGGCCATCGACATTGGAGAATTCGTGGCTCGCCTCGCAGGTCCAGGTATTGCCGCGCGGCATCACCAGCGCCGCCTCCCATTCCGGCGTCAGGTGCGAACTCTCGATATGCTTGTGCACCTCACCGAAGCCTGGGACGGCGGCCAGTTTGGGCTCGTGGAAGCGCTCCTTGACCTGCCCCTGATACTCGCCCGCCGGCCCGACCCAGGCGATGCGCTTGCCGCGCATCACGATCTCCTGGTCGTGCATCCAGGTCCGCGAATGCACGTCGAGGAGCTTGCCTACCCGCAGAGACCGGTCGGCCGGGCGCTTCCCCAGCGCCACCAGCAGCAGATCCTGCCGGATTTTGACTTCGTCGGCGGCGGTGACGAGGAGGTCGGGGGGCAATTGCACGGTCATGGCGTGCCGCCCCCCACCCCTGTCCCCTCCCCCTCAGAAGGGGGAGGGAGACCCACACACCAGCGCCGCGGCAAGCGTCTCCCTCCCCCTTTCGAGGGGGAGGGACCAAGGGTCGGGGTCAACACGCGCAAGAGCATCAAATTCCGTACTTCTTCTTCCAAATCCCAATCAGCCGTAGCGACTCCGCCGCGATCCCATCGATCATCGCCTCGCCCTTCTCCGCCGTTGCCGGCCGCGGGTCGCCGAAGACGCCCGATTTATTGAAGGCCGAGAGTTTCATTGGCTCGGAGCCGAACAGTTCCGGGAATGCCGGGTACTCAGGCGCCGCCCGCTCCATTCGCACCGTCTCCGGCGCCAGCGCCAGCATCATCGAGGTCTCGACCTCGTCGGCGTGGTAGAAGCCGGGCCCGGCCGGCTCGCTCTCCATCAGCTCGGCAGCCAATGCCTCGAGCCTGGGGTAATCGAGATGCAGCACCGGAAAACCAGCCTCGCTCAGCCCCCGCGCAGCAAGGTTGATCGGCTCGCGATTGCCGAAGTGGCCGTTGACCGTGATCAGCCCTTTGACGCCCATCCGCTGCAGTCCGCGACCAATATCGGTAACGGTGGCCCGCAGCGTTTCCGGCGATAGCGACAGCGTCCCAGCCCAATCCTCCGCAGTCCACGCATCCCCATAGGCAATGGCCGGCAGCAGCAGCGCATCGCAACCCTCGGCGATCCGGCGTGCCACGCCCGATGCCAGCACCGTATCCGTCAGCAGCGGCAGATGCGCGCCATGCTGCTCCACCGCACCCACCGGCAGCACGGCGATCAGCCCCTCGGCAATCGCCGCCGCAACGTCTTCCCAACTGGCACTTGCGGCATCGAGCATCACGCCCATCCGAGAATGTTGAGCGGGGCATGCGGTGCGATCTTCCCCAGCAGTTCAGTGACGCTGAGGCTGTAGTCGACATTGCCGCCGAGCCGCGTACCCAAAGCCGCTTCGGCGATATCGGTCGTCTCATAGCCATGCGCGATGAGGTTGATCATCGCCGCCTGCAGCGGCCCCATGGTCGGGTTGAACGCGACGCTTTCGATCGAAGAGCCGGAGACCATCTGGCCGTCCCGCAGCGCCAGCACCACCGCGCCGGGGCATTTGCTGTAGGGCGCATGGGCGCGGCGGCCGGCATCAAGCAGCCGGTCGGCGATGGTCGCCGGCCAGTCGTTGGCGGCAAGGTTGAGCGTACCGTCGAAGGCTCCAGCAACAGCACCGCTCTCGCCGAGATAGTCCGGATCGAAGGGCCACGGATAAAGCTCGGCCATGGTCAGCCGGTGCCCGAGCGGGTCGATCAACGTCAGCTCACGGCTGCCCGCGAATTCCGAGATGTATTGCCGGCAGTGGGCGCAGGGGTGCGCCTCGCCGATGGCGATGGTCTCGATCGTCGTGCCGCGCGAGGCGGCGCGGGTGAAGACGAACCCTTCGCCATGGATGGTGAAGCCCAGATGCGTGCCGGGGAATTCCACATTGCCGCCGAGCACCAGGTTGCCGGTTTCGCGCTCGAGGCCGACCGCGCCGACGAAGAAATTTGAAATCGGCGGCCGGGCGATGCCGCGTGCCGGAGCAAGCGCCAGAAGCATCAGTTCCTCGACGCTTTCGAGCCCGAAGCTTTGGCGCAGTATCGCCACCTCGGAGGCGAGCAGTATGCCGCCCAGGTTATCTTCCGGCCGGCGCGCCTTTGCTGCGACCAGCGCCGCGACTTCTGCGGCGAGCCGGTCGCCGATCTCGGCGCTCTCTAGGGCAAATCGGGCGGCAATGGCGGGGTCGGCCTGGAACGGATTGAGGCTCACTTCTGGCGCATAGCTCCTCCCGCGAATGCATTTGACAAGCGGGATTTAGGTGTCGTTAGATCGTCATGTAAACCGGTTTACCGGACGGGGGTCAAATGGGTTCAACGCTTATCCACGGAGCGACAGTTCTTTCCGTGGACGCTGAAAATCGGGTGTTCGAGGGTGGCTTCGTCGCCATCCGCGACGGTCGGATCAGCGGTGTAGGGCCTCGCGACGGCACTCCCAACCCGTCCGGCTTCGACGAGGTGTTCGACCTGACCGGGCACCTCGTCATGCCGGGCCTCGTCAACGCTCATACCCACTCGGTGATGGTGCTGTTCCGCGGCCGCTCGGAAGGCCAGAGCCTCCTCACCATGGAGGGCTGGTACAATTCGATCCGCGAGCCCGAACTGTCCCTGGTGTCGTCCGACATTGGCCCGGCCGTGGCGCTGAGCTGCGCCGAGATGGCGCTCTCGGGCACCACCACCTTCTGCGACCAGTATTTCTTCGCCGAGGAGATTGCCGACGCAGTGAAGGCCGCCGGCCTCCGCTCGGTCATCGCCTACGGCATCGTGCAACTGGGCGACAAGGCGCGCGGTGAAGCCGAACTCGCCAAGGCCACCGCCTTCCTCGAGCAGCAGCGCTCGGCCGATGGCCGGATCATCCCGTGGTTCGGCCCGCACGCGCCCTATGTCGACAACTCCGAGGATCTGCTGCTGGCCGAGGTGGAAGTCGCCAACGCATATGGCGTCGGCCTCCACCTGCACATGGCCTGCGGTCCGGAGGATAACGAGGAAACCGAACGCCGCTACGGCACCACCGCCGCCGTGGCGCTCGAAAAGATCGGCTTCTTCAACGGCCGCATCCACGCTGCCCACTGCCTCGACCTCAGCCCCGAGGACATCGCGGTGTTCGCCCGCGCCCCGCATGCGTCGGTCTCCTACAATGCCTCGGCCGGCCTGCGCTCGGGCCGTGAGGGCATCTGCCCGGCGGTGGAGTTGCGTGCGGCCGGCGTCACCGTTGCGCTGGGCACCGACAACGTCGCCGCCAACAATTCCTACGACATGGTCTCCGAAATGCGCGTCGCGGGGCTCGTCGCCAGTCACCGCGAAGGCGTGGCGCAGCCGCTGTCGAGCCGCGACCTCGTGCGCATGGCAACGATCGAGGGCGCCAAGGCGCTTGGGCTCGAGCACGAAATCGGCAGCCTCGAGGTCGGCAAGGCCGCCGATATCGCAGCGTTCGACTTCAGCGGAGCCGGCTACTCGGAAACGCCCGATCCGGAAACGCTGCTGATCTATTCCGGCAGCGGGCGCGATCTGCGCCACCTGTGGGTAGCCGGGGAACAGCTGGTCGGCGACAAGAGCTTGACGCGCCGGCCCTTTGCCGACATCCGACAGACCTACTCGGCGACCTATGCCGATTTCTGGGGCCGCGTCGAAGCGGCCCGCGATAGCAAGAACAAGAAAGTAGTGGCTTGACCAAGCGTAAGTTCATTTTCGATAGCGACGGCGGCGTCGATGACGCCCAGGCGCTGATCCTCCTCGTTGCCAACGGCAAGGTGCCGGACCTGATCACCACGGTGTTCGGCAATGTCGGCCGCGACCAGGCGACCACCAATCTCCTCGCCGTCTGCGCGCAGCTGGGTGTCTCGATCCCGGTGCATCGCGGCGCCGACCGGCCGCTGACCCAGCCGATCATCGATGCCAAATACGTCCACGGCGACGACGGCCTCGGAGGCGCGCCGCGTCCCGCCAAGCAGGACATCCACACCTCCGACGACGGCGTCGCCGTGCTCATCAGCACCTTCCGCGCCGCCGCGGCCAAGGGCGAGAAGGTCGATATCCTGATGATCGGGCCGCTCACCAACCTGGCGCTGGCGCTCCGCCTCGATCCGTCAATCCTCGCCGGCATCGGCACCCTCACCATCATGGGCGGCAACGTCTATGGCCGCGGCAACACCACGCCGGCCGCCGAGTTCAACATCTATGCCGACCCCGAGGGCGCGCATGTGGTGCTGACCGCCGGCATCGAGACGGTGGTGATCCCGTGGGAGCCCTGCCTCACCCACTTCATGGTGGGCGAAAAGATCGACGCGCTGTTCGCCGGCATCCCGGCCTCGCCGCTCAAGACCTTCAACGAAGCGCTGCAGAAGCACGCCCGCGAGAACGGCATCCGCCGGGGCCTGCCCGACCGCTTCCTCTATGTCGATCCGCTGGCCGCCGCCGTGGTGCTCGACCCCTCGATGGTCACCAAGTCGACCGTCGCTTCGTCGAGCGTCGCGCTCGCGCCGGGGATCACCCGCGGCATGACGCTGGTCGATCCTTCCGGGCGCCTCGGCACCCCCAAGATTACGTTCGTCGAGGAGGTCGATATCGCTAAAGTCGACGCTCTCTACGCCGTATCCGCCGCCTATTCCCCCAAGAATTAGAACAAACGCAAACAGGAGTGCGCATGTCTCTGATCTCGACTTTCGGTAAAGCCGCAGCAGGTATCCTGCTTTCGGCCTCGATGATGGCGTCGACGGCAATGCCCGTCGCCGCCGCAGAATACACCAAGGACAACCCGCTCAAGGTCGCGCTCGTCTTGCACGGCACGCTCGGCGACAAGAGCTTCTTCGATGACGCCGCCGAAGGCATGAAGACGGCCGAGGCCGAGCTGCCGGTCACCGTCAAGATCATCGAGCTCGGCTACGATCGCAGCAAGTGGCAGGCCGGTCTGGCCGATGCCGCTGACTCGGGCTACGACGTCATCATCGCCGGCACCTTCGACATGACCGGCTATATCGCCGAGCTGTCGCCGGAATATCCGGACGTGAAGTTCATCGATTTCGACGACTCGCCCGATTACACCAAGTGCGAGTGCAAGAACGTCCTCGGCGTGCAGTACACCACTGCCGCCGCCGGCTATCTCGCCGGCTACGCCGCCGCCAAGCTCTCGAAGTCCGCGATCCTGGGCACCATCATCGGCATGGAATTCCCGACCGTCACCGACTTCAAGACCGGTTTCGACCAGGGCGCCAAGGCCGCCAACCCCTCGATCAACATCCTCAATGCCGTGGCCGGTGCCTTCAACGACCCCGCCAAGGGCAAGGAAATCGCGCTCGCCCAGATCAACCAGGGCGCCGACGTGGTGTTCCCGATCGCCGGCGGTACCGGCATCGGCTCGCTGCAGGCGGTCAAGGACTCGGGCAAGCTCGCCGTCGGCGTCGACAGCGACCAGGCGACGATCTTCTCGACCTCCGATCCGGCTCAGGCCGATGTGATCTTCACCTCCGTCCTCAAGAAGGTCGGCCACTCGCTGTTCCTGGCGCTGCAGGGCACGCTCGACGGCACTGCGCCGTACGGCTCGCGTGAGCTGCTCGGCATCAAGGACGGCGCTGTGGGGATCGCCAAGAACGCCTGGTACGAGAAGCTCGTGCCGGCCGATGTGCGCGCCGAAGTCGATGCGCTCGAGGCCAAGATCGTCGCCGGCGAGATCGAAGTCGCCACCGACATGAAGTGATGCAACGGGCCCCGCGGCAACGCGGGGCCCAGTTTTTCTGGCGCAAAGCGGGGCAGCATGGCGCTTCTGGAAGCAATCGGGATCGGCAAGACCTATCCCGGCGGTGTAGTGGCCAATGACGGGGTGAACCTCGTTATCGAGCCGGGCGAAGTTCATGCCGTGGTCGGCGAGAACGGCGCGGGCAAATCCACCCTGATGAAGATCCTGTTCGGCATCGAACAGCCCAATGCCGGCACGCTCCTACTCGACAACAAGCAGGTGCATTTCGCCAACCCGCGCGAGGCGATCGATGCGGGCATCGGCATGGTGTTCCAGCACTTCTCGCTGGTCCCGAGTTTTTCAGTCTACGAGAACGTGGTGCTCGGTTCCGAGCCCAAGGCCGGCATCCGGCTCGATCGCGCCAAGGCGATCGCCGAGGTGCAGGCGCTCAGCGACAAGTTCCGCCTCAAGGTCGATCCGCTGCCTTCGGTGGGTTCGCTCCCGGTCGGCCAGCAGCAGCGCGTCGAGATCCTAAAGGCGCTCTACCGCAACGCCCGCATCCTGATCCTCGACGAGCCGACGGCCGTGTTGGCGCCGCAGGAAGTGCAGGAGCTGTTTGTCGCCATCCGCTCGCTGGTGGCGCAGGGCAAGACGGTGATCTTCATCGCCCACAAGCTGCCAGAAGTGCTGGAGATTTCGAACTCCATCACCGTGATGCGGCAGGGCAAGACGGTCGGCCAGGTGAAGACGAAAGAGGTCACCGAGAAGAGCCTCGCCGCCCTGATGGTGGGCCGCGAAGTGAGCCTCCGGGTCGATCGCAAGCCCACCGACCAGACCGAACGCGTCGCCTCGGTCAGTGGCCTCCGCGTCGTCAACGCGCGCGGCACCGAAGTGGTGGCCGGGCTCGATCTCAACGTCTATGCCGGCGAGATCGTCGGGCTAGTGGGCGTCGAAGGCAACGGGCAGGCCGAAACGCTGGAGGCGATTTCCGGGCTCCGCCACGTGGCGGCCGGCGACATCGTCGTCGCCAACCAGAATGCCAACCCGCTGACCGTGCTCGAACGGCGCGGCCTCGGCCTCGCCTCGATCCCCGAAGACCGCATCGCCGAAGGCCTCGCCACCGGATCGACGGTGGCGGAGAACCTCGTCGCGACGCGGCTCAACGATAAGCGCTATGTGCGCAACGGCCTGCTCGACCTCAGGGCGATCAAGGCCAACGCGCAGCGGCTGATCGAGCAGTTCTCGATCCGCGTGGGCGGGCCCGGCTATGCCGTCGGCACGCTGTCGGGCGGCAACATGCAGAAGGTGGTGGTGGCGCGCGAACTCAGCGAGCAGCCGAAACTCCTCCTGGTCAACCAGCCCACCCGCGGCGTCGATCTCGGGGCTACGCAGTTCATCTGGCGCACCATTACCGACGCCCGCGACAAGGGCGCTGCGGTGCTGTTGAGTTCGGCCGATCTCTCCGAGTTGCTGGCGCTCAGCGACCGGCTGGTGGTGCTGTATCGCGGCAAGATCGTTGCGGCCTTCCTCAACACGCCCGACCTGACCCCGGAAACGCTCGGCACATACATGCTCGGGCTCTCGACCCAGACCGCAGACGAAATGAAGGCGGCCCTCAAATGAGCAATATCCCCGCCGTCGATCGCCGGTCGCGCTGGAAGACGATACGACGCGAAGTCGGTCGCGCCGTCGGCGCGCTGGTCATCGCGCTCGTCGTCACCTTCATCGTCGTGCTACTCACCTCCAAGGCGCCGATCGACGCGATCACCCAGTTGCTCACGGCCCCGGCATCGAAGCCCCGCACTATCGGGCTGTGGCTGGACGATGTCGCCAAGCTCACCGTCACCGGCCTTGCGTTCAGCCTAGTGTTCCAGGCCCGGCAGTTCGCCATGGGCGTGCAGGGCCAGGTCTATATCGGCGCGCTCGCCGCCAGCTATGTGGCGCTGTCGCCGCTCGGCGCCAGCTGGGCCGGCATCCCGCTCGGCATCGCCGCCGCCATGCTGGCCGGCGCGATCTACGGGTTCCTCCCCGGCATCGCCAAGGCCAAGCTCGGTGCCAACGAGATCGTCTCGTCGTTGATGCTCAACTACATCGCGGTCGAGCTCTGCAACTTCCTCGTCCGTGTCAGCCTGCCCAAGCCGCAGCCTGGCGTCCTGACCACCAACGACTTCCCCGACAGCGCGGTGTTCCCGCAGCTGATCAAGTTCGACGGGCTCAACGTCACCCGGCTCGACCTCGGGCTGGTCTTCGCGCTCGTCGCGGTGTTCGTGGTGTGGTTCGCGCTCTACCGCACCAGCTGGGGCCTGAAGCTGCGGCTCGTCGGGCACAACGCCCGCTTCGCCGAGTATTCCGGCATCAAGGCGACCTTCATCATGGTCTCGGCGATGACCGCCTCCGGCGCGCTGGGTGGCCTGCTCGGCTCGATGTTCGTCCAGGGGCAGGGCTACGGCAAGCTGACCGTGCTGTTCGAGGGCGGCCTCGCCTTCGAGGGCATTCTCGTCGCCATCGTCGCCCGCAGCCGGCCGCTGGCCGTGCCGATCGTGGCACTGTTCTACGGCTATCTGAGACAAGGCGCGCAGCTGATGAACATCCGTACCGACGTTCCGGCCGAGGTGATCGGCGTCGTCACCGCGATCATCATCCTCCTCGTCAGCTCGTCCTTCTCGCTCAACTTCATCACGCGGCTGTTCAAGCGCAGTCCGTCGCCATCAGTTGCGCCTGCCGCTGCCGGAGGTGCCGCCAAATGATGGAACTCATCATCACGGTCTTTTCGGCCACCTTCTTCGTCACCGTCATCCGCACCACCACGCCGCTGCTGCTGGCGACGCTAGGCGGGCTGATCGCCGATCTCTCGGGCGCGCTCAACGTGGCGCTCGAGGGCATGATGCTGATCGGCTGCCTAACCGCGGTGATCGTCTCGGTCTATGCCCCGTGGTACGTGGCGGTCGCCGCCGGCCTCGGCGCTGGCGCCGTGCTCGGGCTGGTCATGGCGTTCTTCGCCTACCGGCTGAAGGCCGACATCATCCTCGTCGGCTTTGCCATCAACATCCTCGCGGCGGGCGGCACGGTGTTCGCTCTCGCCATCGCCACGGGCGGCGACAAGGGCACCTCGATCAACCTGCAGAGCAAGGCCGTCCCGGCGGTCGATCTCAGCTTCCTCAGCGCCATCCCCGGTATCGGCCCGATCCTCAAATCGTTCCTCTCTGGCCACTCGGTGCTGAGCTGGCTCGCGGCGTTCCTGGTCTTCGCGGTCTGGTACTTCCTCTACCGCACGCCCTGGGGCCTGTGGCTACGCGGCGTCGGCGAATACCCGGCCGCGCCCGAGGCCGCCGGCATCCCGGTCAACAAGGTGCGCACCCTGAGCCTCGTCGTCTCCGGCGCCCTCGCCGGCATCGGCGGCGCGCAGCTCGCGATGTTCAACTATGTCGGCTTCACCCGCGACATGACCGCCGGCCGCGGCTTCATCGCCCTGGGCGCCGTCCTCCTCGGCGCCCGCCACCCGGTCGGCGCGCTACTCGCCGCGCTGCTGTTCGGCGCCTTCGAAGCGCTAGCGGTGGTGATGCCCGGCTTGTTCAACGACATCCCGGCCGAACTGATCCGCATGATCCCGTTCGTCGTGACGATCGCAGCCCTGGTGCTGTTCTCGGTGCGGGCCCAGCGGGCGCTGGCATTGCGGGGATTGAAGTAGCGCTCGATCGGCGCGTGGGGGCACCCCCACCCTCAGTCCCTCCCCACAAGGGGGAGGGAGCGCAAGCAGCGATATCTCAGTCGTCTCCCTCCCCCTTGTGGGGAGGGATCAAGAGTGGGGGTGGCCACACGCTCGAAGGTCAGCGGCCCAACCGCTCCGCCGCAATAGCCAACACGCGCTTGAACGCCGTCATATCCGTCAGCTCCGCCCCAACCGGCGCGTCGCCCACCACCACCGCCCCGCCGCGGCTCAACACCCCGCCATGCAGCATCAGGTTGTCGATGAACCCCAAGTCTTCGATCAGGATGTGATCCGGCCCCCGCGGCTTGCCATCGGCATCGGCGTACCAATCGCCATTGAAATGCGCCCGCGTCCGCTCGCCGTGGTCCGCCTTCACGTTGGTATAGGCAAACGCCGGCTTCCCCTGCGCGCACATGAATCCGAGCTCGAAGCACGTCCCGGTATCAGCGGCAATCCCCCGGAACGGCGTCAGGTTGGCGATGATCGCATCGGCCGAGTGCATCAGCTTCTCGTCGATGGCGCTGATCGCCAGCCCGAGCTCCCACTTGCTGTTGGTCGGGGGGAATTCGAGGTCGCCGGGCGACACCGGAACCAGTCCCGCCTCGCGGGTCAGCGCGATCTTCAGATCAAGGATCTCGCGGGCATTCGGCAGGAACACTTCAGGGCCGGCCAGATAGACGGATTTCGGCATGATTTCTCGTTCAG
This sequence comes from Devosia sp. P2_G7, assembly GCF_056403495.1. Lineage (NCBI taxonomy): Bacteria > Pseudomonadati > Pseudomonadota > Alphaproteobacteria > Hyphomicrobiales > Devosiaceae > Devosia > Devosia sp. P2_G7. The sequence goes on from NZ_JBFUFI010000014.1 coordinate 45,649, forward strand.
GATGCGTTCAAGTCTGGGGCAAACTAGCGGCCATATATGTCAGCTCCGCTGACCAGATCGCCGCCGACGAAGGTCGCGGCGATGTTCGGCCGGCTCGCGGTGTAGAGAATTTGCTCAACCCGCTCAACAGGTTCAGCGCCAAACAGCCGAATAGTCCCCGCCTCGGCCGCCGGGTCCATAATCAGCGCGTCGAAGTGATAGCCGGGACGGAAAATACCAATGGGCAGATCCAGCGCAACACCGCCACCGGCGGTGGCGAGATGGAAGGCTGTGAGCATGTCCACGCGCGAGTTGGGCACGCCGCGCGTTTCACGTGAATCCTTCGCGTCCACCCCGTCCTCGAGCATCCGCGACGCCTGCGCCGTGGCGCGGCAGGCTTCCAGCATCGAGCCCGAGGGCCCGCCGGAAATGTCGGTGCCGAGCCCGACATGCAGGCCCTTCTCCAGCGCCCGGCGCAGCGGGAACACAGCGTTGCCGAAATACATGTTGGACAACGCGCAATGCGCCACCCCTGCCCCGGCAGCGCGCACCGCCTCCATGTCCATGTCGGTCAGGAACACGGAGTGGGCGAGCACGGTCTTGCGGGTCAGCAGGCCGAAGTGGGAGAGTGCGTCGGTGTCGGTTCTGCCATAGCGATCAAGCGCATAGTTGTGGGCCCAGTCGCTTTCCGAGCAATGGGTCTGGACGTGACAATCGCACTCTGCCGCTAGCGCGCCGAGCCCAGCCAGCGCCACGTCGGTGCATGACGGAATGAAGCGCGGCGTCACCACCGGCAGCACCCGATCGTTGTCGGGCATAGCCCGTATGTAATTGATAACGCTGCGTGTTTCGTCGATAGCCTGCTCGGCCGAGGCATCCCGATAATAGTCCGGGCTGCTCGCCGGATCGTCCATCACCACCTTGCCAACCAGCGCCCGCTGACCCCGATTGAGGCAGATTTCCGCAAGCAATTCAGTGGCTTGCCGGTGCACCGTGGCAAAGTACAGCGCCGTGGTGGTGCCGCTCGCAAGCAGGTCGGCGACCAGCGTCTCATAGCGCTCGCGGGCGAAATCGAGGTCCGCGTACTTCGCCTCCAGCGGAAACGTGTACTTGCCCAGCCACACCTCAAGCGGCTCATCCAGCGCCAGCCCGAGCTGCGGATATTGCGGCGCGTGGATGTGGAGATCGACGAAGCCGGGGAGGGTCAACTGCCCCTCCGGAACCTCGATCGTGCCCTCCGGAACGCCGTCCTCGGCGCTCGCGATGGCAACGATCTTCCCATCCGCACCGACGGAAATCACCGCATCCTCAAGCACTTCCAGCTGCCCACGGACCGGCGCATGGACAAACGTCCCGCGGATCGAGCGGCCTCGCAGACCCGTCACCAGACCACCTTGTGTTGCTCGCCGTTCCGCACGTTCACAAACCCCTCCGGCGCCAGCTCGCTCGGCGCCACCAGCACCCAGCGCCAGGGCGAGCAGGTGAGCGTCGCAAACTTCAGGAACTCCGGGAAACCCGGTTTCCAGAGGTTCAGAGCCGATGGCTTATACATCCACTCCACCGCCTCGGCAGCGCGATAGAACGCCTGCATGTCCTTGTCGAAGGCCTCGGCCGAACGCGCCGTCATCAGCCCGCCGATCTCGAAGCGCATCTCGGCGACGATCTCACCCTTGTGCACCAGCACCCAGCCGCCATCGATCTCCTGCAGCCGGTTCACCGCCTTGGCCATCGCCTCGTCGGACGAGCCGATGCACCAGACGTTGTGGCTGTCATGCGCCACCGACGAGGCCAGCGCCGTATCCGGGTCGGCCGGTCCGCAGCCGGTCCAGAACATCTTCGCCACCGCGCCATCGCCGCGATAGCGATCGACCAGCGCCCACTTGGTGATCATCCGCTCAGTGTCGCGCTGCACCAGGCCATCGGCCACCGGCAGGGTCTCGACCAGAAAGTCCTCGTTCCAGTGGAACGGGCGAAGGATCGCCGCCTGCATCGTGTGGCGGCCCGGCTCGGCCTTGATGGCAAAGTCGTGGGCGTGCAGCGTGCGCCCGATATTCATGGTCTTCCGCGCCCAGTCGGGCCATTCGATCGGGGCCGCCTCGCCAAGGAACGACTTGCCGTCCGACACCAGCCGGCCATCGGCGTAGACGTGCTTTATCGACAGCGTCTGCACGTCGTCGAGCAATACTATGTCGGCATAGCGCCCCGGCGAGATCGAGCCGACCCATTGGTCGATCCGCATATGCCGCGCCGGATTGATGGTGGCGCACTGAATGGCGATCTCTGGCGCAAGGCCATACGAAATGGCGTGCCGGACATTGTAGTCGGCGGCGCCGAGCTCGAGCGTCTCGGACGCGGAGCGGTCGTCGGTGGTGAAGGCGATGTTCGACCAGTCCTCCAGCCGCTCGATCAGGCCGGGCAATATGACGTCATAGGAGAACGGGCGGAGCTCGGTGAAGATGCCGTGGCTCAGCCGCTCCCACGCCTCCTCCAGCGCCCAGACCTCATGGTCGGACGAGATGCCGGCAGCGGCGAAAGCCGAGAGATCGTGCGGGTCGATCAGCCCGGAACCGTGCCCCTCGACCACGCCGCGCATCTCCATGGTGGCGCCGATCATCCCCCACATGCGGATATAGCCGGGGTTCTCGGGGTTCCACACCGAGGGCCAGTCCATCACCTCGTCGAGGCTGACCGTGCCCATGTCGTGGGCGAGGAATTCGCGCTGCTCCTCGTAGCCGTAATAGCCGCCCGACTCTTCCCAGGCACTGGGCGGCACGGCCGAGCCGGGCTGGATGAAGATCTTCAGCGGCGAGCCGGCAACGCGGGATTTCTGCCAGAACTCCTGGTTCTTCGGGCCGTTGACGTTAGCGAACTCGTGGCTCGCCTCGCAGGTCCAGGTATTGCCGCGCGGCAGCACCAGCGCCGCCTCGAACTCCGGAGTGATGTGGGTCGATTCGATATGCTTGTGCACCTCGCCGAAGCCGGGCACGGCGCTGAGGTTCGGATAGCTCACCCGCGCCGCCACCTCGCCCTTGTAGCTGCCGCGCGGTCCGATGAAGGCGATGCGTCGACCGGACACCACGATTTCCTGATCCGTCAGCCACTGGCGCGAGTGCACCGAGAGCAGCCGGCCAACCTCGATCACCAGGTCCGCCGGCCTCTTGGCCAGCGCCACGAGGGTCAAATGCTGGCGAATGGCGACTTCGTCCTCGGCATTGAGGATCAGGTCATCAGGCTGGCGCATCAATGGGTCATCCGGGGGTGCAGCACCTTAGTAAAGCGGTTTACGAAGTCGGGCGCAATGTGCCGAAATGGGGGCGATGCGGCAAGCCCGCGGGTGCTTAATGCTTCCTGAACGGCCTGGCCGCTTGCCGAAGAAGGCCCGACCATCATCGCTTGCCGCCGGCACGCCGTTTTGCCATAAGTTGCCGGCCTCGATCCCCACCCTGCGAGGAGTGCCGCGATGAGCCAGATTGCCATTTTCAGTGGTAGTTCTCATCCCGAACTTGCGGCCGAGATTTGCGCGCAACTCGGCGTGCCACTGCTGCCGACCCGGGTGAAGCGGTTCTCGAACGACTGCATCGAAGTGCAGCTGCAGGCCAATTGCCGCGAGCAGGACGTGTTCCTGATCCAGACGCTGAGCGCCCCAGTGCAGGACCACCTGGTCGAACTGCTGCTGATGCTCGATGCCGCCCGCGGCGCTTCGGCGGCCCGCATCACGGCGGTGATACCGCACTACGCCTATGCCCGCTCCGACAAGAAGGACGCGCCGCGCATCTCGATCGGCGGCCGGCTGGTCGCCGACCTGCTGCAGACCGCCGGCGCCAATCGGGTACTGACGATGACGCTGCATTCCCCGCAGGTGCACGGCTTCTTCAGCGTGCCGGTCGATCACCTGCATGCGCGGAGCGAGCTGGCCGAGTATTTCCAGCGCTACGACATCAGCAATGCGGTGGTGGTGTCGCCCGATCTCGGCAACGCCAAGAACGCCGCCGCCTTCGCCAAACGCCTCGGCGTGCCGGTTGCAGCGGGCGCCAAGGAGCGGATCAGCGACACCGAGGTGCGGATCACCGCGCTGATCGGGGACGTCGCGGGCCGCGACGTGATCGTCCTCGACGACGAGATCGCCAATGGCGGCTCGATGATCGAGCTGCTCAAGCACCTCAGGGCGCACGGCGCTCGCTCGGTGCGCATCGCCTGCACGCACGGCATCTTCGCTGGTTCTGCGATCGCCCGGCTGGCGGCGGAGCCGGATGTGCTGGAGATCGTCTGCACCGACACCCTACCGATCGCCGAAACGCGTCGGGTGCCCAAGCTCACCGTGCTGTCGATTGCCCCGGCATTGGCCGAGGCGATGCGGCGGATCAACAGCGGCGAATCGGTGAGCACGCTGTTCCATGCGGAACAGCCCGCGCCGGTGACCCGCCTCAGGGCTTAGCAAGACCAGACTGACACCGGCCGCAGGATCATGGGTTTACAGCGTCTCACATTACGGATATCTATTGTCCTTAAGGATGCGTAATGTCCTCAATTAGGAGATGGCGATGAAGGTTGTGGCGATCGGCGGAACCGGGCTTATCGGCTCACGGGTGGTGAGCGGGCTGGCTGCCAAGGGGCACGAGGCGATCGCCGCTTCGCCGGCGTCGGGGGTGAACACGCTGACCGGCGAGGGCCTGGCGGAAGTGCTCAAGGGCGCCGACGTGCTGGTCGACCTCTCCAACTCGCCCTCGTTCGAGGACCAGGCGGTGCTGGATTTCTTCACCACCTCCGGCCGCAACCTCGTCGCTGCCGAACTGGCCGCCGGCGTGAAGCATCATGTGGCGCTGTCGATCGTCGGCACCGACCGGCTCCCGGACAGCGGCTACATGCGCGCCAAGGTGGCGCAGGAAGCGGTGATCAAAGCGGGCGGGGTTCCGTACACAATCCTCCGCTCGACGCAATTCTTCGAGTTCCTCAAGGGAATTGCCAACTCGGCCGGCGAGGGCGACAGCATCACACTCTCCTCGGCTCTGGTGCAGCCGGTGGCGGCAATCGACCTGTCGGCCGCAGTGGCCGAGATCGCGCTCAAGGCGCCGCTCAACGGCACCAGCGAGATCGGCGGGCCGGAGGCATTTCCGCTGAGCACGCTGGTGCAGCGCTACCTCGCGGCAGCCGGCGACAAGCGCACTGTGGTTGGCGACCCGCACGCCAAGTACTTCGGCACCGAACTCAGCGAGAAGTCGCTGGTGCCACAGGGTGCCTACCAGAAGACGCCGACCGGGTTCGAAACCTGGTTGAAGACAGCTTTCGCGCCGCGAACCTGATGCAGCTCAAGAGCCAGGTCGAGTGGGCGCTCCACTGTTGCGCCATCCTCGCCGGTCTTCCGGCGAACCGGTACCTCGCGACCAAGGTGCTGGCGGAGTTCCACGGCGTGCCGAAGGAATATCTCTCGAAGGCCCTGCAGGCGATGTCGAATGCCGGCATCGTCGAGAGCACGCTGGGACCATCGGGTGGCTACCGACTGGCGAAAGCGCCGGCCGATATCTCTTTCCTCGAAGTGGTTGAGGCGGTGGAGGGACCGGGCTCCACCTTCGTGTGCACCCAGATCCGCCAGAACAACCCGTGCCGGCCGGAGGGTTATTGCGAGTCAAAGCCCTGCGCCGTCTCGCGGGTGATGTGGGAAGCCGACCAGGCGTGGCGGGACACGCTCCGCGCCGTGCCGATCTCGAAGCTGGTGAAGACGCTGGAAGCCGAGATCCCGCCCGAACTCTGGACGAAGAGTTTTGAGTGGGTGCTAGGCCGCTAGGTCGGCGACCACCGCGTCGAGCACCGGCCAGCCCTTGTCGGTGACGCGGATGAAGCCGTTGGGCAGCGTCTCGACGAAGCCGATCGACTTCAACTCGTTGATCTGGCGCTCGGAAATGGCGCGGCCGGAGATCTTCTGGAAGCGACGCGGGTCGATGCCCTCACGGAGGCGGAGGCCCATGACGAGCAGCTCGTCGCCCTCTTCTTCCCAGGTCAGGATGTCGTCGGTGACCATGCCGTGGCCGCGCGACTGCACCCGCTTCTGCCAGTCGAACGGCATCTTTTCGGTCGCCGTGGCATGGCGCTGGTTGTTGATCAACAGCCGGCCATGGGCGCCGGGGCCGACGCCGACATACTCGCCGTAGCGCCAGTAGATCAGGTTGTGGCGGCTCTCCTGGCCGGGGCGCGCATGGTTTGAGATTTCATATGCTGGCAGGCCCGCATTGTGGGTCAATTCCTGCGTCATCTCGTAGAAATCTGCGCTCAGATCCTCGCTCGGCATCTTCAGCTTGCCGGCGCGGAACAGGTCGTAGTAGCGCGTGCCCATCTCGATGGTGAGCTGGTAGAGCGACAGGTGTCCCTGCGCCAGCCACAACGCTTCGGTCAGCTCGTCCTGCCACTCATCGAGGGTCTGGCGCGGGCGCGAATAGATCAGGTCGAAGCTGGTGCGCGGGAAGATCGACTGCGCCAGCCGTACGGCGGCGATGGCCTCGTCGACAGTGTGGCGGCGGCCCAGTTCGGCCAGCGGACCCTCACGCAACGACTGCACGCCGAGCGAGACGCGGTTGACGCCGGCGGAGCGATAGCCGCGGAAGCGGTCGGCCTCGACCGAGGTCGGGTTGGCCTCGAGCGTGATCTCGGCGCGCGGGTCGATGACCCAATGCTTGGAGATGGCATTGAGGATGCCCTCGACCGAGCGCGGATCCATCAGCGACGGCGTGCCGCCACCGAAGAAGATCGACTGCACCGTACGGCCGGGCGTCTGCTTGGCGAAATGCGCCAGTTCGGCCGCGTAGGACTCGACGTAGGTCCGCTCGTCGAACTCACCACGGTGCACGTGCGAGTTGAAATCGCAGTAGGGGCACTTGGCGGCGCAGAAGGGCCAATGCACGTACACACCGAACAGGCCGTTGGAGCGCGGATCGACGGAGTTGTGGCCGAAGGTTTCAGTGCTCAACGCCGCCTCCCAGTGCATCGTCGACGAACTTGGCGAAGGCGCGGGCGCGGTGGCTGAGGCCAACCTTGCCCGGCGACCAGGAGTGCTTGGCTTCCGACGGCATCTCGCCGAACGTGATGTCGTAGCCGTCGGGCATGAAGACGGGATCGAACCCAAAGCCCTTGTCGCCGCGCGGGGGCCAGACCAGCGTGCCCTCGGCCTTTCCCTCGTAGATTACCTCGCGGCCATCCGGGTGGGCGAGGCAGAGCGTGGCGTTGAAACTGCCGCGGCGTTCGCCCGGCGTGCTGGCGCCGACGCCTTGCAGCGCGTCTTCGACCCGGCGCATGCCGACCATGTAATCGCGGCCACCGTGCGCCGAAGAGCCGGCCCAGTCGGCGGTGTAGACGCCCGGCTTGCCGCCAATGGCATCGACCGAGAGGCCGGAATCATCGGCCAGTGCGATGTTGTTGGCGGCCGCCGCGGCGGCATGTGCCTTGATGCGGGCGTTTTCGATGAAGGTGGTGCCAGTCTCTTCCGGTTCCGGCAGGCCGAGTTCACCGGCCGACACGAGGTCGAGCCCGAACGGCGCCAGCAGTTCCTTGAACTCGGCGAGCTTGCCCGCATTGTGGGTCGCCAGCACCAGCCGGTCGCCGCGCCGCAATGTGAGCTTCGCCACCATCAGGAAAGGGCCGCCTTCTGCAGGGCCGTGAGTTCGCCGATTCCCTGCTCGGCCAGCGCCATCAGGCTGTTGAGCTCGTCGCGGCTAAACGGCGCCTGCTCGGCGGTGCCCTGGATCTCGACGAACTTGCCGGTGCCGGTCATGACGAAATTGGCGTCGGTGTGGGCCTCGACGTCCTCGAGATAATCGAGATCGAGCACCGGGCTGCCGCGATAGATGCCGCAGGAGATGGCGGCGACCGAATCGCGCAGCACCGGGCCCTTGGTGAGACCGCGGGCCTCGAGCCACTTGATGGCGTCGGCCAGTGCGATATAGGCGCCGGTGATCGAGGCGGTGCGGGTGCCGCCATCGGCCTCCAGCACGTCGCAGTCCAGCGTGATCTGGTTCTCGCCCAGTGCCTGCATGTCGACGACGGCGCGGAGGCTGCGGCCGATCAGCCGCTGGATTTCCTGGGTGCGGCCGGATTGCTTGCCCTGCGCGGCTTCGCGCTTGGTGCGCGAGCCGGTGGCGCGCGGCAGCATGCCGTACTCGGCGGTGACCCAGCCCATGCCGGAGCTTCGGCGCCAGGAGGGAAGCGTGGTTTCGACCGAGGCGGTGACGAACACCTTGGTCGAGCCGAAGCTGACGAGGCAGCTGCCTTCGGCCTTGGGGGCGACATTACGTTCGAGCGTTACGGCCCGCATCTGGTCTGGCTGGCGTCCGGAAGGGCGCATATGATCAAATCACTCGTTCTTGGAAATGCTGTTAACCGCCTCTTAACCCTGACCGCCCCCCCGAACAAGCAGCGGTCGCTTGGCGACACAGGCCTTTCCGCCTAAATGGTGAACATGGCAGATCGCGCAAAAGCTCCCGAAGACGTGCTCGCAGTGCTCAACGCCCGCAGCCAGGACATCTTCCGCAAGTTGGTGGAGCGCTATCTCGACACCGGCACGCCGGTGGCGTCGCGCGACCTGGCGCGGATGCTGAGCGTCGGGTTGAGCCCGGCTTCCGTGCGCAACGTGATGGCCGATCTCGAGGATTTGGGGCTGATCGCCTCACCGCACACCTCGGCCGGCCGGCTGCCGACGCAGCAGGGCTTGCGGTTCTTCGTCGACGCGATGCTGGAAGTCGGCGCGGTCAACGAGGACGAGAAGGCGGCGATCGCCAAGCAGTTCCAGGGGCCGGCCGTACATGGGCAGGTCGAGGACCTGCTCACCGAGGCGAGCCAGCTGCTCAGCGGCTTAAGTCATGGCGCCGGCGTGGTGATCGCGCAAAAGTCCGACCTGGTGCTGAAGCACATCGAGTTCATCCGGCTCGATGCCGAGCGCGCCATGGTGGTTCTGGTGGGCGAGGATGGCTCGGTGGAAAACCGCGTGCTGCCGCTGCCGCCGGGGCTGACGGCAAGCGCGCTGACGCAGGCCTCGAACTACCTGGCGCATTTCGCAGTGGGCAAGACGCTGAACGAGACCCGCAAGGCGCTGCAGGCGCAGCGCGAAGCCACTGTGCATGAGCTGGACGAGCTGACGCACAAGCTGGTGGATGCCGGGCTCGCGACGCTCTCGGGCTCGGGCAGCGCTTCGCCACCGACGGTGATCGTGCGCGGCCGGGCCAACCTCATCAACGACACCATGGCGTCCGAGGAACTGAGCCGGGTGCGCCAGCTGTTCGACGAACTCGAAAGCCGCGATGGACTGATCGAGCTGCTCGGCGATACCGAGACGGCGCAGGGGGTGAAGATCTTCATCGGCTCGGAGAACAAGCTGTTCTCGCTCTCCGGCTCGTCGGTGATCCTCAGCCCGTACAAGGATGCAAACCAGAAGGTCGTGGGCGTCCTGGGCGTCATCGGGCCGACGCGGCTCAATTATGCGCGCATCGTGCCGGTGGTGGATTATACCGCCAATGTCGTCTCCGCCATGATGGCCCGGAAGGGCTGAGACCGTACCGGAACCTTTCCTAGGCTTGAATCTTATCGCTCATTGGCCGATATGCGGGGCAAACGCGATCAGCGACAAAATCCAAGGTCCCAATGAACGACGATACGAGCAAGCCCGAGGACGACAAGGCCGCTTCCACCGCGACCGAAACCCAGGGCAACACGCCAGACGAAAAGACCGCCGAGACGGCAGCGACGCCCGATCCGATCGAGGCCCTCAAGGCCGAGAACCAGGATATGCGCGACAAGCTGCTGCGCACCATCGCCGAGATGGAAAACCTGCGCAAACGCACCGAGCGCGAGATCGGCGATACGCGGTCCTATGCCATCGCCGGGTTCGCCCGCGATATGCTGACGGCCACCGATTCGCTGAGCCGCGCCCTGATGGTGCTACCGGCCGAGGCCCGCGACAGCGCCGACCCGACGGTCCGCTCGCTGATCGAAGGCATCGAGATGACCGAGCGCGAGATGCAGCGGTTGCTCGCCAAGCACGGCGTCAAGCCGATCGAGGCGGAAGGGCAGAAGTTCGACCCGCACAAGCACCAGGCGATGTTCGAGGTCCCCGATCCGTCGCGCCCCGAAGGCACCGTGGTGCAGGTGGTGCAGGCCGGCTTCGCCATCGGCGACCGCGTGCTGCGCCCAGCCATGGTCGGCGTCGCCAAGGGCGGCGGCGCAACCGGCGCCCCGGCCGAAGGCGCAGTGGACAAGAGCGTTTGATCTCACCTTTCTGGTGATGTCGAGAAGGGCGCTCCGGCGCCCTTTTTGTTGCCCGGTTGCGGAAGGAGGAGCGCGATGGACAGCCTTTACGACGATGCCGATCTCTACGACCTCGTGGCGCCCCCGGACGCCGCGATGGAGCGCTTCTATGTCGAGGCGGCAGGTGGACCGGGCCAGCGCGTACTCGAACTTGCTTGCGGTTCCGGCCGCTTCACGGTGCCGCTGGCGGCAAGCGGAGCGCTCGTGACCGGCGGCGATGTGTCCGAGACCATGCTGTCGCATGCCCGCGTTGCGGTTGCCCAGCGCGGCGTGTCGGCCGAATTAATCCAGCTGGACATGCGCGACTTCGTGCTCGGCCGGCGCTTCGACGCGATCGTTATTGCCGCCAACTCGCTGATGCACCTCCACTCGCGCGCCGACTTCGCCCGAGCCTTCTCGGCCATCCGCCAGCATCTTGCGCCGGGCGGGCGGCTGGTATTCGACGTGTTCGTGCCGAGCCAGCGCCTGCTCAGCCTGCCGGCTGGGCGGCGTGAGCTGCTGGGCACGTTCGCGCACCCGCGTCTAGGTGACGTCACCATCGAGGAGACGATTGCCTACGATCCGATCACCCAGGTGAGCCGCGCCGACTGGTACTGGTCCACCGCCGACCGCAAGGATTTCCGCCACACCCCGCTCGAACTACGGCAGATCTTTCCGCAGGAGCTGCCGCTGCTGGTGGAACTGGGAGGGCTGAGGCTCGTGGATCGATACGGGGACTTTGACCGCAATCCACTGGCGGCGGGGAGCCGGCGGCAGGTGTGCGTTTGCGTGATCGCGTAGGGCACATTAGCCGAGGTGAGTGCCTTCTCCTGTTGAGGGAGAAGGTGCCCGACTGAAACAGCTGCGGATAGACTTCTGTTAATTCGCTGAGGCCGTCACCAGATCCGGGCACGTCGTCACATCATACTTCGCGCCGGGCTTGCCCATCTCGTCGACGACGCGGCTGTCATAGGCGTCGCGCAGCGCGGTGATGGCGTTGTCGTCGTTGCCTTCCGCTTCCAGCATCATGTCGGCGCGGCCGGCGAGGTCGTCGGACCAGGCCTCGTATTGCTGGGCTTCGGCGTCCTCGCCCGAATCGTAGGCGTCGGTGGCGAGCCAGAAGAAGGCGCTGCCGCACCAGAGCAGCCGGTCGGCGGCGGGTGACGGCTCGGCGGCGATGGCCGGCAGGCTCCACAGTCCGATCAGCAGCAACCCCAGAACGACCCTTCGCATCTCAACCCTCAGGCGATGTCCCCGGCGACGATCCGCTTGACCCCCGCGGCGGTCATGTCGGCCCAGTCCTGGGCCAGCGAGCCGCCGGTATCGATGGCGCGGCAGGCATCCTCGATCACATAGGTCTCAAACCCGGCATGGGCCGAATCGACCGCCGTCCAGTTTACGCAGAAATCGGTGGCCAGACCGGCAATGAACAGCCGCTTGAATTTTCGCTCGCGCAGGTAGCCCTCGAGGCCGGTCTTGGTCTTCCTGTCGGCCTCCTGGAAGCCGGAATAGGAATCGACCACCTCGTGGTAGCCCTTGCGGATCACCAGCTGGGTGTGGGGCAGATCGACATCGGCGGAGAATTCGGCACCGTGGGTGTCCCAGACGCAATGGTCGGGCCAAAGCACCTGTGGGCCGTAGGGCAGCTCCATCACCTCGAACGGCGTGGCGCCGGGGTGGGTCGAGGCGAACGAGATGTGGCCGCGCGGGTGCCAGTCCTGGGTCATCGCGACGTTTTCGAAGCGACGGCCGAGCCGGTTGATGGGGATGATGATCTCGTCGCCGCCGGCAACGGCAAGCTTGCCGCCCGGGAGGAAATCATACTGCAGGTCGACCACGAGGAAGAGGTCGTCGGAGCGCGGGGTAAAGGCCATGCGGGTCTTGTCTATCTCATTGGCCGATCAGGGCCGAACAATCCTGAAATGAAAAAGCAGCGTCGTCATTGGCGCGAGCCGAGCCGTTGACCACGCGGCCGATGGAATTTTCGAGGTCCTGGCGATAGTGGGCCAGTGCCTCATCGGTATAGCCGGCTTCGAGGTAGATCGGGATGGCGCGCTGCAGCAGCAACTGGCCGCCATCGGCATAGACCTTAGCCGAGGCCAGCTTCTCGGGCGTGGCGTCGGCCGGTGCGTCGCGGGTCATCAACTCGAATGCGGTGCCGCACCACATGTCCATCTGCGCCTCGGACGGCACCTCCTGCGCCATCGCGGCGAGGGGGAGCAACGGGGCCGCGAGGAGCGGGGCAATGACAAGGAACCTCAGCATGGTCGTGTTCCCAAGGCGGCAACGAGAGGCGGCAACGAGCGCTTCTTAGACCATAACCGGGGCCGCAACGACAAGCCGCGTCGGCGCACCACCGCGCCGCCGATGGTGAGATTTCTCTAACCACGGCAATATCAGGCCTTTGAGGCTTATCGGACTAAAATGCTAAGCGAAAGTCCGGCGCCGCGACTCCCCGCGCGCCAGAACTGGGGGCTAAATTGAAACTGTCGATCCTGGGCGGCGCCGTGGCGCTGCTGGTCGCGCTGCCTGGCGCGGCGCTGGCCGAAGACCTGACCTTCAAGCTGACCAACAACTCGTCCTATGCGGTGAAGAGCCTCTTCACCTCGCCGGCCGATGTCGACAGCTGGGAAGAAGACGTGTTCGCCGACAAGTACCTGCCGGCCGGCAACTTCGTCGACGTCACCATCGGCGATGGCCGCGAGCAGTGCGTCTACGACATGAAATTCGTGCTGGAGGACGATTCCGAGTTCATCGAGCCGGGCGTCGACCTCTGCGAGCTGGGCGAATACACGCTGGGCGACGCGACGTAAGGCCTGCCGGAGGGCGCAGCGTAGCTGCGCTCTCCACCGTTGGTTTCTGTACAATCGGGGCCGCTGAAGCGCCTCCTACGTGGTGTGTTCCACCCGAAAGCCGGGACTTTGTGCCCGGACTGCGCTTGCACCCCCAAAAACCCCCTCCTATATAGCGCTCAAGGCCCGGCGACGGGTCAGTTTCAACGCGGGAACCCGGACACCCGACGAGGGATCAGGAACTGCCGGATGGGGTTTCATCCGGGTTCGCCAGGAAAGAGGCAGTAGGTAATGGGTAAAGTCATCGGAATCGACCTGGGTACGACCAACAGCTGCGTCGCAGTCATGGACGGCGCGACCCCCAAGGTCATCGAGAATGCGGAAGGCGCACGCACTACGCCCTCCATGGTTGCGTTCACCAAGGACGGCGAGCGGCTCGTCGGCCAGCCGGCCAAGCGCCAGGCGGTCACCAACCCGGAAGGCACGCTGTTCGCGGTAAAGCGCCTGATCGGCCGGCGCTACAACGACCCGATGGTGGAAAAGGACAAGGGCCTCGTGCCCTTCAAGATCGTCAACGCCGACAACGGCGATGCCTGGGTCGAGGTCGAGGGCAAGAAGTACTCTCCCTCGGAAGTCTCGGCGATGATCCTCACCAAGATGAAGGAAACCGCCGAGTCGTATCTCGGCGAGAACGTCACACAGGCGGTGATCACCGTTCCGGCGTACTTCAACGATTCGCAGCGGCAGGCCACCAAGGACGCCGGCAAGATCGCCGGCCTGGAAGTGCTCCGCATCATCAACGAGCCGACGGCGGCAGCGCTCGCCTACGGTCTCGACAAGAAGAACACCGGCACCATCGCGGTCTATGACCTGGGCGGCGGTACCTTCGATATTTCCGTGCTCGAAATCGGCGACGGCGTGTTCGAGGTGAAGTCGACGAACGGCGACACCTTCCTCGGCGGCGAAGACTTCGACATGCGCCTCGTCGATTACCTGGCGGCCGAGTTCAAGAAGGACCAGGGCATCGACCTCAGGAGCGACAAGCTCGCGCTGCAGCGCCTGAAGGAAGCGGCCGAGAAGGCGAAGATCGAGCTCTCCAGCTCGACCCAGACCGAAATCAACCTGCCCTTCATCACCGCCGACGCATCGGGCCCGAAGCACCTGACGCTGAAGCTGACGCGCGCCAAGCTCGAGAGCCTGGTCGACGACCTGATCCAGAAGACCGTCGACCCCTGTCGGCAGGCGCTGAAGGATGCGGGCGTTTCGGCTGCGCAGATCGACGAAGTGGTGCTGGTCGGCGGCATGACCCGTATGCCCAAGGTCATCGAGACGGTGAAGCAGTTCTTCGGCAAGGAGCCGCACAAGGGTGTGAACCCTGACGAGGTCGTTGCCATGGGTGCCGCCATCCAGGCCGGCGTGCTGCAGGGCGACGTCAAGGACGTGCTGCTGCTCGACGTGACCCCGCTCAGCCTCGGCATCGAGACGCTGGGTGGCGTGTTCACCCGCCTGATCGACCGCAACACCACGATCCCGACCAAGAAGAGCCAGACCTTCTCGACCGCCGAGGACAACCAGAACGCGGTGACCATCCGCGTGTTCCAGGGCGAGCGCGAGATGGCCGCCAACAACAAGCTGCTCGGCAATTTCGACCTCGCCGGCATTCCCCCGGCGCCGCGCGGCGTGCCGCAGATCGAAGTCACGTTCGACATCGACGCCAACGGCATCGTCAACGTTTCGGCCAAGGACAAGGGCACCGGCAAGGAGCAGCAGATCCGCATCCAGGCCTCGGGTGGCCTTTCGGACGCCGATATCGAGCGCATGGTCAAGGAAGCCGAGCAGAACGCCGACGCCGACAAGAAGAAGCGTGAGGCGGTCGAGGCCAAGAATCAGGGCGAGTCGCTGATCCACTCGACCGAGAAGTCGCTGAAGGACTATGGCGACAAGGTCACCGCCGAAGAAAAGACTGCCATCGAGACGGCGATCACCGATCTGAGGGCCGTGCTCGAGGGCGACGACGCCGATGCGATCAAGGAGAAATCCGCGACGCTGGCCGAAGCTTCGATGAAGCTGGGCGAGGCGATGTACAAGCAGAGCCAGGCGGAAGCCGAGGCCAAGGCCGAAGGCGGCGACAACCCGGCCGACGACGATGTCGTCGACGCCGAGTTCGAAGAGGTCAAGGACGACAAGAAGTCGGCCTAACGACCCCGCAAGATTGATTCGAGGGCTCGGCGATTGCCGGGCCCTTTTTGTTTGCCGATGTGATAGGGATATGAATGTTCCCAGATCTCAGCAAATTCTCCGAACCGGAAAAGCTCCGGAAATTGATGGCCAACGCCCGCCGGCTCGGGCACGACGACTACGCGTTCCAGATCCGCATGCGGATCGCCGAACTCGCCGGCCTGCCGTTCCGTGACCCGCTCGAGCGCGAGTTCTGGACCGCGGTCAGTTACGCCGAAGAGGTGAAGACCGAAGCCAGCGGCAAGACCACACGGCTCGCCGGTACCCGCACCAAGCACAAGAAGTACGGCGCGATCCGCTGCCTCGGCGATTGGGCGATGGACCCCAACCCGACCGAAGGCCTCGACAGCCTCGTCGAGCACCAGCGGGCCGAACTCAGCGGGGAAGCGATCGTCGTGCGCCATGCCGACAAGTTCTCGGTGGAAGCGGTGGCCAACGCTGCCGCCAAGCTCGCCGCGCACGGCATCACCCGCGAACAGGTGGCATAGGCCTCGCGTTTCACGTGAATCAGCTTATCTTTTAAGGCCCTGGAGCGATCCGGGGTCTTTGTTTTATTGGACCGGCATCGCCCCATTCCGGCTTTTTCTAAATCCTGCCGCACCCCCGCCTAAATGTCTTCACATCGGCAACTAGACTCGCGGCCGTTCGAAAGTGGGCGCCGCGACCGTCAGCAGCGGGGCGCCCGTAAGGGACCAAGGATTACCCAGGGCCGGGGATTCCGAGGTTTGGGCGGCGACTCTCGAGAGGATTTTGTATGTCATCGGTAGAGGTGAGGAGGTTCGCCGAGAACGGCGGACTTCACGCGGCGGCGACCGATATGGAGCCGGCCGAGCGGCTTGATGCCGACATGCGGCATGTGCTCACGGTCCTGCAATCGATGGGCGGCAAGCGCATCGATGAGTGCCGTTCGCCCGAAGCGCGGGCCCTCCCGACGCTGGACATGGCGCTGCGCCGGATCCTGCGTGATCAGGTAGACGACATGGGCGTCGGTATGGAGATGCGGCTGATTCCCGGTCCTACGGACGACATCCGCGCCCGTATCTACGTGCCGCAGAACGACATCGTCATGGGCCCGAGGCCGATGATCCTGTTCCTCCATGGCGGCGGGTTCGTCCTGGGCGATGTGGACAACTACGATCCGACCCCGCGATCCCTCGCGGCCCGCACCGGCGCGGTCGTGGTCTCGGCGCATTACCGGCAGGCCCCGGAACACCGCTTTCCGGCGGCGCACGAAGATGCCTATGCGGCCTGGAGCTGGCTCCTCGAGCATGCCGAATCACTGGGCGGCGATCCGAAGCGCGCGGCGATCGTCGGCGAGGGCTCGGGCGGGAACCTGGCGGTCAACGTGGCGCTCAGGGCGCGGGCAGAGGAGAAGCCGCTGCCGATCCACCTCGGTCTCGTGACGCCGATGGCGGCTATGCTGTTCGACCTGCCCTCGCACCTCCAGAACGCCGAGAGCTTCCCCTTTTCCACCGCGACGCTCGAATGGGCAGCGCGAAAGCTGTTCCGCAAGAAGGACGACGCGCATGACGCGCGGATGAACATTGCCGGGCGGGTCGACCTTGCCGGTCTGCCGCCCGCGACGATCATCCTCGCCGAAGTCGATCCGTTGCGCTCGGAAGGCGAGGCGCTGGCCGATGCGCTGCGCCGCTCCGGCGTCTGGGTGGACATGACGCTCTACGAAGGGGTGACGCACGGCTTCTTCGGGCTCTATCGCATCGTCAACAAGGCGATGTTCGCGCAGGGGCAGCTCAGCCGGAACCTCGTCGCGGCGTTCGGCGGCTAGCAATTCACCTACATCGACTGGTGGAAAAGCCACAGCGGGCACGTACGTCGAGCCCGCAGGCCTCGATAGTGTTGCCGTCTCGCACCAGAGTACTTATCTAGGCCGGATGCCTGATGCGGGGCGCAGGCAACCAAGGACAAGGCCGATTGGCGAAACGCGATTTTTATGAAGTGCTCGGGGTCCCGAAAGGCGCCGACGAAGCGGTGCTCAAGGGCGCCTACCGCAAGCTTGCGATGCAGTTCCACCCCGACCGGAATCCGGGCAACGCCGACGCCGAACACAAGTTTAAGGAAATCAGCGAAGCCTACGACACGCTGAAGGACCCGCAGAAGCGCGCCGCCTACGACCGCTTCGGGCATGCGGCGTTCGAGAATGGCGGGCGCGGCCCGGCCGGGTTCGGGCCCGAGTTCACCTCGTCGATGTCCGATATCTTCGAGGACATCTTCGGCGACTTCATGGGCGGCCGCGGCCGTGGCGGCCAGTCCCGCCTGCGCGGCTCGGACCTGCGCTACAATCTCGAAATCAGCCTCGAGGAGGCATTTGCCGGCCGCACCGTCGATATCGACGTGCCGACGCTCGCCGCCTGCGAGACCTGTGACGGCTCCGGCGCCAAACCCGGCACCGGCATGTCGACCTGCCGCCACTGCAACGGCCAGGGCAAGGTGCGCGCGGCGCAGGGCTTCTTCACCATCGAGCGGACCTGCCCGATCTGCAACGGCCGCGGCCAGATCCTCGAGCAGCCCTGCACCGATTGCGGTGGCCAGGGCCGCCGCCAGCAGAACCGGACGCTCAGCGTCGATATCCCCAAGGGCATCGAGGACGGCACCCGCATCCGGCTCGCCAACGAAGGGGAGGCCGGCTTGCGCGGCGGACCGCCGGGCGATCTCTACATCTTCATCTCGATCAAGCCGCACGACCTGTTCCAGCGCGACGGCGCCGACCTCTACGCCCGCGTGCCCATCGCCATGACCACCGCGGCGCTCGGTGGTGAGTTCGAAGTGCCGACGCTCGATGCGGCACGGGCCCGGGTGAAAGTCTCGACCGGCACCCAGCCCGGCCAGCGTGTCCGCCTCAAGGGCAAGGGCATGCCGATCCTCCGCT
Source organism: Devosia sp. P2_G7 (assembly GCF_056403495.1). Classification (NCBI taxonomy): domain Bacteria; kingdom Pseudomonadati; phylum Pseudomonadota; class Alphaproteobacteria; order Hyphomicrobiales; family Devosiaceae; genus Devosia; species Devosia sp. P2_G7. Next base: position 63,808 of record NZ_JBFUFI010000014.1, read on the forward strand.
CCAAGGATTTTGGCGATCTCTACGTGCAGCTAGACGTCGAGACGCCGCAGAGCCTGTCGAAGCGCCAGCGCGAGCTCTTGGAAGAGTTCGAACGCGAATCGACCCGCGAAAACTCGCCGACGAGCGAGGGGTTCTTCGCCAAGCTGAAAAGCCTGTTCGAGAACTAACACCTGGACCGCTGGTAACGCTTCGCGCGTCGGCTGCTGACAGAAACTGGCATCCGCCCGGTCTAGGGCTGGTGCCGTTCTCCTCAGCCCAAGGTGCTCCAGATGAAGTTTGCCTCCGTGCGGGTCGTCACCGATCAGTTCGATGTGCTCGTCGATTTTTATGCCGCGCTGACCGGTGTGCAGCCGACTAGGCTCGCTCCCGGCTTCGCCGAAATCCGGCTTGATGGCTGTACGCTGGCCATCTCGTCGCGCGAGATAATCGAAAGAGTGAATGGCGGGGCGATCGTTCCCAAGGCCAACAGGTCGCTGATGATCGAACTGCAGGTCGATGACGTGGACGGCCTGCTGGCGCGGGCGGCGGCGCTGGCAGAGATCGTTCAGCAGCCAACCACCATGCCCTGGGGCAACCGCTCGATGCTGCTTCGCGATCCTGACGGAGCCATCATCAACATCTTCTCCCGTCCTAAGAATTGACGCTCAAGCTGTCGGTCGCGCTTGCCACCAACGCCAAACGCCCGCTAGCGTCCGGCCGCCATGACCGATACCCCTCCCCCCAAGACCGCCATCACCATCTGCGGCTCGCTCCGCAAGAACGCCATCAACGAGCCGCTACGCCGGCACATGTCGGCAAAGCTCCGCGAAGCCGGCGTGATCGTCACCGATCTCGATCTCCGTGATTTCGAGATGCCGATCTTCAACCAGGACATCGAGGATGCCGGCGAAACGCCGGAGGCGGCGAAGCGCCTTGCGGAGATGTTCCGCAGCCACGACATCGTCCTCATCATCAGCCCCGAATACAATGGCGGGATCACCCCGCTGATCGCCAATGTGGTGTCCTGGGTGAGCCGGGAGAAGCCGAACCCGTTCAAGCACGCGGTGTTCGGCATTGGCGGGATGAGCGACGGCAAGTACGCCACCATCTTCGCGCTCTCGCACCTCCGCGACTCCCTCAGCAAGATCGGCGCACTGGTGGTGCCGACGCTGCTCGGGCTCGGGCCGTATCCCGCCGTGTTCGACGAGAACGGCGAGCCGAACGAGGCCAACATCAAGTGGAAGGTCGGACAGATGGTGCGCGAACTCACCCACTTCTCGCGCGGCGGCATCTGACCGGTGTACGCACTATACGTTACTCACCCCGAGGTGGTGATCGACCCCAAGGTGCCGACGCCACACTGGGGGCTCTCGGCGCTGGGACGGTCGCGGGCAGAACGTTTTGCGAACCATCCACTGGTGAATGACCTGACCCGGATCGTCTCGAGCACGGAAACCAAGGCTCTCGAGCTGGCGGCGATTCTCGCCACCGGCTGTGGCGCGCTTGTGGATAGCGGGGATAAGTTCGGCGAGAACGATCGCAGCAGTACTGGTTTTGTTCCCGCGGCCCGGTTCGAGCAACTGGCCGACGCGTTGTTCGCGCGCCCCGATGAGTCGGTCGAGGGCTGGGAGACCGCGCGGGCCGCACAGAAGCGTGTGGTCGGCGCGTTCAACGAGGTGCTGGCCGGCCACGATCCGCGGCTGCCAATCGCCTTAACCGGACATGGCGCCGTCGGCACGCTGCTGAAGTGCCACCTCGGCAACCTCACCATCGCACGGTCGGAAGACCAGCGCCGGATCGGCAATCCGGGCGGCGGCAATGTGTTCGTCGTGCGGCTCAGCGACCGGAAGCTGCTAACCGACTGGATCCCGATGGAAGACCTGCCGGCGACGATCGACGGGCTCTGAACTCCGCGCACGCACAGGACCTCGGTGATCCTCCCCCGTGGAACGGGTGGAGGGGGCGACGGGAAGCGCCGGTGTTTATGGCCGCCCCCTCCACCAGCTTTGCTGGGCCCCTCCCCCGCCACGCGGGGGAGGATCACCGAGAGTTCAGTGCCCGACGATTACCTCCCTACGGGCCATCCTTCCGCCCCGGCGTCCACTCGCCCAACCCGAACAGCTCCACCGCATCCTCCAGCGCCAGCTTCAGCCGATCGAGCCGGGCCACGTCGTGATCGACCTCGCGCAGCCGGGTCGGACCGGCGAGCGGCGCCTTCGACAGCAACTCGGTCCCTGCCTCGGTCAGCCCCACCAACCGGGCGCGGCGATCGCGCGGGTCGGTCTTCACCGTCACCAGGTCCATGCGGCGCAGCTCGTCGATCGATTGGCCGAGTGTCGCCGGATGCATCACCAGCGCCTTGCGCAGCGCGGCGAGCGGCAGCTGCGGGCGCTCGGCGCAGATGCGGAGCACCGAAAGCTGCAGCCCGGTGATGCCGAACCGCTTCTTCAGGTCGGCGTGGAAGGCCTCGGTGGCACGCTCGAGCCGCACCCAGGCGACGACGGCGGAAAACGCCTGCTGCTGCATGATTGGTCTAATGATTCCATTGAGTTGGGCGGACGCTATGGCGCCATAACATCGCGCGCAAGCGGGCATTTCTACTTGCCCGATTCGGCCGGCTGTGGCACTGACCGGAAAATCCGGAGGCATCTGATGGCAGGCACACTGATCGTCGCACTCGATCTCGACACCCGAGACGAGGCGGAACGCTTGATCACGCAACTCGGCGACTCCGTCGATTTCTACAAGATCGGATACCAGCTGTTCTACGGCGGCGACGGCCTCAACCTCGGCAAGGCCCTGCTCGCCGCAGGCAAGCGCGTGTTCTTCGATCTCAAGATGCTCGACATCGACAACACGGTCGAAAAGGGCGTCGCGGCGATCGCGAAAACCGGCGCGACGATGGTCACCGTCCACGCCTATCCGCAATGTATGCGCGCGGCCGTGCGCGGCGCGGCCGGATCGGACCTCTGCGTGCTGGGCGTTTCGGTGCTGACCTCGATGGACGACGCGGACCTCGCCGAGGCCGGCTTTGCCCGCGACACGGCCGGGCTCGTCGCGCTGCGAGCACAACAAGCGCGTGACGCCGGTATTGGCGGGCTGGTCAGCTCGTCGCATGAGGCCGAGATGGTGCGCTCGATCGTCGGGCCGAAGATGGCCATCGTCACCCCCGGCATCCGGCCGGCTGGGAGCGCGCACGGCGACCAGAAGCGGGTCACTGGCCCGGCAGAAGCGTTGGCCGCCGGGGCAAGCCACCTCGTGGTCGGGCGCCCGATCACCGCCGCGGCCCATCCATTGAGTGCCGCACAGGCCATCCTCGCCGAGATGGCGGGTGGCACCCGGCTGGCATGAGCGCGGCGGCTGGGCTATAGGCGTCGGCACGAGTTCCGTAGGAGCAAGCATGTCTGACCTCAAGGTCGCCATCGCCGGCGCAGGCGGCAAGATGGGCGCAGCCAATATCCGCGCCATCGCCGCAACGCCCGGGATTACCGTAGTCTCGGCCTTCGATCGCGCCGGGGCGCTGGTGATCGGCAAGGATGCGGGCGAGCTGGCCGGCATCGAGGCGCTGGGCGTCACAGTCGTCGACGACATTGCGGCGGCGCTCTACGGCGCCGATGCCATCGTCGATTTCACTGCGCCGGCCAACTCCGTGGCGCTGGCGAAGGAAGCGGCGAAGCGCGGGTTGGTGCACGTCATCGGCACCACCGGCTGCAGCGAGGCGGACGACGCGGCGATCCACGAGGCAGCATCGGGCGCGCGCATCGTCAAGGCCGGCAACTTCTCGCTCGGGGTGAACCTGCTGATGGGTCTGGTGAAGCAGGCGGCGGCGGCGCTGCCGGGCTTCGATATCGAAATCCTCGAGATGCACCACAACAAGAAGGTCGACGCGCCATCGGGCACCGCCCTGATGCTCGGCGAGGCCGCGGCGCGTGGGCGGAACCTCGACCTGAAGACGCACTCGGTTCGCGTCCGCGACGGCCATACCGGCCCACGCGAGGAAGGCAGCATCGGCTTTGCCACCCTGCGCGGCGGCAATGTCATCGGCGAGCACCGCGTGATCCTAGCTGGTCCCAGCGAGCGGATCGAACTCAACCACATCGCCGACAACCGGGCGCTGTTCGCCGACGGCGCAGTGCGCGCCGCGCTCTGGGCCCGCAGCCAGAAGCCGGGCTTTTACAACATGGCCGACGTGCTCGGCTTCAACTGACAAGGGTTTTGACGATGACTGGAACGCTGATCCTCGTTCGCCACGGCCAGAGCGAATGGAACCTGAAGAACCTGTTCACCGGCTGGCGCAACCCTGATCTCACCGAGAAGGGGATCGAGGAAGCCCGCAGCGCCGGAAAGCGCCTGAAGGCCGCCGGTTACGTGCCGGACAGCTACTTCACCTCGGCGCTGAAGCGCGCCCAACACACGCTCGACCTGATCCTCGAGGAGACCGGCGTCACCGAGGTGACGATCAACCGCTCGAAGCTCCTCAACGAGCGTGACTACGGCGACCTGAACGGGCTGAACAAGGACGACGCGCGGGCCAAGTGGGGCGAGGAGCAGGTGCACATCTGGCGCCGCTCGTACGACGTCCCCCCGCCCGGCGGCGAAAGCCTCAAGGACACCGCGGCCCGCACCCTGCCCTATTACGACGCCCGCATCGCGCCGCTGCTGAAGGCCGGCAAGACCGTGCTGGTCGCCGCCCACGGCAATTCGCTGCGCTCGATCGTCATGGCGATCGAGGAGCTGACGCCCGAGCAGATCCTGAAGCGGGAACTGGCGACGGGCGAGCCGGTGGTCTATCGGATCGGCGCGGACGGGAAACTGGCGGAGAAGGTGGCGGTCTGAACTGCCCCTCACCCGCCGAGCTCTGCTCGGCACCCTCTCCCTCAAGGGGGAGGGAAGAAGGGCGAGATCGTGCCACAACTACCCCTCTCCCCTTGAGGGAGAGGGTGGCCGCGTAGCGGCCGGGTGAGGGGCAGGCTCGCCCTACGCCCCCACAACCCCCGACTCCCAGCCAAGAATCGCCCGCTTGCGCGGCACGCCCCAGTGGTAGCCGGTCAGCGCGCCGCTGGTCCCCACGACGCGATGGCACGGCACCACGAAGCTGATCGGGTTCTTCCCCACCGCCGCACCGACCGCACGTGCCGCAGTCGGCCGGCCGATGTGGTTGGCGACCCGCTGATAGGTCGTGGCCTTGCCCACCGGGATGCGCAGCAGCGTCTCCCACACCTGCACCTCGAAATCGGTGCCGATCAGCACGACGCGGACCGGCTGTTCGGGGTCCCAGCGGCTCGGGTCGAACACCCGCGCCGCAACCGGCGCCACCGCTTTGTCGTCGCGGCGATACCGGGCGTTGGGCCAGCGGTTGGCCAGATCCTCGAAGGCTTCCTCGATCGACATGTTCTCGTCGGCAAAGCCGATGCCTGAGAGACCGTACTCCGTCATGGTCAGCACCGCGGTGCCGAACGGCGAGGGGGCGGCGCCCCAGGTCATCTCGAGGCCCTCGCCCTTTGCCCGGAAGGCGCCGGGCGGCATGGCCTCGTGGGTGACGAACAGATCGTGCAGGCGCGAGGTCGACGACAGGCCCACCTCGTAAGTGGTGTCGAGAACGCTCTGCTGGTCGGCCAGCAACTTTTTCGCGTGATTGAGCGCCACGGCCTGGGCGAAGCTCTTGGGGCTCAGCCCGCACCAGCGGCGGAACAGGTCGGTGAGCTGCCGCTCGGTCAGCCCGAGGGCGCGGGCAAAACGCGGCAGATCGGTTTCGTCGGGCAGCGTCTCGCTGAGATAAGCGATCGCGGCCTGGACGGTCTCGTAGTCCGAGTTGGCGATGATGGTCTGGTGCTTGCTCATGGCCGGAACATAGGCGCGCCCGCCGCCGGTTGCGACCCGGTTTTGACGCTCTTGTGCCTAAACCCGCGCGCGCTTCAGCGCGGTGCCGAAAGCCTTGGCGAAGCTCGACTTTTCGTCCTGGTTGAGGAACTGGCCGAGCGCGACGTCGCGGTCGCGGGTCCTCAGATGCAGCGCTACGGTGCGCTCGTTGAAATCGCGGTCGACCACCAGCTTGACGAAATAGGGGTTGAACCGGCTGAGGGTTTCCTTGCCGGTGCCGTCGACCTGCTTCAGCTCAAGCTGATCAGGCCACAGCGTCACTTCCTCGTAGCGCTTGCCATCGCGCTGCGAGGCGCTGAGCGCCCACCAGATCAACGCAATGTCGAGGCCGAGAAAGCCGACGATCGGCCAGGCGCCCATCGAAAAGAAGACCATGCCGGGAATGGTGGCCAGCACCGCAAAGAGCACCACGACGACGCGAACACCCTTGCGTCCCAGCGATCGATGGGGCGTCAGCTTTGCCGCGAATAGCGGCCTCGCTTGCGTTTGGGTCGTCATCTTGGGCATCAGTATAGCCTCAGAATCGGGATGACGGAAATGGCGCAGCAAAAAGTGAAGCGACTGCCAAAGGGCCTACCAACGTCAGATGTCGAAGCCATTTTCGGCGCTTTTGCGGCGGCGGAGCCCGAACCGAAGGGCGAACTGGACTACGTGAACCCCTTCACGCTGCTGGTGGCGGTGGTGCTTTCCGCCCAGGCGACCGACGCCGGCGTGAACAAGGCGACCAAGCTGTTGTTCCAGCTGGCCGATACGCCCGAGAAGATGGTGGAGCTCGGCGTCGCCGAGATCGAGGACAAGATCAAGACGATTGGCCTCTTTCGCAACAAGGCAAAGAATGTCTTCGCGCTGAGCCAGCAGCTGATCGAGAAGTTCGACTCAAAAGTGCCCGAGGATCGCGAGGCGCTGGAAACCCTGCCCGGCGTCGGGCGGAAGACCGCGAACGTGGTGCTCAACATCGCGTTCCGGCAACCCACGATCGCGGTGGACACGCACCTGTTCCGCGTCGCCAACCGCACCGGGCTGGCGCCGGGCGACAACCCGCTGGCGGTGGAGACCGGGTTGCTGAAGGTGGTGCCGGACCAGTATCTGCTGCTCGCCCACCACTGGCTGATCCTCCACGGCCGCTACATCTGCAAGGCGCGCAAACCCGATTGCTGGCGCTGCATCATTCGCGAGTGGTGCCGATTCGAGCCGAAGACGCCCGCGCCGAAGGGCAATTGATACAGCCAGTCTGTCGAGTTCCCGCTAAACCCCATACCCCCGCGCCATGGCGGCGGCGAAACTCGGGATGAACACCAGCAACCCCGCCTGCAGGAACAGGAACCGGCGTGCCGCCGATATCTCGGCCGCAACCGGCGCGAACCGCACATCCGCCTTCGCCGCCTTCCGCCACCGTGCAATCGCCTTAGTCGGCGGTATCGACGCCAGGCCGACGCCGGCGAAGGCGATCATCTTGGCCCAGAACACCCAGTTGCCGACATAGTACTCCCACCCCGCCGGCCCGAAGATCACCCGGATGATGCCGACGATAATGACGAGACCGGCCGTCGCGCCATAGGCGCCATCGAGTGCGCCGAGCTGGCCGAGGCGCTTGCCCTCGATCCCGGGCCGCAATAGCGCAAACTCGGCGGCAAAGATCGCCACCAGGGTGAAGACGGCGAGGTGGTGGGCAATGGCGAGGATCAGGTCGGTCATCATGTCGCTCCCGGTTCCGACAAACGCGCCTCGACCTGTGCGAGGCAGCATGTTAACACTGTTCGCATCGAGATAGGCCTGCATGTGAGCAATGTCAACATCTGAGAGTTCCGACCGCTATCATCATGGCGACCTGCGCCGGGCGCTGGTCGAGGCGGCACTGGAACTACTGCTGGAAGGCGGCACGGAAGCCTTGGGCATGCGCGAGCTGGCGCGGCGGGTCGGCGTCTCGGCGGCAGCGCCGTACCGGCATTTCCGCGACAAGCAGGCATTGATCCAGGCAGTCGCCGCCGCAGGGTTCGCACTGTTCCTCGAATCCGTGGAGGCGGCAAAGGCCGGCCTGCCGCAAGACGAGCAGTTTGGGGCGATGGCCGAAGCCTACGTGCAGTTCGCGCTGCGTTACCCGCGGCTCTACAAGCTGATGTTCTCGTCAGAACTGGGCAAGTTCGAGGACAAGGATCTGCGGCGCGCAGCCGACGCGGCCTACGAAAGCCTCGCAGTTGCCGCGGCGAAGGAAGATCCGGAGGCCCCGGGAGAGGCAGCGATCAGCGCCTGGGCCTTTGTCCATGGGCTCTCGATGCTGCTGCTCGATGAGCAATTGCTCGGCGTCTCCGCTGCCAATGCCGAGCCGCTGGTCAAGGCGCTGACCCGCCGGCACGCGCAGCGCTTCGGAAAGCCGCGCCCGGCCTGAGGTTGGCGTTGCGCCAGAGCGCAATCTCCTCTATTTCCGGCGCGGTTCTTTTCGCACCATTCATTGAAGGATCGCCGATGGCCGAGACCCGGTTCGACGTTCTCACCATCGGCAACGCCATCGTCGACGTCATTGCGCCCATCGATCCCGGCTTCCTCGAACGCGAGGGCTTGTCGGAAGGCATCATGCACCTGGTCGATGCCGACCGTTCGGCCTACCTCTACGACCGGATGCCAGACAACAAGCGGCAGATCTCGGGCGGCAGCTCCGCCAATACGGCAGCCGGCGTCGCCTCGCTGGGCGGCAAAGCCTCGTTCGTCGGCAAGGTGGCGGACGACGACCTCGGCGACGTGTTCGCCGACGACCTGAAGCGGATCGGCGTCCATTACGGCGTGTCGCGGCTGTCGGATGGTCCTGCGACGGCCCGCTCGATGATCCTCCTCTCGTCGGACGGCGAGCGGACCATGAACACCTATCTCGGCGCCTGCCACCAGCTCACCACCGCCGACATCAAGGAAGACGAGATCGGCGGCGCCACGGTCACCTACATGGAAGGGTTCCTCTGGGACCCGACCGAGGCCAAGAAGGCGTTCGTCATGGCCGCGCACTACGCCCACAAGCATGAGCGCGCTGCGTCGTTCACGCTCAGCGATCCGTTCTGCGTCAACCGCTACCGCGACGAGTTCCTCGACCTGATCCGGTCCAAGACCATGGACATCGTCTTCGGCAATATCGAAGAGCTGAAGTCGCTGTACCAGACGGACCTGCATGGCGCCGTCCAGGCGATCGCTAAGGACGCTGAACTCGCGGCGATCACCATGGGCGCCGACGGCGCGATGGTGGTGCACGAGGGCGAGATCATCACAGTGCCGGCTTATGCCGTGAAGGAAGTGGTCGACGTCACCGGCGCCGGCGACCTGTTCGCCTCAGGGTTCCTCCTGGCCATCGCCCGCGAGCGCGACTACCGCACTGCGCTGCAGGCCGGATGCCTCGCGGCCAGCGAAGTGATTTCGCATATAGGCGCCCGGCCGGTAGCGGACCTGCAAGCGCTGGCGGCCGAGAAGGGGATTGGGATTTAGGCGCGCGGGGGCGCCCCTCACCCTAACCCTCTCCCCAAAGGGGCGAGGGGACGCACTTTGCACCGCCCGTGCCACACCGCCCCCTCGCCCCTCTGGGGAGAGGGCCGGGGTGAGGGGCAGCCAAGCACACTAAACCTTCCGCAGCGCCACCCGCTCAATCGCGTGGCTCGGCCCTTTGGTCAGCACCAAATCCGCCCGGCTCCGCGTCGGCTGAATGTTGTCGCGTAGGTTCGGGAGGTTGATCTCTTTCCACGCCCACATGCCAAAGGCTTCGGCTTCCTCCGTGCTCATCTTGGTGAAGCGGTGAAAGAAGCTCTTGGGGTCGGCGAACGCGGTTTCGCGCAGGCGCCGGAAGCGCTCCATGAACCAGGTGGTCAGGTCGTTCTCGTCGGCATCGATAAAGATCGAGAAATCGAGGAAGTCGGAGGCGAAAAGGATCGGCTTGCCGGATTTCGGCATTTCGCCCGGCTGCAGGATGTTGAGCCCCTCGACGATCAGGATGTCGGGCCGGTCGATGGTGATGAACTCGCCATCGATGACGTCGTAGACGAGGTGCGAGTAGACCGGCACCTTTACGTCGGGCTTGCCCGACTTGATGTCCGAGAGGAACCGGATCAGCGCGCCGCGATCGTAGCTCTCCGGAAACCCCTTGCGCTCGGCGAGCTTCAGCTCGTCCAGCTGCTTGTTCGAATACAAGAACCCATCCGTGGTGACGAGGTCGACCTTGGGGGAGCTCGGCCAGCGGCTGAGCAGCGCCTTCAAAATACGCGAGGTCGTGGACTTGCCCACCGCTACCGAACCCGCAACACCGATGATGTAGGGCACCTTCCGGCCATCAGCGCCGAGGAACTTGGTCGACGCCCGGTGTAGTTCCTGGGTCGCTTCCACATAGAGTGAGATCAGCCGGCTCAGCGGCAGGTAGATATCCTCGGCCTCGGTGAACGAGATCGGGTCGGTGAGAGCACGCAGCCGCTTCACGTCAGCGGCGTCGAGCGTCATCGGCTCGTCGGCGCGGAAGCCGCTCCACTCGGCCTTGGTGAAATAGTGGTAGGGGGCGAGCTCGAGCTTCTTGACCCCCATTAGCTTTGGGCCTTCCCGCGCGACGCCTTCTCCTCGAGGCCCGATTGCGCCGTGCGGCGCTCGAGCTGCGCCATCACGTCGGCCAGCGGTACCCCGGCGGCGCGGAGCAGCACCAGGAGGTGATAGATCACGTCGGACGCTTCGCCCTCGGTGCCCTTCTTGTCCTTGGTGACAGAGGCTATGATGATTTCGGCCGCTTCCTCGCCGAACTTCTTGGCGCAGCGCTCGATGCCGCCAGCGAGGAGTTTTGCGGTGTAGCTCTCCTCCGGCGAGGCGCCGGCGCGGGCGGCGATGCGCTGGTCCAGCGCTTCGAGGGTGAAGCTCATTTCGTGGCTCCCGGATTGAGGTCGTGACGCATGGCGATGCCGTGGCGCTCCATGTAGTCCTTGGCTTCGCCCACCGTGTAGGTGCCGAAGTGGAAGATCGAGGCGGCGAGCACCGCCGACGCGTGCCCCTCCTTCACCCCATCCACCAGGTCATCGAGCGAGCCGACGCCGCCCGAGGCAATCACCGGCACATGCACAGCGTCCGCGATGGCGCGGGTGAGTTTCAGGTCGAACCCGGACTTGGTGCCGTCGCGATCCATCGAGGTGACCAGCAGTTCCCCGGCGCCACGCTCGACCATCCGCGCGGCGAACTCGACTGCATCGAGGCCGGTCGGGTTACGGCCGCCGTGGGTGAAGACTTCCCACTCGTCCATGTTGTGCTGGCCGGGGGCGCGAACCTGGCGCTGGCGGGCATCGACCGAGACGACGATGCACTGGTCGCCGAACTTGTCGGCGGCCCGGGCGACGAAGTCGGGATCGTTCACCGCCGAGGTGTTGATCGCCACCTTGTCGGCGCCTGCCAGGAGGAGCCTCCGGATATCCTCGATCTTCCTGACGCCACCGCCAACGGTGACGGGCATGAAGCAGTGCTCGGCGGTACGCGCCACCACGTCGAAGATGGTCTCGCGGTTGTCGGAGCTGGCAGTGATATCGAGAAAGCAGAGTTCATCGGCGCCGGCGGCGTCATAGGCGATGGCGGCTTCCACCGGGTCGCCGGCGTCCACCAGGTCGACGAACTGCACGCCTTTCACGACGCGGCCGTCCTTCACGTCGAGGCAGGGAATGATGCGGGTCTTGAGGCTCATTGGCGCGGATCCGAAGGCGGGCGCTTCAGCCGGGCGTAGATCGCAAAGCCGAAGGAGAACACCCAGAAAAAGAAGGCGAACAGCCCGGCAAGGCCGAACAGGGTAGGCAGGATGCCAGAGAAGCCGGCGTAGAACAGCGCCAATATGGGCACCAGCGCCACTGGATACCACCAGAGCCGCACCCGCTCGACCAGTACCGGCTTGTTCTTGAGCTCAGCCATCAGGCGGCCCGCTGCTTCAGCAGCGCTATTGCTTCACGTGAATCAATACGCCCGTCATATAGCGCGCGGCCGGAAATGGCGCCTTCGAGGATCTGGTAGCGCGGCTCTGTCATAGTGCGGATGTCGTTCATCGAGGCGAGCCCGCCTGAGGCGATCACCGGGATCGACACGGCTTCCGCCAGCTCCAGCGTCGAAGGCCAATTGATGCCCTTCAGAATGCCGTCGCGGTCGATGTCGGTGTAAATGATCGCGGCGACCCCAGCGCCCTCGAAGCGCTGCCCCAGTTCAATCGCGGTCAGCTCGGACGTCTCGGCCCAACCCTCCACCGCCACCTTGCCGCCGCGCGCATCGATGCCGACCGCTACCTGGCCGGGGAACAACCGCGCTGCTTCGCGCACCAGCGCCGGATCGCGCACCGCGATGGTGCCGAGGATGACCCGGGCAAGCCCGCGGTCGAGCCACTCCTCGATATGTGCAATCGAGCGGATGCCACCGCCGAGCTGCACCGGAAAGCTCACGGTATCGAGGATAGCCTGCACCGCATCGCCGTTGACGCTCTTGCCGGCGAACGCGCCGTCGAGGTCGACGACGTGCAGGTACTCAAAACCCTGGTCCTCGAATGACTTCGCCTGCGCTGCAGGGTTGTCGTTGAACACCGTGGCCTGGTCCATATCGCCGAGCTTCAGGCGCACGCACTGGCCGTCCTTCAGGTCGATGGCCGGGAAAAGGATCATGGCTTCCACCTCAGGAAGTTGCCGATCAGGGTCAGGCCGAGGCTCTGGCTCTTTTCGGGGTGGAACTGGGTGCCCAGCATGTTGTCGCGCCCGACGATGGCGGTGACCTCCTGGCCGTAGTCAGCCGTGGCGATCAACGTCTCGGGGCGGTCCACCGCCAGATGGTACGAGTGGACGAAATAGGCGTGCAGCCCATCCGGTCCGTCGGGGATGCCCGATAGCAGCGGGTGGGGCTGCCGGATGGTCAGCGTGTTCCACCCCATGTGCGGCACCTTGAGGTCGCCTTTCGGCTCGAGCCGCACGACAGCGCCGGGGATCCAGCCGAGGCCCTTGGTGATCGCCTTCTCGCGGCCTTCCGTGGCCATCAGCTGCATGCCGACGCAGATGCCGAGGAACGGCACGCCGCCCTTGATCACCCGCTCTTCCAACACGTCGACCATGCCGGTGACGGCATCGAGCCCGGCGCGGCAATCGGCGAAGGCGCCGACCCCGGGCAAGACGATACGATCGGCGCGGCGGACGACTTCGACGTCGTCGGTGACGAGGATCTCGTCGGCGGTCCCTGTCTCACGCGCGGCGCGCTCGAAGGCCTTGGCGGCCGAGCGGAGGTTGCCCGAGCCGTAATCGATAATGGTGACCGTGCTCATCGGGTCTGCCGCTTCAGGTAGTCGACCAGTGCCAGGTCTTCACCGGCGGCGACGATCTCGGTGCGATAGAGGCCGCCACGTTTGCCGGTCTTCACCCGGCGGAAGCTCGAAGCCTCAAAACCGATCAGGGTGGCGAACAGCGCGTAGATCCAGAATGCCGCTTCACCACCGATCACCACGCTCGAAGCGATGATCGCCACGGTGCCGACCACCCACACGGCGAGCAGCAGCCAGAGCCCGTGGACGAGCGCATGCACCGGCGGCAGCAGGGCTGCGGACCAGGAGAAGCGATCGGCCACCGCAGTGGGCGCATCGTTCGGGCGCTCGTAGACGGAATAGAGGGTCACGGTTATCCTCGTTGGATCGGCGTGGTTGCGGGTTCGCCTTAGAGCAAAACCCGCACGGTTGGAAGATGAGGGAACCGACCGCCTGCCATGCCGTTCGTTCAACAGGCTTCGAGGAGAGCTCCATGACGCACGATTCACCCGACCCGCATGGCGACGGAACCATGGGTTCCAAGCCCAGCCAGGGCATCTTCATCGGCTGGCTCGCCGTCGGGCTGCTCGTGCTGATGGCGGTCTTCACCGCGGTCCTCATCGGCGCGGGCGCCACGCACGGCTTCAGCTGATCTCGCCGGGAGGCGCGAAATGGCCGATGGCAAGTATCTCGCGGTGTTCTACAGCGACAAGGCCGGGCCGAAATGGCAGGCCTGGTACGCGCTATCCGAGGAGGAACGGCGAGCCAAGGACGCGATCGGCCTGCCGGCGCTCGAAGCCTGGGACGAAAAGCACAAGGATTCGATCGTCTACCAGGGCGGACCGCTGGGCAAAACCAAGCGCGTCTCCGACGACGGCGTGGCCGACGCTGTCAACCAGCTAACGGTGTTTGTGGTGGTTCGGGCGCCGTCGCTGGAGGCGGCGGCGCAAATGTTCGAGGGCCACCCGCACATGTCGATCTTTCCCTGCCACGCGGTGGAGGTGATGCCGCTGCTCGGGATGGAGACGGACGACGAGGGTCGGCCGAAAGGCTAAGCCCTAGAGCGTACCCTTGGTCGAAGGGATCGCATCCGCAGCGCGCGGGTCGATCTCGACGGCCGAGCGCAATGCCCGGGCCAGCGCCTTGAAGGCGCTCTCGGCGATATGGTGGTTGTTGTCGCCGTAGAAGGTCTCGACGTGGAGCGTGATGCCGGCATTCATGGCGAAGGCCTGGAACCACTCGCGGAACAGCTCGGTGTCCATCTCGCCCACCTTGTCGCGGGTGAACTCGACCTTCCAGACGAGGAACGGCCGGCCCGAGACGTCGAGCGCGACGCGGGTCAGCGTCCCATCCATCGGCAGGTCGGACGAGGCATAGCGACGGATGCCGCGCTTGCTGCCCAGCGCCTGCTTGATCGCTTCACCCAGTGCAATGCCGACGTCCTCGGCGGTGTGGTGGAAATCGATGTGCAGGTCGCCCTTGGCGACGACGCTCATGTCGATCAGCGAGTGCTTCGACAGTTGATCCAGCATGTGGTCGAGGAAGCCGATGCCGGTCTGCATGTCGTGCTTGCCGGTCCCATCGAGGTTCACCGACACGTTGATGTCGGTCTCATTGGTCTTCCTGATGATCTCGGCGGTGCGCATGGCGGCAGTCCCTGTTGGCGCGGCGGCTGTAGCAGATAGCGCCTGAGGGGTGAAGATGCGGTGAAAGAGGGCCGCACGTCGTGAGCGGCGCGACCCAGGTAACCTCCGGGAAACTACCCAACCGGCTAGCCAGGTTTGCATTCCCTCGACCCGTGCCTAAATAGGGTCCAACAGTTCTGGAGTTTTTCCCAACATGTCGAAGGACAACGAGTTCCCCGGCTGGCACGGCACGACGATCGTCGCCGTCCGCAAGGGCAACAAGGTGGTAGTGGCCGGTGACGGACAGGTCTCGGTCGGCAACACCGTGATGAAGCATTCCGCCAAGAAGGTCCGGCGCCTCGCCGACGGCAAGGTAATCGGCGGCTTTGCCGGTGCCACCGCCGACGCGTTCACGCTGTTCGAGCGGCTGGAAGCCAAGCTGGTGCAGTACCCCGACCAGCTGATGCGCGCCTCGGTCGAGCTCGCCAAGGACTGGCGCACCGACCGCTACCTGCGCCGGCTCGAAGCGATGATGATCGTCGCCGACAAGGACGTCACCCTGGTGCTCACCGGCACCGGCGACGTGCTGACCCCCGACCACAACACCATCGCCATCGGCTCAGGCGGCAACTACGCCTATTCCGCGGCCCTGGCGCTCAGCGAGAACACCGAGCTCGATGCCGAGGAGATCGCCCGCAAGGCGATGAAGATCGCGGCCGAGGTCTGCATCTACACCAACGAGAACGTGACGGTCGAAACGATTGAAACCGTCTGACGCCCACCGCTACGGCTTCCGGCCCGTGACGCAAGCCGACAAGCCGCTCCTGGCGCGCTGGCTGGCGGAGCCGCACGTGGCGAAATGGTGGGACAACGACCTGGGCAAAGCGCTGAAGTCGATCGAAGGCCACATCGATAGCATCTCGGTGGAGCCGTTCATCGTCGAGCTCAATGGCAAGCCGATCGGCTACATCCAGAGCTACGATCCGCATCTCGAAGATGGCCACCCGTACCAGGACCAGCCGACCGGAACGCTGGGGATCGACCAGTTCATTGGGGTGCCCGAGCTGATCGGCAAAGGCCACGGCCCGCGGCTGATCGAGGCGTTCGTCGAGCTACTGTTCGAGGAAGGCGCCATCCGGGTGATCATCGATCCCGATCCGGCCAATGCGGCGGCGATCCGGGCATACGAGAAAGCCGGGTTCGAGAGCTTCGATACGCGGCACTCGGAATATGGCCCGGCGCTGATGATGGCGCGGAACGCCGACGGAGATTTCGCGTGAGCTGGACCACCCGCCGGCTCGCCGCTGCAGACGCCGAAGCCTACCGGTCGCTCCGGATCGAAGGGCTGCAGAACTCGCCCGCCTCGTTCGGCTCGAGCCTCGCGGAGGAGATCGACAAGCCGGCTTCGGCCTGGGTCGACCGCCTCGACAAGGGCTTCGTGTTCGGCCTGTTCGATGCGGAGGCGCTGGTCGGCACTGCCGGCTTCTATCGCGAGGCGATGCTGAAGTCGGCGCATCGCGGCCACCTGGTTGGCGTCTATCTCAGCCCCGGCTCACGGGGCAAAGGCGGCGCGGACCTGTTGATCGCCGCGGTGATCGCGGAAGCCCGCAACCACGTCCTGCAGCTGCACCTCGCGGTGACGCAGGACAACCCAACGGCCCGCCGGCTCTACGAGCGGCACGGCTTTGTGACATACGGCGAAGACCCGCGCGGCCTGAAGGTCGATGGCGTCTTCTACGATGACTATCTCATGGTGCTGCGCCTCGATGAGGGCAGCGGAAAGTGACGGATTATGAGTGACACCAATTTCTCCCCGCGCGAGATCGTCTCCGAGCTCGATCGCTACATTGTCGGCCAGCATGACGCGAAGCGCGCCGTCGCCGTGGCGCTGCGCAACCGCTGGCGCCGGCAGCAGCTGCCGGATGACCTGCGCGCCGAGGTGACGCCCAAGAACATCCTGATGATCGGGCCCACCGGCGTCGGCAAGACCGAGATCAGCCGGCGGCTGGCGAAGCTTGCCCAGGCGCCGTTCATCAAGGTCGAGGCCACCAAGTTCACCGAAGTCGGCTATGTCGGCCGCGACGTCGAGCAGATCATCCGCGACCTGGTCGAGGCCGGCATTTCGCTGCTGCGCGACAAGAAGCGCGGCGAGGTGCAGGCGCAGGCTCACCACAATGCCGAAGAGCGGGTGCTCGACGCACTGGTCGGCTCGTCCGCCTCGCCGTCGACCCGCGAGAGCTTCCGGCAGAAGCTCAGGACCAACGAGCTCGACGACAAGGAAATCGAGATCGAGATGCAGCCGACGGGCAATCCGGGCGGCTTCGACATCCCCGGCATGCCGGGCGCCAATATCGGCGTGATCAACATCCAGGACATGCTCGGCAAGGCTTTTGGCGGCCGCGGCGTGAAGCGCAAGGTCAAGGTCAAGGACGCGCATCAGCCCCTCCTCGCCGAGGAAGCCGACAAGCTGCTCGACCAGGACCAGCTGAACAAGGAAGCCGTCGACCTGGTCGAGAACCACGGCATCGCCTTCATCGACGAGATCGACAAGATCGTGAACCGCGAAGGCGGCTACGGTGGTGGCGTCTCCCGCGAGGGCGTACAGCGCGACCTGCTGCCGTTGATCGAAGGCACCACGGTCTCCACCAAGTACGGACCGGTGAAAACCGACCACATCCTGTTCATCGCCTCGGGCGCGTTCCACGTCGCAAAACCCTCGGACCTGCTGCCCGAGCTGCAGGGCCGCCTGCCGATCCGCGTCGAGCTCAAGGCGTTGACCCGGCAGGACCTGATCGGCATCCTCAACGACACCGATGCCAGCCTCATCAAGCAGTACGTGGCGCTGATGAAGACCGAGGGCCTGACCCTCGACTTCACCCCGGACGCGATCGAAGCGATCGCCGACGCGGCAGTGCAGGTGAACTCGACGGTCGAAAATATCGGCGCCCGCCGGCTCGCCACCATCCTCGAGCGGCTGGTCGAGGACATCTCGTTCGACGCCCCGGACAAGGCTGGCGAGACGATCCGCATCGACGCCGCCTATGTGCAGGACCGCATCGGCAAGATGGCCGCCGACACCGACCTCAGCCGCTTCGTGCTGTAAGGCAACAGAACGACGAATTGAGAAGGCCGGGAGCGATCCCGGCCTTTGCTATTCTGCTGCGGTGGTGCCGCCGAACTGTGCGCCGTGCAGCCGCGCATAGGCGCCCGCCCTGCCGATCAGCTCGGCATGCGTCCCCTGCTCTACGATACCCTCGCTGCTCACCACCACGATACGATCGGCATTGCGGATGGTGGCGAGCCGGTGCGCCACGACGAGCGTCGTGCGCCCCTCCGACAGTGCGGCGAGCGCCTGCTGAATGGCGTACTCGGTCGCGGTGTCCAGCGCCGAGGTCGCTTCGTCGAGAATGAGGATCGGCGGGTTCTTCAAGAAGATGCGCGCGATGGCGAGCCGCTGCTTCTGGCCACCCGACAGCTTTACGCCACGCTCGCCGGTCGGCGTATCGAGCCCGTCCGGCAGTGACAGCACGAACTCGTCCAGCGCCGCGCGGCGCAGCGCGTCCATGACCTCCTCGTCGCTGGCGCCGAGGCGGCCATAGGCGACGTTCTCTCGAATGGTCGAGCCGAACAGAAATACATCCTGCTGCACGATGCCGATCTGGCCACGCAACGAGGCCTGGGTCATGTCGCGGATGTCGACGCCGTCGATGCTGATGGCGCCGGCGGTGACATCATAGAAACGCGGCAGCAGCGAGCAGATGGTGGTCTTGCCGGCGCCGGACGGGCCGACAAAGGCCACGGTTTCGCCCGCGGCGATCGTGAGGTTCAGCCCGTCCAACACCTTGTCCTTGGACGCCGGATCGCCCGAATAGGCAAAGCTCACATCCTTGTAGACGATGTCACCCTTGAGGCTCTCGACCGGCTTCGCCCCAGGCCGATCTGCAGTATCAGGCTCCGTGTCGATCAGCGTGGTGAACCTGCGGAACCCCGCGATGCCCTTGGGATAGCTCTCCAGCACCGAGGTAATCTTGTCGATCGGGCGGAAGAAGACGTTGACCAGCAGCAGGAAGCCGATGAAGCCGCCATAGCTCAGGTCGCCCTTGATGACGAACCAGGTGCCGGCGACCATCACCACCAGCTGCACGAAGCGGGTGCTGAAATAGCTGAGCGTAATCGACGCCGTCATGATGGCGTAGGCGCTGAGCTTGGTGGCGCGATAGCCCTCGTTGTTCTTGGCGAACAGGCCGCGCTCATAGTCCTCGTTGGCGAAAGCCTTGACCACGCGGATGCCGCCGACGCTCTCCTGCACGCGGGTGTTGAAGTCGCCGACCTGGCGGAACAGCTGCTGCCAGGTGCGGGTCATGCGAGAGCCGTAGCGGCTCACCAGCCAGGTCATCAGCGGCACGATGATGGTGGTCATCAGCGCCAGCTGCCAGTGCACCGTGAACATCAGGATGAACGCCCCGATGAAGGTCATCACCGCGATGAACAGGTCTTCCGGACCATGGTGGGCAACCTCGCCCACCTCCTCGAGATCTTTGGTGACGTGGGTGATCAGCTGGCCGGTCTTGTTGTTGTCGAAATAGCGGAAGCTGAGCTTCTGGATGTGATCGAAGGCCTGCCGGCGCATGTCGGTCTCGATCGAGATGCCGAGCGCATGGCCCCAATAGTTGACGATAGCGATGAGCGCGGTGTTGAGCGCGTACACCGCCAGCAGCAGCGCAGCCGTGCCGGCGATCAGCCCCCAGTTCTGGCCCGGCAACAAGTCGTCGACGAACAGCTTCACCGCCAGCGGGAAGCCCAGCTCAAGAACGCCGGCCAGTACGGCGCAGCCGAAATCGAGAAAGAACAGGTGCCTATAGGGTGCGTAATAGGCAAAGAACCGGCGCAGCATGAAACTCGTCCGAACAGGTCAGCAAATATCGGCTAGCGCATAGTCCGGTTGCCGGAGGCTGTCCACTCGCCGATGTGTTCCACGTGAATCCGCGAAGTGGCGGCGTCGGTCAGGGCCGGCGCGCATTGCTCGCAGTCTTGGCCGCGAGCGAGGGCTCCTGCTGCACGGCCGATTCCGCCATGGTGTCGACGGCAAGGTGCAGCAGCTGGCGCACCGCCTGGCGGCTCATCGGCTCCGAGATCAGGAAACCCTGCGCTTCGGTGTAGCCGAGGAGCTGGACATCCTTCAGCTGTTCGGGGGTCTCGACCCCTTCGGCGGTGGTGACCATGCCCATGCGCTGGCCGATATCGGCGACCGATCGCATGATGATCTGGGCGCCCTGCCGGTTGTCCAGCGCGCCGACGAACGAGCCGTCGAGCTTGATCTTGTCGAATGGGAAAGCCAGCAGATAGCTAAGCGCCGAGTAGCCCGTGCCGAAGTCATCGAGCGCCACTTTGAGCCCGAGGGCGTGCAGCCGGTGCAGGGTATCGAGGTTCTGCTGGCTGTTCTCGAGGAACAGCGTCTCGGTGATCTCGATCTCCACCCGATCGGCGGCGAGGCCGCTGGCACGCAGCGCATCCATCACGACGCCGACCAGGTCGCCACGGCCGAACTGCACCGACGACACATTGACGGCAACGTGCATCCTTGCCGGCCAGCTGGCCGCCTCGGCGAAGGCCTGGCGGATGACCCATTCCCCGATCGGCACGATCAGCCCGAGTTCCTCAGCCAGCGGAATGAACTCGGCCGGCGGGATGATGCCCTCGATCGGGTGGCGCCAGCGCAGCAATGCCTCGAAGCCGGCGATGGTCTGCGAGTCGAGGTTGAGGATGGGTTGGTAGAACAGTTCGAACTCCCCGTTGGCCAGCGCACGGCGGAGGTCGCGCTCGATGCGGCTGCTCTCACTGAGCGTCCGCTGCAGGTCCGGCTCGAAGAAGCGGTATCCGCCGCGTCGTCCGCGCTTGATCGAGTAGAGCGCCAGGTCGCCGTTCCTCAGCAATTTGTCGGCGCTCTGGCCATCGCGCGGCGCCATGGCGACGCCGATGCTCACGCCGACCAGCACGGCGTGATCGTCGATATCGAACGGCCGGCGGATCGCCTCGAGAATCGACTTGGCCAGCACCAGCGCGCTTTCGGGGGTGCCGTCGGGGTGCAGCACGGCGAATTCGTCGCCACCCATGCGGCCGACGGTTCCGGCGTCTCCGACACACTCGCGCAGGCGAGCCGCCACCTGTTTCAGCAGCTTGTCGCCGGCGGCGTGACCCATCGAGTCGTTGATCGCCTTGAAGCCATCGAGATCGAGACAGAGCACCGCAAAGCTGCCGCCTGTCGGCAGTGTATCGATGGCCTGCCCGAGCAGCTGGTAGAGCAGGTTGCGGTTCGGCAGCTCGGTGAGCGAGTCGTGATAGGCCTGGTGCGTGAGCTCGGCCTGCATGTTGTGCAGCTCGGTGATGTCACGGTGCATGGTCACCCAGCCGCCATCGCCCATGGCGCGGTGGGTGACCGACAGCACCCGCCCATTGTTGAGATGGTGCGTCGTCGTCGAACTTACGCCGTCCGCCGCCGTCACCAGCCGCTCGCGCAGATAGGCGGCCGGATCGCTGCCAGCGGAAGTTCCGGCGGCGATGCGGGCCCTGAGGATCGAAACGAGCGACGTGCCGACGCGGCCGAACCGGCGCGGCAGATTGTAGATGTCGAGATATTGTCGGTTGCAGACCACCAGTCGGCGCTGCCTGTCGAACATCGCGAGGCCTTGCGCCATGTTCTCGAGCGCCGTGAGGAAGCGGGTGTTCTGGGTGCGTAGCTTCTTCTGGCTCTGGCGCAGCTGCGCGGTCCGGTTCTCGATCTCTGCCTCGAGCCCGACCTGGAACGCCGTCAGCTCGCCCACCATCAGCTCGATCGATCGATCGGTGCGCGTGCGGTCCAGCTCGGCGTCTTCGTAGGCAGCCGTCACCAGCCGTTCGAGCGCCGCCAGGTCGACACGCCCGGCGGCGTCCGTCGATTTTTCCAGCTGCCGATCAAACAGCTTACGCAAATCAGGCCGCCTGCTCTGCCAGTACTGTCACGGTCATCGTCTGGTTGTGCAACTGGCAGAAGCCGGAGACCTCGTGCGGCGATATCTCACCGTAGGAATAGAAGCCGACCGGCACACAGCTCTCCGCCAGCTCAGCGGTTGCCGCCTCGATCTCCTCGTCGATGCGTTGACCCATGAGCAAGCGCCGCCCAATGCAGCTGACGAAGATAGCGGCGCTTTGTGCATCGGGCTGCGGATGCGCATTGAGCACGGCGCGCTGCGTCGCCTCCGCCGCGCCGGCGCAGAGCCGGTTGAAGCTGCCGCGCATCAGCTGAGCCGACCAGCCCTGGGGCATATCTCCGGCAAATGTCATCGAGCCCGACTCGTGATCGACGGCAAGGATGGTGCGAACGACGCTGCGTTCGGGGTGTTTGGGATCGAAGATGCGCAGCGGGAACAGCAGCGCCGAGCCGGGCAGGTTCTGGCTCTCCTCCGGTCCGAGATAGAGCTTGTAGAGATCGAGCGCCGGCTTGCCGTCGACCTCGTACAGCACATTGCCATCGGAGCGAGTGATCTGGCGCATCGGCCCGAACACATCCCAGCCGCCGGCGCTGCCGTGACCGATGCGGATGGCATCGCCATAAAAGCCAACCGCTGCAATGGTGTTGGGCGCCGGGGGACTGTCACAACCCACGAGGGTCTGGGCAAAATCAGCGCCGTCACCGGCAAGGCCGCCGCTGACCGGCACGTCGCGCCCGACTTCGCTGACGACGCCTTCAACCAGCGCGCTGCCATTGACGCGCAGTCCGTCCGACAGGATGAACACGCCGGCCAGGCGGTCGCCCTTGAGCGCAGCGCCGATGGCGGCGCCGGTCGCACGCGAGTCGGCGGAGCCCTTTATCTCGGCGCGGGCGACGCGCAGGTCGGTCGCCGCGAAGTCCAGTGCCAGGGCGCAGGCCGTATCGTCGCTGACGTCGAGCCCGGCGAGTTGCCCGCCGGTCGAGCACCCCAGCAGGTGCGCGTCGGGAAAGCGCGACCGAAGACTGTCGTAAAGCCCGCCATCGGCGAGCATCTGGCGGGTGCCGAAATAGAAGACCAGACCAGCCCGGTCGAGAGACACGTCTGCCTCCGACCATTGGGACTGCTTGTCCCAGAACAGTTGCGAGGCGCGCATGCCACCCTCTTCCAACATCCAGCGGATGGTGACGATTGTGTGGACCAAACCTTAACGTTTCGCCGCAAGACCTGCGTTAGTTTGTCTCCAAGGCTGCTACTCCAACTACTTAGTGTCAATCAGCAAGCCGTAAACTATAGCGCATTGCACCTTTCACGGCGCAACTGTCGCCATGGCCCAAAGCACCCTGGCGAGCCTCGCCTACTTCACCCGACGGGCGACTTCGGTGCTGAGATAAGCCAGATCTTCCGGCGCCAACTTGGCAATATCGCGGGCGAGGCGGTTGGAGAGTTCGGTGGCCTCGGGGGGCATTCCGGCAGTGTCGATGGTGATCCTGGGGTCGCTCATCTCCGCAAGGCGCTGCAGTTCCTCGGCGTCGTCCCAGATGACGTTGAAATAGGCGATGATCCTTTGCATCAGCGCGAAGGTTGGCTTGCCGCGGCGGCCATGTTCGAGGGCGCTGAGATAGGCGCTGGAAACGCGCAGCGCCTTGGCCATGTCCTTCAGCGTCACGCCGCGTTCGTCACGCATCTGGCGAAGCTTCAGCCCGAGTGGAGTCATCGATAATCCCGCTCCCGTCGTAACCGCACGTAGAAGGCGCCATCGCCGCCATGGCCTTGCGCCGCCGTATCCCAGCCCGCGACCAGCGGCGCGAGGTTTGGCGCACTGAGCCATACCGGCAGCATGGCGCGAAGCACCCCGCGTTCGACGATCACCGCTGCGTCGTCGCCGAGCTTCTTCAGCCCCTTGCCGGTGATCACCAGCAAGGTTCGATCGCCGCGCGCTGCCCGAGCCTGGATGAAGCGGGTGAGCGCTCCGTGCGCCTCAACCTGGCGCATGCCATGCAGGTCGATCGTCCCATCGATCTCTTCGCGCCCCCGCTGCAGCCGCTGCTTCAGGTTGGGTTCGATCCCGGCGCGCGGTTGCTTGGCCGGCCGGCCGTCGGATTGATATGCCGGCATGGCCGGCAGCAGGCGGTGGCGCTTGGGCGGCGGCGGCGTAGGTATGGGCAGCGGTTCGGTGTCGAGGTTCACGATCTGCCGCGGCGGCCGCAGCGGCGAAACCGTCTGCGACACCTCGAGCCAAAGGTGCCAGTCGGGGAGCTGGCCCTTTCCATCCGACCGGCGCTTGGCCATCGCATCGCCCCCGAGCGTGGCCTCTTATTCGAGCTGACTGGTGGCGACGAGCTTCCAGTTGGGATCGCGCGCCTTGGGGTTGCGCGCAAAAGTCCATTCGTCGGCGATGTTGGTGACCTGGTCGGCATTGCCTTCGAGCAGGTTGCCGTCCTTGTCGCGGGTGGCCGAGACCACTTCAGCGTGGAAGCGGATGGTGACGCTGGCGGCCCGCTTGTCTACTTCGGCTTCCGAAATCTCGACCTTGGGCAGCCCGACAAAGGTGAAGTCGATCTTGTGGCCGGCGGCCTCGCGATCTTTGATGACGCGCTCGAAGCCGTCATAGACGTCCTTTTCGAGCAGGTTCTTCAGGGTCTGGCGGTCCCCGGCGGCGAACGCGGTGACGATCATCTCGTAGGCGGACTTGGCGCCTTCCATGAAGCTCTTGGGCCCGAAGTTCGGGTCGGCGTCAGCGATTGCATTGAGGCCCGCCGCAACCTTGTCGTCGCCATGCGAGAACTGGGTGATCTCGGTCTCGAGCTTGCGCGCCGCGCGGGCCTGATTCTCGTCGGTCTCTGGAACCGGACGCGGGCGCATCTGCACCACCGTGTCGTCGCCGGCCTTCACCGGCGCCGCCTCACGCTGGCGCTCCAGCGGGGAACGCTCACGACCGGTACGGGTGCCGAGGACCTGACGCAGCCGGAACAGCACAACGATCGCCAGACCAATGACGATGAGCGTGGGGATATCGAAGAATTCATCCATCGGACGTGCTACTCGCGCCAGGGGAAAGGGGGCGTCCGGCTCGCGGAGCCAAAAATGTGACCTATATATAGGGAAACGCTCAGCCGGAAACCAGTTCACGTTTGGCTGAGGAGCCCGGCGGGGCCTTTATGACGCAGCGCTTTCGAAAGGGTTACCCATTGGGCCGCCTATTGTTCCTGATCTTTCTGCTGGTGCCGCTGGTCGAGATCGCGTTCTTCGTGGTGATCGGCAACGCCATCGGCTTGTGGCCGACGCTGGCGGGCGTAGTGGTGACGGCGATCATCGGTTCGCTGGTGATCCGCATGCAGGGACTGTCGCTGCTCAACGAGATCCGCTCGACGGTGGGGCGCGGGCAGTTGCCGGCGCGAGCATTGGCCGACGCGATGATGGTCGGGGTCGCGGGACTGCTGCTGCTGTTGCCGGGCTATTTCTCCGACCTCATCGGCATCCTGCTGCTGATCCCGCCGGTGCGCTCGGCAATCTACGCCTTTCTCAAGTCCCGGGTGACGGTCGTCACGTCGACCACCGGGGCCGGTCCCGGCTTTGCGCAACGGCGTGTCGACGATGGCACGATCGACCTCGATTCGGACGAGTGGCGGCCGCGCTGAAAGCCACCGCGCTTGTGGCTGAGTGCCAAAGGTGCTAGCCACCCGGCCGACCGAAAGCTCGAGGATTTTCGACTATGGCTGACCAGACCCCGCCCGAGGCCGCGCCGGCACCCGCGAACGCCAGCACGGCGCCCAGCTACAGCCTCGTCGGGCAGTACACCCGCGACCTGAGCTTCGAGAACCCGGGCGCGCCCGGTTCGGTGCTGTTGGGCGGTCCGAACCCCAACTTCACCGTGGGCATCAATGTCGGGGTGAAGAAGCAGGCCGACGATCTCTACGCCGTTGAGATCAACCTCAACGCCAAGGCCGAGCGCGACAAGACCGTGCTGTTCAACGTCGAACTGGTCTATGGCGGCGTGTTCCGGGTGAGGAACGTGCCCGAGCCGCAGCTGCCGGCCCTACTGATGGTCGAGTGCCCGCGAATGATCTTCCCGTTCGCCCGCCATGTGCTCGCCACCATCGTTCAGCTCGGCGGCTTCCCGCCGCTGATGATGGAGCCGGTGGATTTCAACGCGCTCTACATCCAGAACGTCCGCAACCTGCAGGCGCAGCAGGCCGCTCCGGGCACGCCGCCCAACTAAGCGGGCCTACTCGGCCGCCGCGAGCTCGGTGGGATAATTGCTCCACAAGGCGTCGGCGCCGAGCGTGCCGACGAGCTTCAGGTGGGCGGCGAATTCGATGTCGGTCAGCCGTGACGGCAGCGGCACCGGTCGCTGGCGTGCAGGCGCCATCGTCACGGTGATGCCGCTCTCGATATGCGTCTCGGCCACCAGCGCCAGCGCCACCTGCCGGCCACCGATCAGCTCCAGATAGACATCGGCGAGGATCTCGCTGTCGAGCAGCGCGCCGTGCAACACGCGCTTCGAATTGTCGATGCCATAGTGCTTGCAGAGCGCATCGAGGCTGACGCGCGCGCCCGGATGGCGCTCGCGCGCCACCATCACGGTGTCGATCACCTCATTGGTGAGGCTGGGCTTGCCGAGCTTTTCGAGCTCGAAGTTGAGAAAGCCCATGTCGAACGGGGCGTTGTGGATCACCAGCGTGCCATCGCCGATGAACTCGAGGAAGGCGTCGGCCTCGGCGCTGAACAGCGGCTTGTCGCGCAGGAACTCGGTCGACAGCCCATGCACCCGGAATGCTTCATCCGGCACGTCACGCTCGGGATTGAGATAGACGTGGAAATGCCGGCCGGTCGGGATGTGGTTGATCAGCTCGACGCAGCCGATCTCGACGATGCGGTCGCCCGTCACCGGCGATAGGCCGGTGGTTTCGGTATCGAGGACGATTTCGCGGCTCATTGGCGGGCTTTGGCTTCCTGACGCAGCCTCTGCACCAGGTCGGCAACCGATTGGCGGGTCGCTTCGATGGTGTCGGCGGTGTCGATTATGTAGGTGGCGCGTTTCACCTTTTCAGCCTGTGTTAGCTGACGGGCAAGGATGGCCTCAAGCTTTTCCACCGTCATCCCGGGACGAGCCAGGGCACGCCGGCGTTGCTCGGCCGCATCGACGATGGTGACGATGACGGCATCGAGCCCCCAATCGACGCCGTTCTCGAACAGCAGCGGAATATCGACCACCGCAATCGCTTCACCACGAGCTTCGGCCTCGGCGAGGAACGACCTTATCCTCGCCCGCACCAGCGGATGCACGATGGCCTCGAGCTGCTGCAACCGCCCGGGATGGCCAACCAGATGCCGACTGAGCTTTTCGCGATCGATGACACCGTCCACCGTGACCCCGGGAAAAGCTGCCTCGACCGGCGCGACAGCCGCGCCGCGGTAAAGGTCATGCACCGCCTCGTCGGACGAAAAGGTCGGGATGCCGAGATCGGCGAAGGCCTTGAGCATCGTCGATTTGCCCGTCGCGATCGATCCGGTGAGCCCGAGCTTCAGCATCAGAGCGTCGCCTCGATTCTGGCGCGCAGCGCCGGGGTCACCTCGGGGCGGACGCCGAACCAGGCCTCAAAGCCGGGGACCGCCTGATGCAGCAGCATCCCGAGCCCGTCGACGGTGCGGAGACCGAGCGCGCGGGCGTCGGTCAGCAGCGGCGTCACGAGCGGGACATAGACGATGTCGGTGACCAGCGCTGTCTTGGGCAGCAGCCGGAGGTCGAGATCGTCGAAACGGGTGTCGTGCATGCCGACGGAACTGGTGTTCACCACGAGGCCGGCCCCGGGTGCGTATTGGGCGTAGTCCGCGAGGCTGCCGGGAAGGAACGGGCCGGCAATCTCCCTCGCCAAGGCTTCAGCCTTCTCCGGCGTGCGATTGAGCAGCACGATCTCGGGAACCCCGCGTTCGCGCAGCGCGACGAGAATAGCGCGGGCCGCACCGCCGGCGCCGAGCACGATGGCGCGGTTCAGCCCCTCCGCCCAGCCCGGAGCGTTCTGGTCGAGATTGCCGAGAAAACCCATGAAGTCGGTGTTGAAGCCATGCACCTTGCCGTCGCGGGCGACGAGCGTGTTCACCGCCGCGATGGTGGTCGCCAGTGGGTCGACGCTGTCGCAGAGGGCAAACACCGCCTCCTTGTGGGGTATGGTCACATTGCCGCCGGCGAACTCGCCCTGGCGCAGGCGCTCGACGAAAGCCGGCAACTCCTCGGGGGCGACGTCGATCGCCTCGTAGCTGCCATCGATACCATGCTCAGCGATCCAGCTGCCGTGGATCAGCGGCGAGCGGGAGTGCTTGATCGGGTGGCCGATGACGAAGGCTTTTTTCACGTGAATCACTGAGCGAGGGTTTCAGGGGCATGCTGACGCAGCGCGGCCAGCAAGGGCAACAGCGGCAGCCCCAGAATGGTGAAATAGTCACCCTCGATCCGCTCGAACAGCCGGATCGACGGGCCCTCGAGCCGATAGCCACCGACCGAACCGAGCACTCCGGGCCCTTCAAGCGCGAGGACCGCGTCGCGTTCCACCGCATCGAAGCGGCGCATGGTGAGCGATGCCGTGTCCGTCGTGGACCAGAGCAGGCGGCCTCCGCGGGCCAGGGCGACACCGGCATGGAGGAAATGCGTGTGCCCTGCCAGCCGATCTAGCTGGTTCGCCGCGACGGCAAGGGTCTCGGGCTTGTGCAGAAGGTCCCCATCAAGCGCCAGCACCTGGTCCGCACCGATGACGACTGCCCCCTGCCGGGCCGTTGAGACCGCGATGGCCTTCGCCTCTGCGAGGTGACACGCCACGGATCGAGCGTCACCGCCTTTCCCCAGCACACCCGCTTCGAGCGCCCGTTCGTCGATTTGCGCTGGACTCGTTTCGAATCGGAGCCCAGTGCCCGCCAGCAGGGCTTTTCGCGCGGAACTCTGGGAAGCAAGGATCAGCATGACCTCGGTTTTCCACACTGTCCTCATTCGCTCAAGTGCGGCCGCGGTGGACAACCGGCCGCCGCGGCGCAACGCCCGAGTTCTCCCCGCTGGGACGAGATCGCTCAACAGGCCGACCCCGCGGGAGAGTTAACAAAGGGTTAAGGTGAGTTGTGGGGATAACCGGCTGCGTGAAGCACGGGTCCATCCACAGCCCCGTTAACGGATCGTCAACCATTGTGACATGGTTAAGACTTAGTAAACGGCGCGACTCCCGAGGCACCCCTCTTCTCTTCACCGCCGATGATTCACAGGCTCCGGCAGCGTCACCGCCGCGCGCTTCTGTCGCCGCGTATCTCGTTGTGGGCAGCCGTGAATTCCTGCAAAACACCGCCATGATAATGATGATTAAGAATCTAGAGTCTTTAGGATTGGTTGGGCGATGACCCAGACACCGGTGCTCAAACCACTGCTTGAGACGGTGCTCGGACGGCGCCAGCAGCGGCTGCCGATCTGGATCATGCGCCAGGCTGGACGCTATCTGCCGGAGTATCGCGAGCTCCGCGCCAAAGCCGGCAGCTTTCTCGACCTCTGCTACAACCCGGAACTGGCTTCGGAGGTGACGCTGCAGCCCTTGCGGCGCTTCGATCTCGACGCAGCAATCCTCTTCTCCGATATCCTGGTGATCCCGGATGCCCTGGGCCAATATGTCCGCTTCGAAGCTGGCGAAGGCCCCCTGCTTGAGCCCGTGACGGCAGACTCGATCCCACGGCTCGATCCCAAAGGGGCTTTGGAGAAGCTGAGCCCTATCATCGAGACGGTCAGGAGGGTT
Organism: Devosia sp. P2_G7; assembly: GCF_056403495.1. Taxonomy (NCBI): domain Bacteria; kingdom Pseudomonadati; phylum Pseudomonadota; class Alphaproteobacteria; order Hyphomicrobiales; family Devosiaceae; genus Devosia; species Devosia sp. P2_G7. The sequence goes on from NZ_JBFUFI010000014.1 coordinate 93,281, forward strand.
CGAGCTGGCCTCACCCCCGACAAGACCCTGATCGGCTTCTGTGGCTCGCCCTGGACGGTTGCCACCTACATGATCGGCGGACGTGGCTCGCCCGACCAGGCGGCGGCGCGGGTATTCGCGCTGACCCAACCGGCGGCATTCGCGCAACTGATCGACATCCTAGTCGAGGCCAGCATCGCCTATCTCGCGGCGCAACTGCAGGCCGGTGCCGATGTGGTGCAGCTGTTCGAGAGCTGGGCGCTGAACCTCGACGAGATAGCGTTCCGCAACTGGGTAATCGAGCCGAACCGCCGGATCGTCGAAGGGCTGCGGAAACTCATCCCGGGAGCACCGGTGATCGGTTTTCCGCGCGGCGCTGCGGGTAACCTGCCGGCCTATGCCAAGGCGACCGGCGTCAACGTGCTCGGCCTCGACTATGCGACGCCGCTCGGCTTTGCCGCTGAACTCCCGGCCGGTCTCGGCGTGCAGGGCAATCTCGATCCGCTGCGCCTACTCGCCGGCGGTGAGCAGATGGACAATCGCATCCGCGAAATCGTCGCCGGCTTCCGCGATCGCCCGCACATCTTCAACCTCGGGCACGGGATCGTGCCGGAAACGCCGATCGCGCATGTCGAGCGGCTGATCGCAGTGGCGCGGGGAGCATAGGCGATGGATTTCTATCCATGGGTCAAGGCGCTGCACATCCTCTCGGTGATCGCCTGGATGGCCGGGATGCTCTACCTGCCGCGGCTGTTCGTCTATCACGCCGACGCCGAGCAGGGCTCGGTCCAGTCCGAGACCTTCAAGGTGATGGAGCGGCGGCTCTATCGCGGCATCACCACGCCGGCGATGATTGCGGCCTGGGTGTTCGGCCTGTGGCTGGCCTTTGGCTTCGGCATCGTCGATTTCAGCCAGGGCTGGATGTGGCTGAAGGCCGTGATGGTGATCCTGCTGAGCGGCATCCACGGTTTCTACGGCCGGCTGCTGCGCGACTTCACCAATGACCGCAACACCCGACCGGCAAAGTTCTTCCGCGCCATCAACGAAATCCCTTTCGTCATCGCCATCGTCATCGTCATTTCGGTGGTGGTGAAGCCATTCTGATGCGCTCCGCTTAGCAGCCATTGTTCCACGTGAATCCGCATTCCGCTTGAATGTGGCGAAGGTTTTAGCTATCTGAAGCGCACTGCCTGATCGATGGGCGCCTCCCCGGCGCTTTCCGGGCGAACCCCCCTCTCCGTACATCCCGCCACTTACGTTTGCCCAAGGGTCTTCCGCGCAATGGAAAATATGAAGCTCAGCGAGCTCAAGGCCAAGACGCCTGCCGAATTGCTTGAATTCGCCGAGACTTACGAGGTCGAGAACGCCTCGACGATGCGTAAGCAGGAACTGATGTTCGCCATCCTCAAGGAACTGGCGGCACGTGAAGTGGACATCACCGGCGAAGGCGTGGTGGAAGTCCTTCCCGACGGCTTTGGGTTCCTCCGCTCGCCGGACGCGAACTACCTCCCGGGCCCGGACGATATCTACGTCTCCCCCTCGCAGATCCGCCGCTTCTCGCTGCGCACCGGCGACACGGTTGAAGGCCAGATCCGGTCTCCCAAGGAAGGCGAGCGCTACTTTGCGCTGCTCAAGGTCAACACCATCAATTTCGAGGACCCCGAGAAGGTCCGTCACAAGATCAACTTCGACAACCTGACGCCGCTCTATCCCGATGAGCGGCTGCGCCTCGAGCTCCCCGACCCGACGGTCAAGGACAAGAGCGCCCGGATCATGGATCTGGTGGCGCCGCTCGGCAAAGGCCAGCGCGCCCTGATCGTTGCACCACCGCGTACCGGTAAGACGGTACTGTTGCAGAATATTGCACAGTCGATCGCCATCAATCACCCCGAGTGCTACCTCATCGTGCTGCTCATCGACGAGCGCCCCGAGGAAGTCACCGACATGCAGCGCTCGGTGAAGGGCGAGGTAATCTCCTCGACCTTCGACGAGCCGGCCAGCCGCCACGTCCAGGTCGCTGAGATGGTGATCGAGAAAGCGAAACGCCTCGTCGAACACAAGCGCGACGTGGTGATTCTGCTCGATTCGATCACTCGCCTCGGCCGCGCCTACAACACCGTGGTGCCGTCGTCCGGCAAGGTGCTGACCGGTGGCGTGGATGCCAACGCGCTGCAGCGCCCCAAGCGCTTTTTCGGGGCCGCTCGAAACATCGAAGACGGCGGCTCGCTGACCATCATCTCGACCGCGCTGATCGATACCGGGTCGCGCATGGACGAAGTGATCTTCGAAGAGTTCAAGGGCACTGGTAACTCGGAAATCGTCCTCGACCGCAAGGTCTCCGACAAGCGCGTGTTCCCGGCGATGGACGTCACCAAGTCCGGCACCCGCAAGGAAGAGCTGTTGGTCGAGCCGGATATCCTCAGGAAGATGTACGTCCTGCGCCGTATCCTCAACCCGATGGGCACGGTCGATGCGATGGAGTTCCTGATGGACAAGATCCGTCAGACGAAGACGAACTCCGACTTCTTCGACTCGATGAACACCTAAGACAGCTGGGCCGGGTGTTCACGCACCGGACGATCCACATCCACGATGTCATCCCCGCGAAGGCGGGGATGTCCGTTTGGATGCCAGCCATCTCACCCGAGTATCCCCTCCCCACCGGCGTCATCCCGGCGAAGGCCGGGATCCATCTCTCCCATCGCCCGATGCGCTGTGGTTGTCATGCGTACCGATGACACCATCGTCGCACTCTCCTCCGGCGCCCTGCCGTCCGGGGTAGCGGTCATCCGTCTCTCCGGCCCACTGGCCGGCAGCGTCCTGATCGACATGCTCGGCGCCCTTCCCGCTCCGCGACACCTGAAGCTTGCTGACATTCGGATCGGCGAAGAGACGCTGGATCGAGGGCTTGTCGCCTGGATGCCCGGCCCGCACAGCTTCACCGGGGAGGACTGCGCCGAACTCCAGCTACACGGCTCGCCCGCCGTGGTGCGGGCAACCCTTCGGGGACTGACCTCACAACCCGGTATCAGGCTCGCGGACGCTGGCGAGTTCACCCGGCGAGCCTTCGAGAACGGCAAGCTCGATCTCGTTGAAGCTCAAGGGCTTGGCGATCTGATCCAGGCCGAGACCGAGAACCAGCGGTCCCTCGCTTACGCCCGCATGGAAGGCGGTCTGACGCGGCAAGTGGAGGGCTGGCGAGAGCGCCTGCTCGACCTTCGGGCCGAGATCGAGGCTCAACTGGACTTCTCCGACGAAGGCGATGTCGGAACGCTTCCCGAAGGCTTCAGCTCCAATGTTGAGGCCCTGGGCCGTGAAATCGGCGGCGTGCTCGCCACTCGCGGTCAGGGTCGAATCCTCCGCAGCGGCTTTCGCGTTGTACTCGCCGGCCCACCAAACGCCGGCAAGTCGAGCCTTCTCAACGCCCTCTCCCGCTCCGATGTGGCTATCGTATCAGACGAGCCCGGCACGACGCGAGACCTCAAGGAAGTGCCGCTCGACGTCAAAGGTCAGCTCATCATCCTCATCGATAGCGCTGGCCTTCGCGATACGACGTCGAAGGCAGAAGCTATCGGGGTCGAGCGCGCGAAGCAGGCACTGATCGGGGCTGACCAGGTGCTATGGCTGCAGGCGCCGGACGTTGCGATCGTCCACCCCCCGGACTTTCCGGAGTTCGAAGAGCAGCCATGGCGGCGACCTCCGATCGCGGTCGTTGGGACCAAGAGTGATCTGGGGACAGTCGAAGGCGCCGAGCTCAGCGTCTCAGTTGCCTCCGGCGAGGGCATCGAAACTCTTCTGGAGAAGCTCTATGAGGCCTCAGGCGCCGGTTCAGTTCAGCCGTCGGAACTAATAGTCAGCCACGAGCGGGATCGCGAGGCGCTGCTCGCGGCCGTGATGGCCCTAGCTGAGGCCGCTGAGCGCCTTAAGGATCCTGAACTGGCGGCGGAGGATCTGAGGCGAGCCTCCACCGCCATGGAGCGATTGCTCGGCCGAATGGACGCAGAGTCCGTCCTCGACCATCTGTTTGCGGCCTTCTGCATCGGTAAATGATTCACGTGAAACGCGGCCCTGCACCCGGCGCTGTTGATTCACGTGAAACATTGGACTAGACCGCCGCCTTCCAGGGATCTGCGAGATGAGCGACTTCGGCGTCATTGTTGTTGGAGGCGGGCACGCCGGCTGCGAAGCCGCGGCGGCTTCGGCTCGTCTCGGCGTTCCTACTGCGTTGATCACCCACAAGTTCGCCACCATCGGCGAAATGAGCTGCAATCCGGCGATCGGCGGCCTCGGCAAGGGCCATCTGGTCCGCGAGATCGACGCGATGGACGGGCTGATGGGCCGGGTGGCCGACGTTGCCGGCATCCAGTTCCGCGTCCTCAATCGCCGCAAGGGTGCCGCTGTCCGCGGCCCCAGGGCCCAGGCCGATCGCAAGCTTTACCGGCAGGCGATGCAGGCGGCGATCCTGTCGCAGCCCAACCTGACCGTCATCGAAGGTGAGGTCGACGACCTCGTTGTTACGGACGGCCGTATCGCCGGTGCGGTGCTGCTCGATGGCCGGCGCTTTGGCGCCAGGGCTGTCGTTCTCACCACCGGGACCTTCCTCCGTGGCCTTATCCACCGAGGCGAAGAAGCCACGCCTGCCGGCCGCGTCGGCGAGAAGCCGGTGCTCGGCCTTTCGACCCGGCTCGAGGCGCTTGGCCTCACCCTCGGGCGGCTGAAGACCGGCACCCCGGCGCGTCTAGATGCGACATCGATCGACTTCTCCGGGCTTGAAGAGCAGCGCGGCGACGATCCGCCGGAGCCGTTCTCCTCGCTGACCACGGCGATCACCACGCCGCAGATCAGCTGCTATATCACCCGCACGACGTCCGATACGCATCGGATCATCTCAGAAAATCTGCATCGTTCGGCGATGTACTCCGGCCGGATCCAGAGCCGCGGTCCGCGCTACTGCCCGTCGATCGAAGACAAGGTTGTCCGCTTCGCCGATCGCGACAGCCACCAGATCTTCCTCGAGCCCGAAGGCCTAGACGACAACACGATCTATCCCAACGGGTTGTCGACCTCCCTTCCCGCTGAGGTCCAGGAAGCTTTCCTCAAGTCGATGCCGGGCTTGGAGAATGTCCGGATCATCCGGCCCGGCTATGCGATCGAGTATGACTATGTTGATCCCCGCGAACTTCGCCCGACTCTCGAGCTGAAGCGTCTGCCGGGTCTGTTCCTCGCGGGACAGATTAACGGGACCACCGGCTATGAAGAGGCGGCAGCACAAGGGCTGTACGCCGGCGCCAACGCGGGCCTTGCCAGCAACGGCGATGACGCATTCCACTTGTCGCGGACCGAAAGCTATCTCGGCGTGATGGTCGACGACCTGGTGACGCGGGGGGTAAGTGAGCCCTACCGAATGTTCACCTCACGCGCCGAGTTCCGCCTGCACCTCCGCAGCGACAACGCCGACCAGCGCCTCACACGGATCGCGACCGAGGCGGGGTTGGTCGGCGAAGAACGTCAGCAGCACTTTGAGACGCGCTCGGCAGCCTTGACCGCCGGCCGTGCAACGCTGGATCGGCTGCGGACGACGCCGACAGCCGCCCGCAAGGCTGGCCTGGCGGTGAATGCTGACGGGCACGAGCGCAGCGCATTCGAGCTGTTGTCCTATCCGGACGTCGAAGCAGCCAACCTTGTGCCGCTCTGGCCGGAGATTGCCGACCTGTCGCCGTCCATCGTGGAGCAGCTGACGGTCGATGCGCAATACGCCGTCTACCTGCAGCGTCAGCAGGCCGACATTGCGGCAGTTAAGCGCGACGAAAGCCGGGAGATCCCTGACTGGCTCGACTATGCCGCCCTGCCGGGCCTGTCGATGGAGATGCGGCAGAAGCTGGAGCAAAGGCGGCCGGCGACCATTGCGCAGGCCCAGGCCATCGAGGGTGTCACGCCCGCCGCCATCACGCTCATCCTGTCGGTGGTTCGCCGGGGTAGCCTACGCCAGGCCGGCTGATGGGCGATCTGACCGCCTATTCCGGCGGCTTCGTCAGGCCGGAAGCCGTGGTGCGCAAGGATCTGGAATCGTTTGCTGCGCTGCTGAAGAAATGGAACGCGGTGCAGAATCTTGTTTCACGTGAAACAGAGAATGCCCTGTGGTCGCGCCACATCCTGGATTCGCTGCAGGTTCTGCCCCTCCTGCGGCCGACGGATGAGCGTTTCCTCGACGTGGGATCAGGCGGAGGCCTGCCCGCCCTGCCACTGGCCATCGCCTTGAAGGGCGGGCAGGCCCACATCACCATGGTCGAGCCGATCGGCAAGAAGGTCGCCTTCCTGCGCCAAGTTGCCCGCGAACTGGGGCTTTCCGCCGACGTGCACGCCGGGCGGACCGACAGTTTTGATTCACGTGAAACATCTTTCGACGTCATCACCTCACGCGCGCTCGCGGCGTTGCCGACGCTGCTGGAACTTATCCACCCCTTCTTTGGGCCCGAAACCCGCGCGATCCTGCACAAGGGGCGGGATCATGCTGTGGAGCTCGCGGAAAGTCGTTTGGCGTGGGAGTTCGACGTGGTAATAACCAAGAGCGCCACCGACGAGGCCGGCGTATTGCTGGAAATCAGCAATTTGCGACGGAAAACCATATAGTTAGCGGAAACGCTCGGAGGCCGTGCCTTGGCTCCTCGAATCCTGACCCTCGCCAACCAGAAGGGTGGGGTCGGCAAGACCACTACCGCGATCAACCTGGCAACCGCGCTCGCTGCGATCGGCGAGCGGGTGCTGATCGTCGACCTCGATCCGCAGGGCAATGCCTCGACGGGACTCGGAATCTCGCGTTCCGGCCGCGATGTGTCCAGCTACGATCTGCTGATGGGCGACGCCAAGGTGGCGGCCGCGGCCGTGATGACCAGCGTACCCAACGTGGCCATCGTGCCCTCGACGCTGGACCTGCTCGGCGTCGAGCTGACCATCGCGCAGCAGGCGGACCGGGCGTTCCGGCTCCGCGACGCCTTCAGGGCAATGAGCGACCTGACGATCAACGGCCAGTCGGTGAGCTACGTGCTGATCGATTGCCCGCCGTCGCTAAACCTCTTGACCATCAACGCCCTGGTGGCCGCGGATGCCGTGCTGGTGCCGCTGCAGTGCGAGTTCTTCGCGCTCGAAGGCCTGAGCCAACTGCTTCAAACCATTGAGCAAATTCGCACCACGCTGAACCCGCGCCTGTCGATACAGGGTGTTGTGATGACGATGTTCGACCGTCGCAACAACCTCAGTGAGCAGGTGCTGGCCGATGTGCGTTCCGAGATGGGGTCGCTGGTCTATGACACCGTCATACCGCGCAATGTCCGTCTTTCCGAGGCGCCGTCCTATGGCAAGCCGGCCCTGCTCTATGACCTGAAATGTGCCGGTAGCCAGGCCTATCTGCGCCTTGCTACCGAAGTTATCCGGCGTGAGCGCCAGCTCATGGCCGCATGAGGAAGTTGGAATGAACGAGAAACCTTCACGGCTCGGGCGAGGCCTTGCGGCGCTGATCGGCGATATGGCGACCATGGAAGGCGCGCGGCTCGCCGATAGCGGCAGCAAGCGCCTGCCGGTCGACTTCCTGATCGCCAACCGCGCCAACCCGCGGCGGGATTTCGATCCGGACCAGCTGGAAGAGCTGACCAGCTCGATCCGCGAGAAGGGCGTGATGCAGCCGCTGCTGGTGCGGCCGACCACCGATCCGAATCAGTTCGAGATCATCGCCGGCGAGCGCCGCTGGCGCGCGTCGCAGCGGGCCGGGCTCAACGACGTGCCGGTGATCATCCGCGACGTCGACGACAAGGAAGCGCTCGAGCTCGCGATCATCGAGAACGTGCAGCGCGTCGACTTAAATCCGCTCGAAGAAGCAATGGGTTACGCCCAGCTGATCGAGCAGTTCGATTACACCCAGAACGACCTGGCGCAGGTGATCGGCAAGTCCCGCTCGCACGTCGCCAACACGTTGCGCCTGATGAAGCTGCCAGACGACGTGCGCGGCATGCTGGCGAGCGGCGAACTCACGGCCGGCCATGCCCGTACGCTGATCACGGCGGAAGATCCGGTGGCGCTGGCGAAGCGCATCGTCGGTGGCGGGCTTTCGGTGCGCGAGGCGGAAGCCATGACGCAGCGCGAGATCAACGCGCCGAAGAAGAAGCCGGCACCGGCCGAGCAGAAGGACGCAGACACCGCGGCGCTCGAGAAGCGGCTGTCCGATGTGCTGGGGCTGCACGTCGCGATCGACCACAAGGACCAGGGCGGGCGGCTGGAGATCCGCTACCGGACCCTGGAGCAGCTCGACGGCATCTGCATGAAGCTGACCGGCTACGGGGTTTAGCACCGTCGACTGGCAGAAGTTCATGGCCTAACGCTGGTCCATCGTTGGAACTTCGCGCGTCGAAGCCATCGATTTCCAGCGGATTCCGTCGTTCAGACGTCGTTCATTCCTGCCTATCCGGGATGACGGAATACGTCAGCTACACTGACGTTGGCACCGCTGATCCACGTGAAACATTGAGCTAACGCTCTGCAGCCATTGTACAAATTGCCAGAAGCGCGCGGCGGCTGACGGTGTCGGCGAGCCCGTAGCGCTTGCGGCTGTCGGCGACGGCGAGCTGCAGGCGATCCAGCGCAGCGCTCAGCGCGTCGTCGGTCCAGAGGCGCAACTGGCGCTCGATCGACGAGCGGCGCGAGAAGTGCGGCTTAGGGCGGGCGTTGTCGAGCACAGCGCCGGGGGACTTGCCACTGTCGACCTCGACGCGCCAGCGGCGGAGCGTGGTGAAATGGCTCAGCGCGCTGGCGAGGATCTGCTGCGAGTTGACGCTCTGGGCGATGGCGCGCTCGAGCGCGGTGTCCAGATCAGCGGCATGGCCGGTGCCGGTGGCGTCGACGACTTCGTCGAGGACGAGGGCGGCATTGTCGGCGCAGAGCGTCAGAATGTCGTTGCGTGTCAATAGCTTGGAGTCGGCGGCGAATAGAACGACCTTCTCGAGCTCGCGGCGAGTGATCTCGCGGTCGTTGCCAAGCGTGTCGCGGAGAGCGGCGACGGTGTCCTGGTCAGCGCGGATGCCGGCCTTGGAGAAGGTCTCGGAGATCAGGCGGCCGAGCGATTCGTCATTGTCGGGGTAGCAGGGCAGCGCCCGGCCGAGTTTCGCAGTCTCCACCAGGGCGCGGAGCGGATCCTTGGGGGTGAGGTTGCCCGCCTCGAGGATGATGATAGAGCCCGGATTGTCGCGCAGTTCGGTGAGCGGCATGACCAGCGACTTGCCGGCGCTGCGGACGCGAATGACGCGGCGATCGCCGAACAGCGAGGTCGTCTTGGCCTCGACGGCGAGGCGCGACGGGTCGGCATCGAGCTCGGCGCCGTCGAGGATGACGAGGTTCATGCTGTCGGCATCGTTGCCGGCATAGCGTCGCGCGAGGCGCTGGCCGGTTTCACGGACGAGGCCGGCATCGGGGCCGTAGGCGAGGATTATCCCAGCCTCGAGGTCCGGCCGGTCGACGAAGCGGCTGACTTCGTGCGCCTTCAGCGCCCCCATCAGGTGGCCGACTGGGCGAGCGCGCCGAGGAGGGTGAGGCGCACGGTCTCCGCCAGCTCGCGCGCGGCGCGCTCGATGGCCAGGCGCTCGGCTTCGGAGGCGGCGAGCGCCTGGCTGTCGGTGGTGTAGAGCGCGGCGGCAGAGCGGGTGGTGGACAGGACGATGGAGCCGTCAGCGGCGACCAGCTCGATCTTGGCAGTGACCGTCGCCTCGCGTTGCTCGGCGGGGCGCGTGACGCCGGACCGCGTCAGCTTGCGCGTCGTATCCGAGGTAGTGATGCGGACGGTGGGGCTTGCCGGATCCGTGGCGCGGCCGAAACGCAGGGCCAGTTCCTGGTAGATGATCTGCTCGGCGCGGCTATTGGGTTTCGAATAGTTCAGCGCATGCCGTTCGGTGCCGATGCCACGCTCGCCATAGACCGGGGTCAGCCCGGTGCAGCCGGCAAGCGCGGTCGCGCCGAGCAGGCTCAGCGCGACAAACGCGTGACGCAGCAGCGACTTAGACGACCACATTGACGATCCTGTCGGGGACGATCACCAGCTTCTTGGGCGGCTTGCCTTCCAGCATGCGGGCAACTGCCTCGAGTGACAAGACCTCTTTCTCGACCAGTTCCTTGGCGGCGCCGACGGGGACAGTGATCTCGCCGCGGCGCTTGCCGTTGACCTGGACGGGGAGGACGACGGTGGACTCGACCAACAGCGTCGGATCCGCCACCGGCCAGCCGGCGTCGACGACCAGGCCGGTCTTGCCTAGCGCGGCCCAGCAGGTCTCGGCGAGGTGCGGCATCATCGGGGCGACGAGCTGTACCAGGCGCTCCACCGCCTCGCGTAGGGCGTCGCGCTGTGCCGGCGACACGCTGCTGGCGACCGATTGCGAGAACTTGGCGATGGCGTTGGAGAGCTCGTAGATCTGGGCCACGGCGCGGTTGAAGCGCAGACCCTCGATCTCGCCGCCGACATTGTTGACGGCGCGATGCACCACCTTGCGGAGCTCCAGCACGCCAGCGTCGCCGGTGCCGGTGAGGCGGGCCGCAATGTCGTCCTCGAGGTCAAGGAAGTCGCCGACCAGCTTCCAGACGCGCTGCAGGAAGCGGCTGGCGCCTTCGATGCCGGCCTCCGTCCACTGCACATCGCGCTCCGGCGGGGAGTCGGACAGCATGAACCAGCGGGCGGTATCGGCGCCGTAGGTCGAGACGATCTCGTCGGGATCGACGACGTTCTTCTTGGATTTGCTCATCTTTTCGATGGAGCCAATGACAACGGTCTCGCCGGTCTGCAGCATGCTGGCGCGGCGCTCGCCGTCGACCTGCTCGATCCGGATGTCGGCGGGGGAAACCCATTCGCCATTCGGACCGGAACCGAGTTGATAGGTCTCGTGCACCACCATGCCCTGGGTAAACAGGCCCTTGAACGGCTCCTCGATGTTGAGGTGGCCGGTCTGCTTCATGGCGCGGGTGAAGAAGCGCGAATAGAGCAGGTGGAGGATCGCGTGCTCGACACCGCCGATATACTGGTCGACCGGCAGCCAGGTGTTGGCGATGCCCGGAACCGTCGGGGTGGCGGCGTGCGGATCGGTGAAGCGGGCGAAATACCAGGAGCTATCGACGAAGGTGTCCATGGTGTCGGTTTCGCGCTGCGCCGGGCCGGCGCATTGCGGGCAGGCGACATGCTTCCACGTCGGGTGGTGATCGAGCGGATTGCCGGGGCGATCAAAGCTCACGTCCTCGGGGAGGACGACGGGCAGGTCCTTGTCCGGCACCGGGACGGCGCCGCAGTTCTCGCAATGGATCACCGGGATCGGGCAGCCCCAGTAGCGCTGGCGCGAGACGCCCCAGTCGCGCAGGCGGTAATTCACCTCGACGGTGCCCTGCGGGCGGTTGTCGACGACGCGGGCGGCGAAGTGCTCGGCGATCGCTTTCTTGGCGGCTTCGATCTCGAGGCCATCGAGGAAGCCCGAATGGAAGATGCGGCCGGGTCCGTTGTAAGCCTCTGATTCGACTTCGAAATTATCGGCGTCGGCGCCGTCGGGCAGGACCACGGGGATCACCGGCAGGTCGTAGCGGCGGGCGAAGTCCAGGTCGCGCTGGTCGTGGGCAGGGCAGCCGAAGATGGCGCCGGTGCCGTAGTCCATCAGCACGAAGTTGGCGATATAGACCGGCAGGGTGGCACCGGGCTTGGTCGGGTGCTTCACGTGCAACCCGGTGAAAATGCCCAGCTTTTCGGCCTTGTCGATGGTCTCGGTGGCAGTGCCGTGGCGCCGGGTTTCGGCGATGAAAGCCGCGATCTCGGGGCTATCCGAGAGGGCGGCGGCCAGAGGATGATCGGCCGAAATGGCGATGAAAGAGGCGCCGAAGATCGTGTCCGGCCGGGTCGTGAACACCTCGATGGACGTGAACTGCTGCCGGAACTCTGCCGTCAGCTCGAACAGCAGGCGCAAGCCCTCGGACTTGCCGATCCAGTTGCGCTGCATGACGCGCACCTTCTCGGGCCAGTGGTCGAGGGTGTCGAGTGCTTCTAGCAGGTCCTCGGCGAAATCGGAGACTTTGAAGGCCCACTGGTTCAACTCGCGCTGCTCGACGACGGCGCCAGAGCGCCAGCCGCGCCCATCAACCACCTGCTCGTTGGCGAGCACGGTCATGTCGACGGGATCCCAATTGACCTTGGATTTCTTGCGGGTGACGAGGCCCTCGCGCAGGAAATCGAGGAACAGCTTCTGCTGCTTGGAGTAGTACTCGACGTCGCAGGTGGCGAACTCGCGACTCCAGTCGATGCCGAGGCCGATCGACTTCAGCTGCTTCCGCATGGCGGCGATATTGGCGTAGGTCCAGCTCTTGGGATGAACCTTGTTCTGCATGGCGGCGTTTTCGGCCGGCAGGCCGAAGGCGTCCCAGCCCATCGGGTGCAGCACGTTGCGGCCCATGGCACGCATGTAGCGCGCGAGGACGTCGCCCATGGTATAGTTGCGGACGTGACCCATATGGATGCGCCCGGACGGATAGGGGAACATCTCGAGCACGTAGTAGGGCTTGCGGCTGTCGTCGTGCTTGACCTCGAAGGACTTGTTGTCCTCCCAGGCCTTCTGCCAGCGTGGCTCTTCGACACGCGGATTGTAGCGTTCGGTCGTTCTACCAGTCACTTCGGGACAGTCCTTAAGCCGCAGATTGCGTTGCGTTCGTGGGGTTTTTTGGCTACCGGACCTTCATCAGAATTCCGTTAACCGGTCAACAGAAGCGCTATGCAGAACGCCGCTGAAAGCCTCGAATACATCAGGTCCAGGATCGAGCGCGCGCACCAGCGGTTCGGTCCGCCGCCGGATAGCGTGGAGCTCGTCGCCGTCTCCAAGACCTTCGATGCCGCAGCAATCCGGCCGTTTCTTGACGCGGGGCAGCGGGTATTCGGGGAAAACCGTGTGCAGGAGGCCAAGGAAAAGTGGCCAGAGCTCCGGGCTTCCTATGACGGCATAGAGTTGCACCTGATCGGGCCGCTGCAGACCAACAAGGCGCGAGAGGCGGTGGCGCTGTTCGACGTGATCCAGACGGTTGACCGCGACAAGCTGGCGGGCATCCTGGCCGAGGAGATGAAGCGGGCCGGGAGGCGCCTGCCGGTATTTGTGCAGGTCAATATCGGGCAGGAGGAGCAGAAGGCGGGCATCGCGCCGGCGGACGCGGCGGCGTTCGTGGGGCGCTGCCGGGACCTGCATGGCCTCGATGTGGTGGGGCTGATGTGCATTCCGCCGGAGGCCGATCCGCCGGGCCCGTACTTTGCCCACCTAGCCTCACTGGCGCGAGATGCCGGGGTTGAGAAGCTGTCGATGGGGATGAGCGGCGACTTCGAGACGGCGATCGCCATGGGAGCGACGCATGTGCGAGTGGGTAGCGCTCTGTTCGGGGCGCGGGATGTTATGGCGCCGTAATATCCTAGCAGTACAGGCGTTCGGTGACGAAACGCACCAGAGCGGGAAGATCGCAAAATGACCATCGCGACCGAACTCGAACTCGCGCCGAGCCACCCGACGCTGGGCGAGGCTACGGCCGTCTGGGCCAGGATCGGCCTGTTGAGTTTCGGTGGGCCGGCGGGGCAGATCGCGCTGATGCACAAGGAACTGGTGGAGGAGCGCCGCTGGATCGCGGAGGGCCGGTTTCTCCATGCGCTCAACTTCTGCATGTTGCTGCCCGGACCCGAGGCGCAGCAGCTTGCGACCTATATCGGCTGGTTGCTGCACGGCACGAAGGGTGGGGTGATCGCTGGCGTCCTGTTCGTGCTGCCGGGCTTCATCGTCATCATGGCGCTATCGGCGCTCTATGCGGCTTTTCACGAGACGAGCTGGCTGGCGAGCCTGTTCTTCGGGCTGAAAGCCGCAGTGCTGGCGATCGTCATCGAGGCGGTCATCCGCGTCGGCCGCCGGGCGATCAGGAACCAGGTGATGCTCGCCATCGCGATCGTTGCCTTCCTGGCGCTGTTTGCGTTCAACGTGCCGTTCCCGGTCGTGGTCCTGCTCGCCGGGCTGGTCGGATATGTGGGGACACGCGCCAATCCGGCGATCTTCGCCCCCGCCGGGCATAGGGCGGCCGCGATGGACCACCCCTCGGTCATAGGGGCCGGCTTCGTTGCCGGCCATCCGTCGTCGGTGAGGATGATTGGCACTGTTGCAGCCTGGCTGGCGCTGTGGATTGCGCCCTTGGTGCTGATTGTCCCTGCACTTGGCTGGGGCAGCACCTTTGCGGTGCTGTTGACGTTCTTTTCGCAGATGGCGGTGGTGACGTTTGGCGGTGCTTATGCCGTTCTGGCCTATGTGGCGCAGGAGGCGGTGCAGAATTTCGGCTGGCTGCAGCCGGGCGAGATGGTCGATGGCCTGGCGCTGGCGGAAACCACGCCGGGGCCGCTGGTGATGGTGCTGAGCTTTGTCGGGTTTCTCGCCGCCTACCGCGATCCCGGTGGGCTCAGCCCGATGCTCGCCGGGCTGCTCGGCGGCGCGCTCACCACCTGGGTGACGTTCGTTCCTTGCTTTCTCTGGATCTTCCTCGGGGCGCCCTATGTCGAAGGGCTGCGCTCGAACAAGGCGCTGTCGGGAGCGCTAAGCGCGATCACCGCAGCCGTGGTTGGCGTGATCCTGAACCTCGCTATCTGGTTCGGGCTACACGTGATTTTCCGCGACGTAGGGGTGTTACACGCCGGCCCGGTGACGATAGCGAGCCCTGACTGGGGATCGATCAACTGGATCGCGGTAGGGCTTTGCCTCGTTGCTGTCGCTTGCCTGTTCCGGCTCCGGCTTGGCACCCTGAGGACGCTCGCCATCTGCGGCGGACTAGGGCTGCTGGTGCTGTTGCTGCCCGTCTAGCTCCCGGGCCGATCGGGGCCATGCTCTTGCGACGGGAAACCGGTCCACGAGCCTCGCATTGTCAGCGAATTGTCAGCTTCCCGTCAGGATGACGTGGCTAGAGATTATTTCACCATAGGCGCGCAAGGGGTGAAACCTAGTCATGTCAAATCACGTTTCTCCCCTCACGACGGTGTCACGCCGTTTTGATTGGCCGGTCACAAGGCCCCAGAATAACTCAGGAATTCAAAGCCTATGGCTTGGGGTAACATCATGAATAGACGGCGCATCCTGATTGTCGACGACGATGCCGACCTTCGGAAGACTCTGATCGAGCAACTGACGCACTATCGCGAGTTCGATCTGGTGGAGGCGGAATCAGCGTCCGAGGCGCTCGGCAAGGTCCGCGGCGCGCATGTCGACCTGATGCTGCTCGATGTGGGGCTGCCGGACATGGATGGCCGCGAGGCGGTCAAGATCATGCGCCGCGAGGGCTTCAAGAGCCCGATCATCATGCTCACCGCGCAGGACAGCGATTCCGATGAGATCCTGGGGCTGGAATCGGGCGCCAACGACTATGTGACGAAGCCGTTCCGGTTCTCGGTGCTGCTGGCGCGTATCCGCGCCTCGCTGCGCCAGCACGACCAGAGCGAGGACGTGGTGTTCACCATCGGGCCCTACAGCTTCCAGCCGGCGGCGAAGCTGCTCGAGGCGCCGGATGGGGCCAAGGTGAGGCTGACCGACAAGGAAACCTCGATCCTCAAGTACCTCTACCGGCAGGGCCCGAAGACCATCACCCGCGAGATCCTGCTCAAGGAAGTGTGGGGCTACAACAACCGGGTCACCACGCACACGCTGGAGACGCATATCTACCGACTGCGCCAAAAGATCGAGCGCGATCCGTCAAATGCGCGGCTACTGGTGACGGAAGACGGCGGCTATCGGCTGGTGCCGTAGGGGCACCGGCCACAAATCCCACCAGAACGGGCCGTTGGATCGGCCTCGTGCTTTTGTGCTCGATTCCGTTCACTCGCCGCCGAACTGGCGAATGATGCGGAATCGTGTGCATTAGCAATGGCATGATCAAGACTGTGCGAATCGCCGCCGCCCAGACACTGGAGTATCGGGAAGACATCGATGCTGCAGTGGCGTCGATGGTCGACTTCGCCGTGCGGGCGGAGGCCGAGGGGGCGCGGTTGCTGTGCCTTCCGGAGGCCTTCCTGCAGGGGTATCTCCCGACGAGTCAGCGGCGCGACGCGTTGCGCTGGACCTTCGTTCGCCAGAGTTCGGGGCTGTCGTCGACCGTCTGCCCAAGACTGGGCCGATGATCGTTCTCGGCCTGATCGAGGTCGATGAGGGGCGGCTGTTCAATACGGCCGTGGTGATCGACCGAGGCCGCTTGGTCGGGCAGTACCGGAAGGTGCATCTGCTCGCTGGCGAGGCCGCCTTCGAGGCCGGAACCGAGACGCCGATCTTCACGGTCGATGGGCTGCAGTTCGGTATAAACATCTGCAACGATACGAACTTTCCCGAGGCTGCGAGGAAGCTGGTCGACCTCAACGCGGAGTTGATCGTCTGCTCGGCCAACAACATGATGCCACGGGCCAAGGCAGAGGCGTTCAGGGCGGTGCACAATGCGGTGCGGTGCGAGCGCTGCCGGGAGACGGGCCTTTGGCTCGTATCGGCAGACGTGACCGGCGAGCGGGATGGACGAGTCGCGTGGGGGCCCACGGCTATGCTTAGTCCGAAGGGCCAGGTTGTGGCGGAGCTGCCGCTGGAAGCGCCTGGGCTGTTGATCTTTGATATGCCGATAGCTGCGCGAGATGTCGCGGGCGCTGTGCAATAGCTGACGGCTGGAGGGTGGGCGTCGTCGGTGCATAACTTTTGCTCTCGTCTTGGACGCTGCAAAATCGATTCCTGACAGCGGCAAGAAATGCTCTATATCGGGGGCCGGGGCACAACCGGGCGCGTAAGCGTCCGGAGTGTGACAACGGTCCGGGAATGGGGCGGGATGCAACTCGACGACGCGGCGACGATTCTGGGACGCGCGGATTTCTTCGAAATCTGCGACGCCGAACAGCGGCGATTGCTCGCGTTCGCCTCGGAACGGAAGAAGTTCCGCCCAGGCAGCGTCATCTATGCGTCCGGCGACCAGCCGGAGGGCGCGCATGTGCTGGTCTCCGGCACGGTGTCGAGCACCCAGGACGGGGCCGAGGACAATCCGTACCTGATCCATGATGTCGGCGCGGTGCTGGGAACGATGGCGCTGGTGGTGGCCAAGCCCCGGCCGGTGACGATCAAGGCGATCGATGCGGTGGAAACGCTGTTCGTGCCGCGCACCGCGTTCATGAAGCTGGCGAACCAGTATCCGGAGCTTGCGGCCCGCGCGGCAGACCGGATCCGGCGGGAGCTGACCAGCTATCTCGGAGCGATCGAGGAGACGCGGGGGCGGTTCCGCAAGGGGTAGGCGTCGGAACCTGCCGCCACTCTTGTTCCACGTGAATCAGTCAGCGATGACGGCTTCAGCTTCGATTTCGACCAGCCAGTCGGGGTCGACGAAAGCGGCAACCTGCATGAGCGTGGTGACCGGGCGGATCACGCCGAAGACTTCGGCGTGGGCGCGGGCGGCGTCTTTCCACAGCGCGATATCGGTGAGGATGATGCGGGTGCGGGTGACGTCTTCGAGGCGAGCGCCGGCGTCGGCGAAGGCCTTGGCGACGATCTCGAGGCAGCGCCTGGTCTGGCCGTAAACGTCGCCGACGGCTGCGGTGCCGCCTTCCGCCTTGATCGGGGCGGTGCCGCCGACCACGACGATGTTGCCGACGCGGACGGCGCGGGAGAAGCCGATCACCGGTTCGAGGTAGGAGCCGGAGCTGACGAGCTGGCGGGGCATTCGGTTACCTCAGGAGAAACGGGCGATGACGGGGACGTGGTCGGAGGGTTTTTCGCTCCAGCCGCGGGCCGGCTTGATGATTTCGGCGCCGGCGGTGTGGGCGGCGACATCGGCGGTGGTCCAGATGTGGTCGAGGCGACGGCCCTTGTTGGCCGCCTCCCAATCCTTGGCGCGGTAGCTCCACCAGGAATAGAGCTTCTCCTCAGCGGGGAAGTACTTGCGCACGACGTCGACCCAGCCATGGCCGCCAGTGAGCAGGGCGTTGAGCGCCTCGGTCTCGACGGGGGTGTGGCTGACGACGTTGAGCAGCTGCTTGTGGCTCCAGACGTCATGCTCGAGAGGGGCGATGTTGAAGTCGCCGCAGATCAGCTGGCGTTCCTTGAAATGGTCCTCGCCGAACCAGGCCTTCAGCTCGGCGAGGAAGCCGAGCTTGTGCTTGAACTTAGGGTTGATCTCGGGATCGGGCTCATCGCCGCCCGCCGGGATGTAGAAATTGTGAACGGTCATGCTGCCGATCGGCGAGGTAGGGCCGAGATCGACCAGCGCCGAGACGTGGCGGCTCTCCTCGATCTCGCAGAACACGCGGCTCGAGATGTCGGTCAGCGGGTATTTCGAGACGATGGCGACGCCATGATAGCCCTTCTGGCCATGGACAGCGTGGTACGGATAGCCGGCGGCGGTGAAATCCTTGCGCGGGAACTGGTCGTCGAGGCACTTGATCTCCTGCAGGCACAGGACATCGGGCTGGTACTGGCGCAGGAAATCGAGCACTAGCGGCAGCCGCAGGCGAACCGAGTTGATGTTCCAGGTGGCAAAGCTCGTCGGCATAAGGAAGGCGCCTTGGTTTGGGAGAGGCGCTTCTTATGCCGAGGGGAGGGGACAGCGTAAAGCCGGAAACGGCGCCCGCTGCCTTCCTCGTTTCAGCTCGGTTTCGGGGTCAGCTTTCCTTGGGCGCGGAGACGGCGCGGAAGGTCGGATCGATGTAGAAATAGGACTTCGGGATGTCGACGTCCTTGTCGACATCGTAGAGCGAGAAGGTCAGTTCGGCGCCGGACGGCTCGGTCAGCGTCCACTGCTTCATGTCCTTGCTCTCGGTATCGAAGACCAGCGCGACGCGGACAACGCCAGCGGGGGTATCGTCCTGCAGGGTCAGTGAGAAATAGTCGTCGGACTGGGCGACCGCGACGATATTGGCCTTGAACAGATCGATCTTGGTATCGAGGAACTGGCGCAGCGGTACCTTGTCCTGGGGGTAGGCGTACTGGGTCTTTTCCTTGCGATCGACGACATAGAAGCCGCGGCCGATGGAGACGATCTGCTCGTAGGAGGGCGGATTGTAGCGGAACAGGATCTTACCCGGCCGCTCGAGGAAGAAGGTGCCCTCGATGCGCTGGCCGCGGGTATCGATCTGGAGGAACCGGCCGACCATGGTCTTGATCGCGGAGTTGTGCTCGTTGATCTCGGTGATCAGCTGCCGCTCGGCATCGGTGAGCGCGCGCGGCTGCGCGGCGCCCTGTTCCTGCGCCAAGGCTGAAAAACCGGCAGGGAAGGCGGCGAGCACGGCGGCGAAGGCGAGAAAACTGCGGCGGATCATCCTGGTGACGTTCCTTCATGGTCGCGAATTGTGAGCATGCCTCTAGATAGGAATTGCGGCAACAGGTGGAAGGTTCCGGCCGGTCAGGAATCCTCGGAGCGTTCCTTCTTGCCACGGGCGATCTCGGTGGCGAGCGAGGCGAGCTTGTGGGTCCAGAAGCCGCGGAAGCGCTCCAGCCAATCGTCGATGTCGCGCAGCGGAGTGGTGTCGAGGCTGTAGACGCGGCGGGTGCCCTCGGGGCGGACAGTCGCGAAGCCGGTGTCGCGCAGCACTTTGAGGTGCTGGCTGACGCCGGCCTGGCTGATGCCGAACTCGGCGGCGATGACCTCGACGACCTCGCCCGAGGCGTGCTCGCGCTCGGCGAGCAACTCGAGGATGCGGCGGCGAACGGGGTCGCCGAGGACGTCGAAGGCGTGCATCACATCTCCGGAGGCGGGGCTTCGCCGGTGTAGAACCGGCGGGTCGATTCGGCGGCCTCGAGGGCATGGTCCCTGTCCTCGCCGGCGGCAATAGCGGCGCGGCCCCAGTCGCTGCTGGCGGTGCGGATCAGCACCTTGGCTTCGTCCGAGGTTGCCCAGGCGCCCAGGCCTTCGGCGCGGACATCGGCATCGGGCCTAGCGAGATGAGCCGAGAGGCCGAGGAAGCTGAGGTCCCAGCCGACGCCCACGGCGCCGGGGCCGAAGTTGTCCCAGTGCGGACTGATCGGCGCGATGTGTTCGAGTTCGAGCCGCGTGCCTGCGTCGTCCGGCGTCAGGGTCAGGTTGACCCAGCTCACGGCCCCGGCGAATTCCCAGGTCAGGCTGGCGCTCTTTTGCGGGACGCACCCAGTCACGGTGCCGCTGGCATTGCCCTCGACATGGTAACGTCCGCCGACCTGCAGATCGCCAGTAACTGGCGCGAACCAGCGCTTGAGCCGTTCCGGCTGGGTCAGGGCGTCCCACAGGTCGGCCGGAGTGGTGTTGTAGACGCAACTGGCAATCACCGCTTTGGCGGGCTGGCCGTCTTTCTCGAGATTGCGGACGCTGCGGGTCATGGCGCCAAGGTGGGCGGCGATATCGAAAGCCACGGTCTTCTCCTTATCTCAGTCTCGACTTATATAAGCACAGGCTGAAATAGCGTGTCGAGTCTGTCAGCGGAGGAGAGGTCTGGGGCCTGATCGGCGATGGCGAGGCCCCTCCCCCGCTGTTCGGGGGAGGGTGAGAGATCGCGTCAGTAGCCGTCGGAGTTGTTGCCGACGAGGATCTCGCGCTTGCCGGCGTGGTTGGGGGCGGAGATGACGCCTTCCTTTTCCATGCGCTCGATCAGCGTTGCGGCCTTGTTGTAGCCGACGGCGAGGCGGCGCTGGATGTAGGAGGTCGAGACCTTCTTGTCGGTCAGCACGACGTTGACCGCCTTGTCGTAGAGCTCGTCGCCCGAGCCGCCGTACTCGTCGCCATCACCGCCGGCCGTGCCGCCTTCGTCCATCTCGTCTTCGTCGGCGACGATGGCATCGAGATAGTCCGGGGCGCCCTGCGACTTCAGGTGATTGACGACGCTTTCGACTTCGCTATCGGCGACGAATGGGCCGTGGAGGCGCCGGATGCGGCCGCCGCCGGCCATGTAGAGCATGTCGCCATTGCCCAGCAGCTGCTCGGCACCCTGCTCGCCGAGGATGGTGCGGCTGTCGATCTTCGAGGTCACCATGAACGAGATGCGGGTGGGGAAGTTGGCCTTGATGGTGCCGGTGATGACGTCGACCGACGGGCGCTGGGTGGCGGTGATGACGTGGATGCCGGCGGCGCGGGCCATCTGCGCCAGGCGCTGCACCGAGCCTTCGATTTCCTTGCCGGCGACCATCATCAGGTCGGCCATCTCATCGATGATGATGACGATGAACGGCAGCGGCTGGAGGTTGAACTCCTCGCTCTCGAAGATCGCCTCGCCGGTTTCGCGGTCGAAGCCGGTCTGCACGGTGCGGGTGATGACCTCGCCCTTGGCGGCGGCCTCGCCGACGCGCTGGTTGAAGCCGTCGATGTTGCGGACGCCGATCTTACTCATCTTGCGGTAGCGGTCCTCCATCTCGCGGACGGCCCACTTGAGGGCGACGACAGCTTTGGATGGGTCCGTGACGACCGGAGTGAGGAGGTGCGGGATGCCGTCGTAGATCGACAGTTCCAGCATCTTGGGGTCGATCATGATCAGGCGGCACTGCTCGGGAGTCATCTGGTAGAGCAGGCTGAGGATGAAGGTGTTGATGCCCACCGACTTACCCGAGCCGGTGGTGCCGGCGATGAGCAGGTGGGGCATGCGGGCGAGATCGGCGATGATCGGCTCGCCGCCAATGGTCTTGCCGAGGCAGATGGGGAGCTTGCCCTTCATCTTCTCGAAATCGGTCGAGGCGAGCATTTCACGCAGGTACACAGTCTCGCGCTGCTCGTTGGGTAGCTCGATGCCGATGGCGTTGCGGCCGGGGACGACGGCGACGCGGGCCGAAATGGCGCTCATCGAGCGGGCGATGTCGTCGGCGAGCGAGATGACGCGGCTCGACTTGATGCCGGGCGCGGGCTCGAGCTCGTAGAGGGTGACGACCGGGCCCGGGCGGACATTGATGATGTCGCCCTTGACGCCGAAATCGGCCAGCACGGATTCGAGTTTGCGCGCCATCGCCTCGAGACGCTCGGGCGCATGCTCGGGGCTCGGACCCTTGTGCTTGGGCGGGGTGAGCAGGCTCAGCTCGGGTAGTTCGAAGCCGTGCGGCTCGTCGAGGAAGGAGCCCTGGGCTTCGCGGGCGGCGCGGGTGCCGGGCTGCGGACGGGGAGCGGGGGCAGCGACGCGCGGCGACACCACGGGGGCCGCCTGATGGGCGGCCGGGACGTGCGGCATCGGGGCGGGACTGCGCGAGGCGGCCATCGGGCCACGCAGCGGAGTCTGCATCTCCCAGCGCGGGATATCGGCATCTTCTTCGGGCTCGGGCGGATAGTCGTCGAACGGCGGCTCTTCGTGCGCCGCGACGATCGAGCGGCGCTCGACAGTGAGGGCGGGCTCGGCGCGAACGGCCGGTGCAGCGGACGGGGCACGACCGTGGAGGCTTGGCTCAACCGCCTCGCCGCGCCACGCTTCGGCTTCCGCCTCGGCGGCCCGGCGCTCGGCGATGCCAGCGCGGGCGCGGCGGAAGGCGGTGCGGGCCGAGAAGCCGAGATGCACTGCGGCGCCGAGCATGATGTCGAAGATCGAATCGCGGTCGGGACCGTCGTCGTCGGGGGCCGCGGCGGCAGCCTTGCCGCCGGCGGTCTTGGCGCGGGCCTTGCCCTTGGGCAGCTCGGGGAGGGTGACCTTGCCAAGGCCCATGGCGATCCAGAACAGGGCAAGCGTCGGCGCGGCGATGATGATGGCGAAGAGGATTGCGGTGACCGGCTGCGGCGTGGCGCCGGTGGCGAGGATGGCGAGATTGGTGAAGCTCGAGCCGACGAGGCCGCCGAGGCCGGTAGGCAGCGGCCAGCTTTCGGGCGCGACGATGAAGGCGAAGAGGCCGCAGCTCAAGAGGGTCGCCGCGACCCAGGCGAGGAGGCGCAGGCCCATGCGCGAGGGAACGCGATGACGAATCAGCCCCCAGCCCCAGAGCGAGGGCGGAACAAGGAGGGTCAGCACGCCCAGGCCGAAGACCTGGAACGCCATGTCGGCGATGACGGCTCCGGGAAAGCCGAGCCAGTTCCGCGCCGGCTCGCCCGAGGCATAGGAGAAGCTCGGATCATCCACCTGCCAGGTGGCGAGGGACACCAGCACGATGGCCACGAGGCTGAGGATGATCGCGCCCATCAATCGGACGGGGATGCGAATCGCTATGGCGGGGGCGGTTTCTCGACGGGCGTCTTCGAGCAGGTGCTGTGCCGGCATCGTCTGGTACACTCTACAAACGGAACGCTGAACCGGCGGCAGACGGCGCGCCGATCGAAGGCTGATCCTAGGGGGTTAGGGTTAACTCGGAGCTAACCGGGAGCGGAGTGGGGTGGCCGGTGACGGGGCCGCAGCGTCTCAGGATTGGGGTGAGATCACGACAAGCGAACAGGTCCGACAGCCTCTCGGCTTCGGAGTTTTCAAAGAACCTTCCCCTTTCGAGGAAGACGAAGCGGGACCGGCGAGGCGTTTGCCCCGTAGCGGTAGTCCGCAGATGAAAGAGGCTCACGCCTCGCCGGCCGGCCGGGGTTTTGGGCCTATGC